>CAJOLF010000082.1 GCA_905235295.1 uncultured Ruminococcus sp. | reverse complement strand
ATCAGAGAGCGCCCTGTACCAGCTTTGGCCGCTATTTCCTTCAGGTGATTGTAATTCTTATCAACCTCAGCAAAGTTGGATTCAAACTCCTCGTAATCGTCCTTATTGAAACTGATGTTATAAAGGTAAAGGTTGTCGTCGCCGTTGACGTTCTTTTCATAATTCCATTCGCCGTGGAAAAGCTCGGTATCGCCTTTGTCAACATCAACCGCGGTAAACCTTGCGGATTCGAAGGTTAACTGAATATTATATTTTGTGTCGCCGTATTTGTAATAACCCTTGCAATCGTCGTCCGGGGTAAAGCTGAAGCTGTAGTCATACGAAATCCAGCGAATCCCCTCATACTGATTGGGAGATTTATCGTACCTCGGCGCGCAGCCGCACAAGACCGCACCCACGCAAAGTATTACGGCAAGCGCTAAAGCAACCGTTTTTTTCATTTATTATTCCTCCGAATTGGAAGTTGTCTGCTCCGTTTCACCCGATTCGCCGGATTTTTCGGAGATGCTTTTGTTTTGATTTTCTCTTTGATACCGCTCGATAATTTCTTCTACTCTTTCTTTATCGTCGGTATCATAGCCTATTCCGAAAAGCGATTTTACAAATACAACAATCTCGTTGGAAAAGGCGAGAAGTATAAGCACGATTATCGCGAGCAACCCCCACGGGGTTACGAAAAAATCAAACAGGTATTTAAGAATCCCTATCTTGTAAAGAAATCGCCCTTCAATTTGGCTTGTTTTGACGGGATCATCGCTGCTTTCGTTTGCGTCGCCCTTGGTTACGATATAATATTCATCGCCGTTAAGGTACGGCTCTTTTATTACCCTATGGGTTATCATTCTGCCCGACATCTCGCCCGACGTTGCGAGGTAAGTGACAATTTCGCCGTTTTTAACGTCGCTGCCGTCGCACGACTTTACCAAAATAACATCGCCGACTTCAAGCTCCGGGCTCATACTTCCCGAGCTGACGCGGAAAAGCGAATAGCCGAACAGCGACGGAGTTTTGTCCGAAGCCCTTGACACCACCGACATTATTAAAACTGCCGTCAAAAAGGCGATTAGGACGCCCAAAACAATATTTTTTATTATCCTGAGCGGCTTTAGCCTATCTTTTTTCTCTGCGGGTTCCTTTGCCGACGCCATTACTTGGTGTAGTATATGCCCGAGAAGGAGCAGGTGTTCGAGCTGGTATTCTGAATATACCAAACAATTTCGGCGGTGCCGTCTACCGTTTTGCCTTCTTCGTCGGTGTGCCTGCCGGGAATCTCAACATTCAGCGCTACTGCCGCCGAAGGCATAAGCGCAGGATTGGTGATTGCGGTTGTAACCGTTGTGGTATCTCCGAGCGAGCCTGTGATTGTTGTTGTAACGGTCGCTGTGCTTCCGTTGTTAAAGCTGCTTCCCGCGGTTATGTATCCGGTATTGCCGTTAATGCTGATATTATTGCCGGAAATCTCATACGAAGCGCTCGCGCCGGTGTAGTTTGTTCCTTTGGTCAAAGTTACATACGCATGCTGATTTTTGTTAATAGTTGCCGTGTCAAAGTACGTATTAACGCTTACTCCGCCGGGGATTGCGAATGTCGCGTACTGAGCGTTAAATGTGGTATCGTCGGCAACTCCGGTCAGATAATAGCCTGTTTCAGCCTGAACGTTTGTAATCGTCTTTGTTCTGTACCACGGCTGGGTTACGGTGCAGTTTGAAGTGTTAAAGCCTCCGTCGTTGCCGTCGGTAGCAAAGAAAAACTCTGTGGTATTGTCAGCCAAATCCACATACCTTGTAGCTACGCCGTTTAAGATATTACCTGTATCACTCGCGATATTAATATTATTGGTAATTTGCTTATACTGATAGTTTGAGTTTGTTTTGGTTTTATAAACCAAATATGTTTTTGCATTTGAATCTTTCCAGTTATTCGCGTTTCCAACCTGAACATAAACACGGATAAAGTTTTTGTTTGTCAGGTGCACGGACGAGGAAAGATTCTTGTGAGTAAGGCTTGGCTGCAGGGTACCGATATAGTTATTCGGATCGTTTGTAAAGTTCTTTAGGTAAAGATTTACGTACGCCGGAGCCGAACCTGTATTTGTAATTGTGGTTCCGTAATACTGATTTGTCTCCTTGGCAACCGAGCCGGAGCTGATAGCGCCTCCGTCATATTCCTTGTTTCCCTTTTGGTCATAATAAACATTATTTCCGTCCATCCTGTACTTCTTTGTTACCAAAGAAATTGTACCTGCGGAAACGGGAAGATCATTTCTGGAGTAAGTCATCCTGTTACCGGTTTGGCTGTCTTTGTGGTCATACCACGAAAAAGTGGAAGGCACGAACGCCGCAATGCCGAGTATTAAGACGAGAAGCATTACAATCAGCTTTTTACTTGTTTTCATGGTATCACCACCTTGCCTTTGAAATTTATCAGTCTTCTTTAAGAATACTTGTTATCTTGATTGTATTTTGATTATTGCCGTCGTACTGGAATGTAGCTATGAAACTGCCGGATGTGCTTGTTCTGATTGAAAAATTATTATTATTCGCAGTAGTCAAATACAAGTTAACATTGGCTGACGGCTCATAACGCTGTCCTGCTGAGCCGTTTCCGTAGTTTGGATATGTGCCGGTCTGCTTTTGAACAGTGGTCCAGTTATCTCCCGCCGAAAGGTTCAACCTAACCTTAAAGGAATTTCCCGCGGCATTGGAATAGACTCGGTATTCTGTATTTTCAATTTTAAATATGAATTCGGTCCATGTTGTATATCCGTCCATTGTGCCGCCGCCGGTATCGCTGCCTGAATCATCGCCGCCACCGGTATCGGTTGACGCTGTACGTCCCTTGTCGTCAAGACTGCCGTACCATTTGTTTCCATCAACCTGATAGAAGCAACCCGGGAAGAGGTTAAGGTCTTCGGTTTGATTTCCATCGCCGCCAAAACCGTTATTAAATATAATCTTGTTATATACGCGCGGTGAACCTGTTTTCCATACCTCTGCGGTTGTTGTTCCGCCGTTCCATGTATAAGAAACATCGCTGCCGTTTGTGTACTTCAGACGGGTTAATGTTTCGCCGGGATACGCTTCCTTTGGAGTACCACCAACGAACATATAGGCGTGAGCGGTTGTGCTGGTTGGCGAAAGGAAGCCACTCTTAATAAGATAAACAGTATCCGCGCCTTCCCAGTATCCCCAACCTTTATCGCCGCCGTAGTTTTGAGCGAAATGATAAACTTTTGAATTTTCGGCATATAAGCCGGTTGACGCCAACGGTCGCCTTTGCGGGTTTTCATCGCTCCAGCTTCTGTAACCCCAAGTTCCCTTTGCGCCTCCATAATGGTAATAGAACTGAATCTTTGAGGACGACGCAGGTACATTAGCCTTCCACGGAGTACTTGGTTCGTTATCCGGTCTGTACATTACGTATGTATAAATTTCTCCGGATGTGCTTTCATCGGAATGGTCACGAATAAACAGTCGGCTGCCGATTCCGTCAGTTCCGTAAGAAGCATAATCTGTATCATCATAATGAGAATATACGCTGATTTCCTCAACAGCGCCCCAAGTTCCGTAACCCTTATAGTTAGCTGTAACATCGCTAAACTCACTTTCGGCAACATTATCAAGCGAGCTGCCGTAGAGGGTATAGGTTTCGGATTTATATGTATTTGGAAGCGTGGATTTCCACCAGTTCCAATAGGTTACGCCGAAGTCGCCGGAGTTGCCGCTGTGTGTACCGTTGTTCCAGCCGTTTACAGCGCAACGGTAAAGACAAATGTCCTCATTGTTAAAAGCAAGCGGAACATCGATTGAATATGAATTTGTGCTGCCGGAATCCAACGTAAGCTGATAAAACGGAGCTTTGTCATACCCCTGAACTGCAGTAATCGCGCTCCAGAAGGCAACGTTTGGATTATTGGTATTGTAAATTGTTTTCGCGTAATCATTCAAAATCTCGGGACATGTTACATAAAGCTTTGCGTTATCGTCGTTAATCCAACTGCTGCCGCTGCTGTTTGTTGTTTTATCCACAATTGTTATCTTACGCGTATATGCCCACGAGGAAACCAACTGGAAGTTGATATCCGACGCGGTAATATTTGTGTCAAATCCGTTTTCGAGCCAAATTTTAATTGTTAAATTAACAGTATCTCCCTTGTTTACAGAGAAGAGCGTGTTACTATTTGCTCCTCTCTCATCGGTAGTGTTTTCTGAGTTGCCGTATGTATAGGTCGATGTCTTTCTTACGCCCTGCACATTGGTTGTTCCGTTTAAGTTGGCGTTACAGGTTTTCGCCGTACCGGAGCTTGAATAAACATGAGTTTCACCGTCAACGATAATCGCATAGCGCGCGTTCGCAATTTGGGTGTTGGAATCGTCATGCTTAGTAATAGTGGGCAAATTTCTGAACCAAAAATCTACGTTCGCCATCGGCGAGCTGACCTTCATAGTCATACTGATATAGTTGACGTTTTCGTCATCCTTGTTGCCTTCACGGTAGGAAGTGCTGCCTTCGCTCGTCGGGAAATAGAAGGTTTCGCCGTCGCTGTAGCAACCCGAAAGGTGCATATCGCCTGATTCGTAGAAATAGCCCTTTTCTTTGTTAATGTTATTCCAGTCGGGCGCATTGGAACCGCCCTCGTACTTAGTGTGCTTGCCGGTGTATTCATTTTCCTCTCCGGCGTTATAAGTATAATTATCAAACATCAGGTCGGACTGGCTCAGCATATTGCCGAGATCAATGGTGTTTGTATCGCTTGTAACATTGACCGTTGAGTTGATGTCTACTCCGGTTTTGAGCGGAGCGCCGTTATCGGTCAAATCATCATTTTGGAACTCTACAAGCTTGATATCGTCAATCCAAGCGTAGGTTGCTCCGACCGTTACCATAAGAACAAGTATGAATGCCACTATGGACAGGATAATTGATTTTTTATTTTTCTTTTTCACAGTGGCACCTCCTTGTAATAATAATTTGAGAATTTAAGATTGTATTACCAATCATCGTCATCTACAATTCCGCTGTCGTGACCTTCGCCGTGATCCTCAATGTCGCCGTCATGCCAGTGTCCGCGAGAATCGGTACCGTTCAGCGAATCAACGTAGTATGTAGTCGCGGTTCCGCGGTTTAAGGTCGAGCCTCCGCTTGTTGTCTTGGACCACTCATAAACAACCGCGTTGTTGTCTGCTCCGTTAAGAATCTGGAACGTCAAATCATTGTACGCGTTATCGGGAAGGTTGCATTTCCACGTTTTGTTGTCGCTTTCCGCGGAAACCTTCTGCATTGTAAACTTGAGATCGGTTATATTGTGCGCTTTGCTGTTATAATTAAGAACCAAAGAGTATTCGGGATGCTCTTCAAGCAGATTCTTAACCGCTGCTCCTTCTGTGTCCTCAAAATGAATCTCTACGGTGTTATCCCAAGAGGTTGTAAACTTTAAGTTGAGCACAAGCTGCTTTAGCATAACATTTGCGCTTGTGCAGTTGGCGTCTGTACCCTCTAACCATATAATCAAAGAAAACGGACGGGTTTCGCCCTGGTTGAGCATTGCGAGCTGGTTTTTGCCGTAGGAATAATCCTTGAACGGAACGGCAACCTGCTTGCTGCTCTCAAGGAAACGTCCTGTTGTACGGTCAATCTCCTTTACCGCGTCCACCGAACAAGGGTTCATCTGTGAAGTGAACACAACCGGCTTATCCATTCCCTCGTAGTAAATAGCTGTTCTGAGCGCCTTTTCCGCCTTTGCGGCAGCTTCCTTATAATCTTCGGAAGCGTTGGAGGGAACCTCAATCTTTAAGCTTGTTGACTTGTCAAGATAAATGCCCGTGTAGTTTGCCTCGGCGGTGAGGTTAAAGTCAAGCTGAACGTAATCGTAGTTTCTGTCGCCCGCGTTCGCGCTGCGGAAGGTCATTTTCGAGGTTTCGCTTGAAAAATCTGTTCCGTCCGACGGGAAAAACAGGTTTCGACCGTCTACCGACGAAGCGGGAAGCAGGAACGAATCATCCTTGAACTTTTTTGATGTGTCTCCGAGGTCGTTAACACGGAGTCCGTTGCCGGCCGTGAGGTTAAGGTTTTTCGCTGTGCCTGTACCCTTTGCGAGAGCATACCAACAGTAGGTTGCCGATATTAAAATCAGCAACGCAAGAATAAGTGAAACTATCGACAAACTGAGTTGTTTTTTGCTGGTTTTGCGTCCTACAACCGATTTAGAAACTTTATCAATTATTTTGTTTCTAATTTTGCCCATAATTTCACCTCTTTTCGATTATTTTGTTTATTAGCTTTGAATTAGGTTCCGAAGTCAAGCTCAAGGCTGAATACGCCGTTGTTCATCGAGCGGCGCGCCTCGGCGTCCTCGCCCTCAATCCAAATATTTAATGTGTATTTATATACATAGTAGCCTGTGGTGTCGCGGTTGTCACCCTGCTCGCGTGTGAACTGAATCTGCTTGGAGGATTCCGGAGCGTCGTTCGCGACGTTCGCGGACTGACCGAGGGTCGGGTAATAGCCGGTAGTTCCGACACTTGTATCGGTGCTTGTAATTTTGCTGACCTTAAATATGTCATTCGCTACAGCGCCGTCAACTGTTTTAACAGCTGTATCGTTATAGGTGTGCGGGGTGAGTCCTTTTTTGACGCCGCCCGTTACGATGTTGCCTTCATAGAAGGAATGAACGTAGGTCTGATTTGCAATTTCGTTAATCTGCGCGACAGACATACCGCCTTGAGCGGTGTTATTGCTCGGCTTGATTCCGGTATACAATTTCCAGTTGTTGGAATTATTATCCGTTGACAAATACAAATCAGGTCTGGGCAGCCACAGAAATCTTAAATTCTGATTTGCTAATGTTTCTGCCCTTGTTGAAGTATTTACCGCGGTGACAGGGCCGCCTACAAGTGATACCCTCATAGCGCCGACAACAGCGTCAGCCGAAAACGCGTTCGCGGTTCCCGATTGCGCGCCGTAGGTGCTGCAACGGTAAATATTACTACCCTTTAACGGCTTTTTGGCTGGTGTTTCGCTTATTGTACCGTCTTCTTCAATTCCAAGCTCCGAACCTGCCGCGAGGAAGGATTCCGAGGTTACGTTTATGTCCTTAGACTTTGAACGGACGTAGAAATCAAGAGATATGTAATTATACTGGTCGTCGTCAAGGGCGCTGGTGTTTGTGAGCGCTTCCTTGCTTGAAAGTCCGTCTGTCCAAACGTCGTCGGCGATAACCTTTCTGCCTTCCTTTAAGCCGCTTGCAGCCTCAAAGTTTGGTACAACAAACTGGTTTCCGCCGCTTGTGATGTCTTTTACAAGATTTTTAAGATAGCCTGAGTTGGAAAAATCGATCTCGGGTTTCCAGCTGGCATTACTGAGCGGGAAAACATCAACGTTTCCGATCTTCTCGGGAACAGCCAGCTCGACATTATCGGCGGATTTCGCGCTGATTGAATTTGTCTCAGCGGTTACCGCGTAGCTGCTGGTGTACCACGCGAAGATTGCCACAAAGATAACAACCAGCATTACAAGCATCATTATTAAATTTTTAGTCATAACAAGACGCTTGCCGCCAATTGTTTTCTTAGTCATTTCTAACCTCTGTAATAATATTATTTGTTTTCCGCTTCTCAGCGATTTATCATGATAAACCTGTGTTGTGGCGAACTGCGCGTCGCCTTCAAGGAAATTCCTTACGTTGTCAACACCGGCATCACTAACTGATTTGTATGTAAGATACACGCAGGATTTGTCTGCGTCTTTGAGCTGTTCGAGCACAGTCTCTTTGCAGGAGTCAAAGTTATCGGATATGCGGAAGTTTTTAACTACCTCTATGCGATCGCTTGTGCCGGCGTAAAATGTTAACTTTTTGCTGTCCTGTGTAACAAAAATAGCTAAAAGATTATTGATATCCGGCAGATTGCTGAGATCGGCTCCCGACGCGCTGAGCGTCATAGCCTTGAGCGACTGGATTCCGAGAGCGCCGTAAACAAAATCGTGCTTATAAAGTCCGGGAACACCGCGGTCGATTTTGAGCTCTTTTTTGTACATAGCGGCGGTCGCTGCAGCCTTTTTGGCGGCATCCTTCGCCTGAGCCTGAGCTTTGCCGACTTCGGCTTTAATCTCTGCCTTTGCCTTTTTGTCAGCGTCCTTCTTAACAGCCTTTACGCGGGCGTCGGCATCCTTCTGTATCTTGGATTTTTCGTTTTCTTTTTGTTTTTCGAGCTTATCCATAGCGGATTTATGCTCGGCTTGTGTCTTTGCGAGCTCTTTTTCGTGAGATTCGGCAATCGCTGCCTTTTCGCCCTCAAAGAGAAGGTTCATCTCGTCAACGTGGCTGGAGTGAGCTTGCTTCTCAGCCTCAACATCGTTCTTATGAGCGCGCTTTTCTTCGGCGAGCTCAGCGGTAAGCTTGGCAACGTTTCCGTTGAGCGCTTCAATCTGAGCAGCTTGATCGGCAATTGTCGCATCGCGCTGTTCAAGGGTTGATGTGAGGTCGGAAATTTGAGATTTCGCTAAGGAAATTTCAGCTTCCAAAGCAGCAATAGCGGCAACCTGGGAAGCGATTGTAGCTTCGTGAGCCTTGATGGTCTCTTTTTGCTGAGCGTTTTCAGCTTCCAAATCTGCAACCTTGGCTTCGAGCTGAGCCTTGGTGTTTTCGAGCTCTGCAACGTATTTTTCAAGCTCCTCAATGCGGGCTTTTTGCTGAGCTACGATGCCCTCGAGTTCAGCGATACGAGCCTTTTGCTCCTCAATAATTTTTTCAAGCTCAACGATTTTTGCCTCGAGCTCGGCTTTGATTTTTTCAAGCTCGGCAACCTTTGCCTCGAGTTCGGCAACCTGAGCCTCAAGCTCGGCAACGCGGGCTTCGAGCTCGGCGACTCTCGCCTCGAGTTCGGCAATGCGTTCCTTTGCTTTGATAAGCTCGGCTTTGACCGCCTGCAGCTCATTTTCAAGCTCTTTAACTCTTTCTTCAAGAGCCTTGATAGAGCTTTTGAGGGATTCGATTGTCTTGTCGCGCTTTTCAATCTCGCGTTTGAGAGCAGCAATCTCCGCTTTTTGGTCGCGAATGATTTTCTCGCGATCACGGATTTCCTGAAGACGAATCTTCATTTCTTCCTCGCGAACCTTTTGAATCATCTCGTCGATTTCGGAGCTGCCTGCTTTTCCGCGACCGGATTTATTCTCCTGATACCTTTCCTCGAGCATCTTTTTCAGAGCCGGGTTGGTTGAGATTGAAAGCATAAAGTGCTGGAAGCCCTGGGAAATATAAATAGCTTCCTGAACTTCCTTGTCCATTGAACCCGAAAAGTCTCTGCCCACGATTTCGTAACCGGGCTTGTTATACGCGCCGAGGTACGTGAATAAATCGAGGCAAGCCTTGTAGTTGGGGTTTTTGGTCATAAGGTTTGTGCGGTTGATAGGCGGTTTTACGCGGATGCACTTTTTAAGCGCCTGCATCATATCGGTGTTGAGGAAGGAGTTAAGCTTTTCGCGGATACGGCGAACACGGTCGAAGTCCGAAAGCTTTTCGTAATCCTTAACATCAAGGTCTTCCGCCTTTGCGTCCTTAACCTCGTTGGAATACTCCATTTTGAAGGTTATGTGCTGGTTATTGAGCACAAGGTCGCGTTCCATTTCTGCTTTATTATATGTATCCGTAGGCGCGTCAAGCATTTTGCGGTACTTGTCGGATACAAAGTTCATCGCTGTTTCTACCAAAGTAATCAAAAAGCGATTTTCGTAGGTTTCGAAGCTGTCTTCACGCTCAATGGTGAGAACCTTGTTCGGCGTGACCTTGCCGTTTTCATCAATGTTATCAATAAAATTGGTATGCTGAATAAGGTGCTTTACCGAATCCTTGTTGATGATTTTTGCCTTGTCGATTCGGTAAATCTCATTATTTTCGACAATGAAGCGGCGCTGTTCGTCAATAGCTTTTTCTATGTAGGGAAGTGTGTCTTCGATTGCGGTAACCCACTCCATGTCAATTACTTTTTCATTGAGCTTACCCGAGAGGACATCCTTACCCTTATCGTTATCTACCATATTGGT
>CAJOLF010000081.1 GCA_905235295.1 uncultured Ruminococcus sp. | reverse complement strand
TCCACCGGTGTCCATGAGAGCTTGTGGGAACCGCAGTACATGGTGTACATCGACGGCGTTTTTGTGCGCGGCTCAACACGCGGAGACGGCATAACCGGCGAGGATATTACGGATAACCTGATGACAATAAGGTCCTTGCCAAAGCGTATTCCCAATGCTCCCGAATTTTTGGAGGTTCGCGCCGAAGCTTATATGTCATATACCAGCTTCGAGGAGCTTGTAAAAAGGCAGGAGGAAAACGAGGAAAAAAATATCGCGAAAAATCCGCGCAACGCGGCGGCGGGCTCGCTTAGGCAAAAGGACGCGAAAATAACCGCTCAAAGGAACCTTGACATTTTTGTTTTTAATATTCAGCAAATCAGGGGCGTTACGATTGACAGCCATGTTCAGGGGCTTGATTATTTGGCTCAGTTGGGATTTCCGACTTCAATGTATAAGGTCTGCTCAACGATTGACGAAGCGATTGAGGAGATAGAACAAATCGGCAACAACCGCGGCGAATATGATTTTCCGATAGACGGCGCGGTTGTCAAGGTTGACGATTTCAGCCAGCGCGAGCTTTTGGGCAGCACCGCAAAATATCCCAAATGGGCGGAGGCGTACAAATATCCGCCAGAGGAAAAGCCCACAAAGCTCCTTGAAATTGAAATTAACGTCGGCAGAACAGGCGTTTTAACCCCTGTCGGAATTTTTGAGCCTGTACTGCTCGCGGGCACAACCGTAAGCCGCGCGACGCTCCATAACAGGGATTTTATCGAGGAAAAGGGCATCTGCGTGGGCGACACGGTGATTATCCGCAAGGCAGGCGAGATTATTCCCGAGGTTCTCTCGGTCAGCGAGCACGCTCAAAACGCCGTGCCGTTTGAGTTTCCAAAGCTTTGTCCAAGCTGCGGAAGCCCCGTGTCACAGGACGACGAGGCGGCAATCCGCTGCACCAACACCGATTGTCCTGCCCAGCTTATGCGTCACCTGATTCACTTTGTAAGCCGCGACGCTATGGATATAGAGGGCTTAGGACCTGCCGTGCTTGAACAGCTTGTCGGTCAAAAGCTGATTAAATCTCCTGCGGATTTGTACCGCCTTAGCGCGGAGGACATCACAGCCCTTGACCGCAAGGCAGAAAAATCCGCGAATAACCTGATTTCCGCCGTTGAAAATTCAAAGCATAACGAGCTTTACCGTTTGATTTTCGCGCTGGGAATACGCAATATCGGCTTGAAGGCGGCAAAGCTTATATGCGAAAACTTCCTTACGATTGACGATATTATGTCGGCAAAAGCCGGGGATTTTGAAAAAATCGAGGGCTTCGGAAGCGTTATGGCGGAAAGCCTTGAAAACTATTTTTCGCTCGACAGCACCGTGGATTTAATCAACCAGTTAAAAGCCCTCGGGCTTGAAATGAAGCCTTCGCCTCAGCGCAAACGTGGAGGAATCCTTGAGGGAATGACCTTTGTCCTCACAGGCACCCTGCCGACTATGAAGCGCAGCGAAGCGAGCAAAATTATTGAGGAAAACGGCGGCAAAACCAGCTCGTCTGTCTCAAAAAAGACCACTTATGTTCTCGCGGGAGAGGACGCGGGCAGCAAGCTTACAAAGGCTCAAAGCCTCGGAATCAATATAATCTCCGAGCAGGAATTTTTGGATATGCTCAAATAATTTTACACAAATTTCTGACCTTCCTTTTGGGAGGTCTTTTTTTATGCTTGTCTGCATACATTATAACACTGGAGGAATTGAATGAAGAATGAATTTGAAAAGCTGCGGTCGGCGCTTGACTGCCTGAGCAATCCGTTTAAGGAGATACTTGAAAAAAATCTGAGCTTCGTCGCCGATAAGGTGACAGAAATTCATTTGCGTGTAAATCAGCCGTTTTCTGTAACGACAAACAGAGAAAATTACTGCTTTATGCCCGACGGCACAATGCAAAGCCGCGCGTCGGACAAGGCGTTAATCTGCTTAAAATCCGACGTTGAAGCCGCTTTTAACAGAATTTGCCGTTATTCGGTTTATTCGGTTCAAAACGAGCTGATAAACGGCTTTATCACAATTTCGGGAGGGCACAGGGCAGGCGTTTGCGGTACGGCGGTGGTAAATTCGGGAGAAATTGTGAATATCCGCGACATAAGCTCAATCAATATCCGAATTTCCCGGGAGGTAATCGGCTGCTGCGAAAGCCTTGTCGAAAGCGTTGGCATGGCGGAAAATGGAGTTTTAATCTGCGGCGAGCCCTGCTCGGGAAAAACCACAATTCTCAGGGATTTGTCACGATATATTTCTAAAAAAGAAAATAAAAAGGTTTCGCTGATTGACGAGAGGGGAGAGCTTGCCGCCTCAATCTCGGGAGTAAGCCAAAACGACGTCGGATTTTGCGACGTTTTCAGCGGCTATCCGAAACACAGAGCGGTTGAACAGGCGCTGCGCTGTATGTCACCCGATTACATAATCTGCGACGAGCTCGGCACCACGGAGGACGTTTCCGCCGTGGAGGGCTGCGTCAACAGCGGCGTCAGCGTAATCGCCGCAATGCACGCTTCAAATCCGCGCGAGCTTCTTAAAAAACCGAACGCCGAAAGGATTGTAAAAACAGGAGCGTTTGAAAGCGTCGTGTTCCTCGACAGCCGAAAAAATATAGGAAAAATAAAGCAAATTATAACGTCGGGTGATTTACTTGATCCTTAAAATAACCGGCTGCGTGTTAATAGTCCTCGCGGGCTTCGGAGCAGGGTGTTTGCTGACAAAAAGGTTAAGCTTCAGGCTGGAATTTTTTGAAAAATTCAGCGTATTTCTTTCGGTTCTGAAAACCCAAATCCGTTACAGCGGCGATGATATTTTCAAGCTTGTTTCCCGTTCCGCAAAGGGAGCCGACCTTGAATATCTGTGCGGCGAAGCGGATTACAGTATTCCTTTCAGCGTGTTTTGGGAAAAACAGATTAATAATATTCCGAAATCGTCGGGACTGAATAATTCCGATAAAGAATTATTAATTGAATTTGGTTCGGCGTTAGGCTCAACCGATATTGAAGGCCAGCTAAAGCACATCGAGCTATATCAAAAAATGTTCGCGGCAAAGCTTGACGAAAGCAAAACCGAGCTTCAAAAAAAATCGGCGGTATATAAGGCGCTCGGGCTGTTCGGAGGAATCTCAGTCGCAATAATAATTCTGTAAAAGAATAAAGAGGTATAAATGGACGTAGAGTTAATTTTTAAAATCGCGGCAATCGGCATAATCGTCGCGGTGCTGTCACAGCTTTTAATCCGCAGCGGGCGCGAGGAACAGGCAATGCTGACCACGCTTGCGGGTCTGATAGTGGTGCTCACAATGATAATAACGCAAATCAGCACGCTGTTCGAGACAATCAAGCAGCTTTTTGATTTTTGATGAATATAATCGCAGTTTGCGCGCTCGCGCTTGTCACGGTAGTAATAACCCTAACGTTAAAGCCCAAAAGCTCGGAAATCGCGCTGATGCTCGGGATAGCGGCTTCGGTATTAATTTTGTTCAATCTGCTCGGCAGCGCGTCGCAAATCACTCAAACGGTGAACGATATTGTCGCGGCGTCGGGTATCAGCACTGGCTACATCGCGATTTTGCTAAAGGTTGTCGGAATCTGCCTTGTCACGGAGTTCACAGCCAACACCTGCCGAGACGCAGGCAGCGCCGCGCTCGCCTCAAATGTGACCCTGACAGGCAAAATTTTGGTTACGGCAGTTTCGCTTCCGCTGTACGCCGACATTCTGAATACTGTTTTAAGCTTAATTAACAGATGAGTATAACAGAAAGGTAAGACGTGAAAAAATCCGTTACATTCATAATTGTATTTGTAATTCTGCTGCTTGGCTCTTTGCTTTCCGTAAGCGCCGAGGAAGCGGACACAAGCGTCGAATATGATTTTTCCGAGCTTTACGAGAGCCTTTCCAACGAGGTCAGGCAGAGTATGATTAACATCGGAGCCGACAGCGCCGACGCTTTTATTTTGTCGGAGCTTTCCTTTGACTCGATTATGAGCGAGATTCAAGCTACAGCCGCAGAAAACGTACAGTCGCCTCTGAGCGGACTGATTTCAATTATCGCCCTGCTGCTGATTTGCTCAATGCTCAGCGCTTACCAATCCTCGCTCAGTCCCGACGTCGGCGCGACGCTCAACACAGCCTCGGCGCTGTGCATAACCTGCGCTGTGCTGACTCCGGCAATCGGAACAATCAGCTCCGCGTGCGACATAATAATCAACGCTTCAAACCTGATGCTCGCATTTGTGCCCATAGCAGGAATGCTTATGGTTTCCTCGGGTCAGCCATTCGCGTCCTCGGCTTACTGCGCGTCGGTAATCGCCGCGGGGCAGGGAGTAGCCCGAGCGGCGGAGTATATAGTCCTACCGTTTTTGAATATGTTTTTAGGGCTCAGCATTTCGGGCGGAATTTCTCCGAATATCAACCTCAAAGGGTTCACTACTTTGATTTCAAAGGTGTTCAAGTGGTTTCTCGCGTTTTCAATGACGGTGTTCACCTCTGTCCTCGGCATAAAACAGCTTGTCACAAACTCGCTCGACAACGTCTCGGGCAGAACGGTTCGTTTTGCCCTCAGCTCCTTTGTTCCCGTTGTCGGTTCTGCTCTTTCGGAGGCGTATAGAACGGTGTCGGGCAGCGTGTCGGTGCTCAAATCGGGCTTGGGCGTATTTGTAATTCTCGCCGTAGCCGTAACCTTTTTGCCGATAATAATTCAGTGCTTTTTGTGGGCGGTTGCCCTCAATACAGGCAAAGCGACCGCCGAGGTTATGGGGCTCAATCAAAGTGCGCAGCTTCTTGAAGGGATAAGCTCGGTATTCTCGGTAATAATTGCCGTAGTTCTCTGCGTGATGACCGTGTACATCATCTCCGCTGCAATGGTGCTTGTGATAGGGAGCGGTTCGGTATGAGCGGAATCGGAACCGTAGCACTCACGGTCTGCTGCGCCTCGCTGATTTGCTCGCTGCTTTCAAATTTTGTAAACGATTCCTCGCTCAAAAGGGTACTTAACCTTGTATTAGGCGCGTTTGTGGTCTGCTCCTTAATCCTGCCGGTAAAAACGGCGGTTTCCGATTTTCGGCAGGATGTTGACTCGGAAATTGAGTACAGCCAAGGCTATGCCACGCCCGACGAGGCGTACAATCAAAGGATAGTAGCTCAAACGCGGGAAAATCTTGAGAACACGCTTGAGGCAATCTTGAATCAAAACGGCATATATCCGAACAAAACAGAGATAATTTTATCCGTTAACTCCGATAACAGCATAATTATATCAAGGATTTGCATATACATAGATGAAAGCAGTTTACAAACAGATTTGATAAACGAGCTGATTCTGCAAGGGTTTGGAATTATGCCAAACATAATTACTGAATAAGGAAAAGCAAAATGGCAGACAGGATAAAAAAGCTATTGGACAGCGGCAAGGTTCGCAAAATAATTATATTATCGGGAATTGCGGGCATTGCGCTGATATTTATTTCAAACTACATCAGCCTCGGAAATCTTCGGGGCGCAAAAGGAGATGAGGCTTTTGCGGTAACAAGCTACAGCAACGAGATAGAAAGCAACCTTGAAACGCTGATTTCTCACATTCAGGGAGCGGGAGAAACCAAGGTTATGCTTACAATGGAAAACAGCGTGGAATATGTATATCTAAAGGACAGCACAACAAAGACCAAGGAAGTAGAGCCTGTAATCAGAGGCGTGCTTGTTGTCTGCGAAGGCGGTGACGATCCTGTTGTTGTCGAGCGCGTAACCCAGGCGGTAACCAAGGCTCTCGACATTTCAACAGCAAAAGTATGTATTACAAAATTATCAGAATAAAGGTCGGTAGTATTATGAAATTTCAAAAAAAGTACGTAATAGCGGCAGCCCTTATCCTCGCGTTGGGCGCGGCGGTGTATGTCAACTGGCAGTTTACCTCAAGCCCGGGTACAAGCGTAAAGGAGCTCGGAGCGGCGTCATACGTAAACGCAACCGCGGCGGCAACAAAGGACGAGGCAAAGCAAACCGCGGCGGTATCTCAGGAGCAGCAAAGCTTTTTCGCGGCAGAACGCACAAAAAGGCAGAGTACGCAGGATAAGGTGCTTGACGAGGCAAAAGAGATTTTCAATCTCGACAGCGCGGAGGAGTCCGAAATCTCGGAGGCGCAAAAGAATGTTGAAAAGCTTCTCAAAAGCTTTACAATTCAGGACAGCATAGAGAGCATAATCAAGGCAAAGGGCTTTTCCGACTGCCTGTGCACAATCAGCGACGAGGGTGTATCAATAATTGTACCCGACAGCGAGCTCAACGATACATCGGTTTTGGTAATCGACGACGCCGTAGTGTCGCACTATGATGTTTCCTACGACAATATCTCTGTTATAGGCGCGTAAAATATATGATAGAGGCGGATTCGCCTCTATTTTTTTACCATGTAGGAAATTCCTGCGTTTTGATCCCGGCGTTCTGCTAAATAAGCTTTCGCCCGCGCTTTTTTGTGATGTATTTCCTTTACTTTTTCGCCCTGTTATGATATACTAAAATAGTATTAATCTGTAAAGTTGGGATATTATGTGCAAAGAAGAAGTAAAGCTTACAAGGAGCGAAATGCGCGAGCAGGCGTTTATGCTCCTGTTTTCAAATTCCTTTGACGACGAGCCGGTTGAAAATAAAATAGAAGACAACGCCGAGATGTTTCGCGGCGGAGTATGCGCTTACGCTCAGGCGGTTGTTATGGGAATCGAGGATAAGCAGGAGGAAATTGACGCTTTAATTTCCTCAAAGCTCAAAAAGGGCTGGACTCTCGGCAGAATCTCAAAGCCGTCTCTCGCAATATTAAGGCTTGCGGTTTATGAGATTATGTATCTTGAAAATATCCCGGACGGCGTCGCGGTAAACGAGGCTGTTGAGCTTGCAAAAAAATATACAATCGACGAAAGCGGATTTATTAACGGAATTCTCGGCGCGGTTGTCAGGAGCAAAGAGGAAACAAAATGAGCCTGTTTTTGGGAATAGACACTTCAAACTACACCACCTCGGTAGCCTTGTATGACAGCCGCACAAAAGAGGTTGTTCAGCAAAAAAAGCTTTTGCCTGTAAAGGAAGGTCAGCTCGGACTGCGCCAAAGCGACGCGGTATTTCACCATACCGCTCAGCTTCACACGCTTTTTGAAAAGCTTGCGAAGAATACCGATACCAAGCAAATTGCCGCAATCGGCGCGTCAAACCGCCCAAGACCGGTTGAAGGCTCATATATGCCGTGTTTCACAGTAGGAGAGAACACGGCAAAAATTTTATCCTCGGCGCTAAAGGTTCCGCTCTATACCTTTTCCCATCAGGAGGGGCACATTGCGGCGGCGCTCTACAGCGCCGAAAGAGAGGATTTGTTTTCTCAAAAATTCCTCGCTTTTCACGTCAGCGGCGGCACCACCGAGGCGGTAATCGCCCGCGGAAACGGAGCGGGCTTTTCTTTGGAGCCCGCGGCGAAAACCCTTGACCTCAACGCGGGACAGGCTGTTGACAGAGTAGGGCTTATGTTCGGGCTAAAATTCCCCTGCGGTTCTCAGCTTGAAAAGCTCGCGCTTAAAAATCGTGAAAAAATCAGCGTAAAGCCTGCCCTAAAGGGCTGCGACTGCTGTCTCAGCGGAGTTGAAAATCTCTGCAAAAAGTACATTGACAGCGGCAAAAGCCCCGAATTTGTCGCGGCGTTCTGCATTGAGTATATCCGCAAAACGCTCGAAATGATGACAGATAAAATTTTGGAACAGCACGGAAAAATGCCTGTGGTTTACGCGGGCGGCGTGATGTCCGATACTATAATTAAAAATTCTTTTATGGAAAAATACAACGCTG
>CAJOLF010000080.1 GCA_905235295.1 uncultured Ruminococcus sp. | reverse complement strand
ATGAATTTCAAAAATTAATGTCAGGGCGCCGATAAATAAGAAAGGAAAATATTATGAGTAAGGATTGTTATGAGTCACCCTTGTCAGCGCGTTATGCGAGCAAGGAAATGAAATATATTTTTTCACCCGACAAAAAGTTCAGAACATGGAGAAAGCTCTGGATTGCGCTTGCCGAGTCGGAAATGGAGCTCGGGCTGCCTATTACTCAGGAGCAGATTGACGAGCTAAAGGCTCACGCCGACGATATTAATTACGATGTCGCCCAGGAGAGGGAAAAGCTTGTTCGCCACGACGTTATGTCGCACGTTTACGCCTACGGCGTTCAGTGCCCCAAAGCGAAGGGCATCATTCACCTCGGCGCGACCTCCTGCTACGTCGGTGACAACACCGATATAATCATTATGACCGAGGGCTTGCGGCTTATCCGCAACAAGCTTGTCACGGTAATCCGCAACCTTTCAAAGTTTGCCGACGAATACAAGTCCCTGCCGACCTTGGCGTTTACACATTTTCAGCCGGCTCAGCCCACAACGGTAGGCAAGAGGGCAACGCTCTGGATTCAGGAATTTTTAATGGATTTGGAGGACGTTGAATACCAGCTTTCAAAGGCAAAGCTTCTCGGCTCAAAGGGCACAACGGGTACTCAGGCGAGCTTTTTGGAGCTTTTTGACGGCGACCATGAAAAGTGCAAGCAGCTCGATAAAAAAATCGCCGAAAAAATGGGCTACAGCGCCTGCTTCCCCGTGTCGGGGCAGACCTACCCGCGCAAGCTTGACTCACAGTTTTTGAGCGTTCTTGCGGGAATTGCCCAGTCGGCTTCAAAGTTTTCAAACGACATCAGGCTTTTGCAGCACCTCAAAGAGGTAGAAGAGCCCTTTGAAAAGAATCAGATAGGCTCGTCGGCAATGGCGTACAAGCGCAACCCGATGCGCAGCGAGCGAATCGGCTCGCTTTCAAGGTACGTTATGGCTGACGTGCTCAACGGCTACTTTACGTCCGCAACCCAGTGGTTTGAGCGCACGCTTGACGACTCCGCAAACAAGCGCCTGAGCGTTCCCGAGGCTTTCCTCGCGATTGACGGCGTGCTCTCACTTTGCGCGAACGTTGCCGACGGACTTGTGGTTTATCCCAAGGTTATCGAGCAAAGGCTCAAAAAGGAGCTTCCGTTTATGGCTACCGAAAATATTATGATGGACGCCGTAAAAAAGAGGGGAGCCGACCGCCAGCAGCTTCACGAGAGAATCCGCGTTCACTCAATGGAGGCTTCAAGGGTAATCAAGGAAGAGGGCGGAGAAAACGACCTTCTGCAGAGAATCGCCGACGACGAAGCCTTCGGCGTCACCCTTGAGGAGCTCGAAAACCTCCTGCAGCCCGAAAAATACACCGGTAGGGCAAAGGAACAGACAGAGGATTTCCTCAACGAGATTGTAAATCCGACTCTCGAAAAATACAGCGATATTGAGTCCGATAAACCCGAAATTAACGTATAATCAATCACCGGTGTCAAGCAAGCTTGCATCGGGCTTTGGTTCGGGTTAAATCAAATTTATTCCCGCTTAATAAAGGAGAAAAATTATGGTAAAAGCAATAGTAGGCGCCAACTGGGGCGACGAGGGCAAGGGAAAAATCACCGATGTCCTCGCGGATAAAAGCGACATTGTAATTCGCTTTCAGGGCGGCGCGAACGCAGGTCACACAATCATCAACGACTACGGCAAGTTTGCTCTGCACCAGCTTCCGTCGGGCGTATTCCACCAAAATATTGTCAACATCATCGGCAACGGCGTGGCGTTCAGCGTAGAAAATTTTGTAAAAGAGATGCAGGAGCTTCAGGAGCGCGGAGTGCCCAAGCCGAATGTTATCATCTCCGACCGCGCGCAGATTGTAATGCCTTATCACGTGGCGTTCGACTGCTACGAGGAGGAACGCCTCGGCAAAAACTCCTTTGGTTCAACCAAGAGCGGAATCGCTCCGTTCTATTCTGATAAATACTCAAAAATCGGCTTCCAGATTAACGAGCTTTACGACGATCCCGACTCATTAAAGGAGAAAATCCGTCACGCGCTCGAAATCAAAAACGCCACCCTCAAAAACCTCTACAACAAGCCCGCCCTCACCGAGCAGGAGGTTTTTGACAAGCTGATGGAGTACAAGGAACTGCTTTCGGAGTATGTGGGCGACGCGTTTACGTTCGTGCACAACGCCGTAAAGGAAGGCAAAAACATCCTGCTCGAAGGTCAGCTCGGTTCGTTAAAGGACACCGACTTCGGAATCTACCCAATGGTAACCTCCTCAAACACAATCGCGGGCTACGGCGCTGTCGGCGCGGGTATTCCGCCTTATGAGATTAAGGAGATTATCACCGTTGTAAAGGCGTACTCAAGCGCTGTCGGCGCGGGCGAGTTCGTTTCCGAAATTTTCGGGGAAGAAGCTGACGAATTAAGGCGCAGAGGCGGCGACGGCGGCGAATTCGGCGCCACAACCGGCAGACCGCGCCGTATGGGCTGGCTTGATTTGGTTGCTACACGCTACGGCTGTATGGTTCAGGGCGCTACTCAAATCGCCTTTACCGTGCTCGACGTTTTGGGCTATCTTGACGAAATTCCCGTTTGCGTGGGCTATGAGCTCGACGGAAAGGAAATTGATTATTTCCCGTCAACAACAAAGCTCAAGCGCTGCAAGCCGGTACTTAAAAAGCTCAAGGGCTGGAAGTGCTCAATCTCGGGCATTACCGAGTACGACAAGCTTCCCAAGGAGTGCCGCGAATACATCGAGTTCGCTGAAAAGTACATCGGTGTGCCAATAACAATGGTATCCAACGGTCCTTCAAGAAGCGATATTATTTACAGGTAAACATAATTCCGGAGCTGTCTATTTACAGACAGTTCCGTGTCATTTAAAGGGGAATCGGAATGAATAATGAAACCGTAATCGTACTTGACTTCGGCGGTCAGTACAACCAGCTTATCGCAAGGCGCGTGCGTGAAAATAACGTGTATTGCGAGATTTTGCCCTACACCGTTGATATTGAGAAAATCAAGGAGATTAATCCCAAGGGTATTATCTTTACAGGCGGCCCTAACAGTGTTTACGACGAGAGCTCTCCGCATTATTCGCCTGAGATTTTTAAGCTCGGTATCCCGGTTTTAGGTATTTGCTACGGCTGTCAGCTTATGGCTTATTCGCTTGGCGGTAATGTAGTATCGGCGGCGGATGATTCCGTCAGCGAGTACGGCAAAACCCTGACGAATTATAACACGGAAAGCAAGCTTTTCAAGGGGCTTCCGCAGAGCGGAATTTCGTGGATGAGCCACCGCGACTACATCAGCGAGCCTCCGAAGGGCTTTGAAGTAACCGCGACCACCAAAAACTGCCCTGTCGCGGCTATGGCTAATTACGAAAAAAAGCTTTACGGCGTCCAGTTCCACCCCGAGGTAAACCACACCGAAAACGGCAAGGATATGATTAGGACGTTTTTGTATGAGGTTTGCGGCTGCAAGGGCGACTGGGAGATGGACAGCTTTATCGACTCCACCGTCGCTCAGATTAAAGAAAAGGTCGGCGACAAGGGCGTTGTGCTCGGACTTTCGGGCGGAGTTGATTCGTCCGTTGCCGCGGCGCTGCTCAGCAAGGCAATCGGCAATCAGCTGACTTGCGTTTTCGTCGATCAAGGCTTGATGCGCAAGGACGAGGGCGACTTTGTCGAGCAGACTTTTACGAAGCTTTTTGATATGAACTTTGTCCGCGTCAACTGCGGCGACGAATTTTTGGGCAAGCTAAAGGGCGTGACAGACCCCGAGGAAAAGCGCAATATCATCGGCGCCGAATTTTATAATGTTTTTTGGGACAAAATCCGTTCAAGCTACGGCTCGGGCTTTTTCGCGCAGGGCACAATTTACCCCGGGGCACAATTTATCCCGACAGAATCGAGAGCGGCAAGGGCGACGCCGCAAAGATAAAAACCCACCACAATCAGGCGGGCGTTCCTAAGGACATCAAGTTTGACGACATAATCGAGCCGCTCAAGGATTTGTTCAAGGACGAGGTAAGAGCGGTAGGAGAGAAGCTGGGGCTTCCGCACGACCTTGTGTGGCGCCAGCCCTTCCCGGGACCTGGACTCGGCGTGCGCATAGTCGGCGAGATTACGGCGGAGAAGGTAAAAATTCTTCAGGACGCCGACGCGATACTCCGTGACGAGATGGAAAAATGCGGCTACGCAAAAGAGATGAGCCAGTTTTTCGCCGTACTTCCGGGCGTAAAGACCGTCGGAGTAATGGGCGACTCGCGCACCTACAGCGAGCTTATCGCAATTCGCGCCGTCACAACAGACGACTTTATGACGGCAGACTGGGCAAAAATCCCGTACGAAATTCTCGGCAACGTGTCAAACCGCATAATCAACGAGGTTCCCAACGTAAACCGCGTGGTTTATGACATAACAAGCAAACCGCCCGGAACTGTGGAGTGGGAGTGATTTTGCAAAGCAAAATCAACTATGGTCGTCTTTGACGAGTTATGAACGGTGATTGGCTGCGCCAAGTTATGAGTTGCTTCGCAACGCTTTTTGCAGCAGCACGACCATATCATCACTTCCGCAAAGCGGAACCATAACTGTAAACTGATAACTAATATTGGGGTTTACTATGAAGGACAGTATTCTACGAACTAAGTCAAAAGAGTTTGCTAAACAAGTTGTTTTTATATGTAGAAAAATGAAAACTAATCATGTTGAACACGCTCTAATCAATCAGTTTTTACGAAGCGGTACATCTGTCGGAGCAAATATTCATGAAGCGCAGTATGCTCAAGGAACTAAAGACTTTATTTCTAAATTAGAAATAAGCTTAAAAGAGTGTAACGAAAGTGATTATTGGATTGAACTGCTATATGAAACTGATTGTCTATCCAAAGAAGATTTTGATAATCTCAAAAGAAGTATTATTGAAATTCGGCGAATGCTTGTTTCTTCGGTAACTACATTAAAAAATCAATAAAATTCAAATGATAGTATTTTAGGTGTAGTCTTATGAACTCAACAGCTAAAAAAAGACGGCTGACGTCATTTCAAATAATAATATTAGGTTTTTTAGGAGTAATTCTATCCGGCGCTTTAATTTTAATGCTCCCCATAGCGTCCAAAGACGGCAATATCACGCCGTTTAATGAAACTCTTTTCACCGCGACCTCCGCTGTATGCGTAACCGGATTGATTGTTCAGGACACCGCTACATACTGGACAGAATTAGGACAGGCTGTTATCCTCATTCTCATTCAAATCGGCGGACTCGGGGTAATGACGATGGTCGCGACCGTCGCAATGCTCTCGGGCAGAAAAATCTCCTTCGGTCAAAGGAGCACAATGCAAAACGCGATATCCGCTCCGAATGTAGGCGGAATCGTAAGAATGACGCGCTTTGTACTAAAGGTTACAATCATTATCGAGTTTGCCGGAGCGTTGGCAATGAGCCCGGTTTTTATCAGCGATTACGGCGCAAGGGGAATTTGGATGTCGATTTTCCATTCAATTTCCGCATTCTGCAACGCCGGCTTTGACCTTATGGGAAAGCCCGACAGCAAGTTCGCCTCGGTCACTGCTTACTCGGCAAATCCGCTTATTAACATAGTCTTAATGCTGCTAATCGTTATCGGCGGTATCGGCTTTCTCACGTGGGGAGACGTTGTAGAGCACAAGTTCCGTTTAAGAAAGTACAGACTGCAAAGTAAGATTGTTCTTGTAACCTCGGGTATTTTGATTTTTGTTCCTGCGGTACTTTTCTTTCTGAACGATTTTTCCGACCTGCCTATGGGCGAGAGGGCTTTAGGCTCATTGTTCCAGTCTGTGACAGCCAGAACAGCAGGCTTTAACTCGCTTGACCTTGGCTCAATGACAGTAATCGGTCAAGCGGTGTTTATCGGATTAATGCTCATCGGCGGTTCTCCGGGTTCAACTGCGGGCGGTATGAAAACTACTACAATCGCCGTGCTTGTACTTAACGCGATATCAAGCTTTAAGCGTAAGGAAGACCCCGAGTGCTTCGGCAGAAGGCTTGAATCCTCAGCGGTAAAAACCGCGTCAACAGTGTTCCTATTATATATTACTCTCAGCTTTATCAGCGCTTCGGCAATCTGTATGATAGAAGGGCTTCCGTTCGGCGTTTGTCTGTTCGAGACCGCCTCGGCTGTGGGTACTGTCGGCTGCACGCTTGGAATAACTCCTTACATCGGCGCAGCTTCTCAAATTATTCTCATAGTGCTTATGTTCCTCGGCAGAGTAGGCGGTCTTACGGTTATTTACGCCGCTTTGTCATCACCAAACAAAAAGCTTTCTAAATTACCACAGGAAAAAATCATAGTAGGATAAGGAGAAAGATTATGAATGTATTAAAAGAATGGAAATATCGCTTGCGCGGCGAATACACAACAGAAAAATTTATTTCAATGGGAATGAAAGTCGGGAAAAACTTTAGGAGATTTAACGGAGTTATTTTGGATCCGGCTCATTGCTGGCTGATTGAAATCGGAGATGATGTTACATTGGCACCACGTGTCCACATTTTGTGCCATGACGCAAGCACTAAAGCTTTTATGAATTACACAAAAATCGGCAATGTGACCATTGGAAATCGTGTTTTTATCGGAGCAGAGTCTGTTGTATTGCCCGGAGTGACAATTGGAGATGATGTAGTGATAGGAGCGAACAGCACTGTTACGCATAATATTCCGTCAAACTCCGTCGCAATTGGTTCTCCCGCGAGAGTGATTTGTACTTTGGAAGAGTATATTCAAAAAGAAAAAGAGCGCATGGAATCAGCGCCTGTATATGATGAATCATATACTTTAAGAAAGGATATACCTATGGAGCTTCGTTTAAAGCAAAAAGAAGAATTAGACGGTAAAATAGGTTACATAGATTGATGAACGAAAACAAAATATCAGTAATAGTTCCTGTATACAATATTGAAAATTATATTGAAAAAACAGTAGAGAGTATCAGAAATCAAACATATAAAAACCTTGAAATTATTTTAGTGGATGATGGGTCTTCTGATAACAGCGGCAGAGTCATTGATGAAATAGCTGCTAAAGATAGTCGTATACAATTGATTCACCAAGAAAACGGTGGCGTAACTTCCGCACGTATTGCCGGAATAAAAACAAATGGAATAACTCCTTACATCGGCGCAGCTTCTCAAATTATTCTCATAGTGCTTATGTTCCTCGGCAGAGTAGGCGGTCTTACGGTTATTTATGCCGCTTTGTCATCACCAAACAAAAAGCTTTCTAAATTACCACAGGAAAAAATCATAGTAGGATAAGGAGAAAATTATGAAATCTGTGTTACTTATAGGTCTCGGAAGGTTCGGAAAACATATTGCCGAAGAGCTTAATAAGCTCGACCACGATGTTCTCGGTATTGATATCAGCGAAGAAAAAGTAAACGACGCGATTGATATTGTCACCGACGCTCAAATCGGCGACAGCACAAACGAGGCGTTTCTCCGCTCAATCGGCGTAGATAACTTTGATGTTTGCTTTGTCACCATCAGCAACGACTTTCAGAGCTCGCTCGAGACCACATATCTCTTAAAGGAGCTCGGCGCAAGCATGGTAGTAGCACGTGCGGAGCGTGACGGTCAGGAGCGTTTTCTCCTCAGAAACGGCGCGGATAAGGTTGTCTATCCCGAAAAGCAGGTTGCGAAATGGGCGGCAATCCGCTACACCAGCGATCATATTCTTGATTATGTCGCTCTCGACGATAAACATTCTATCTATGAGGTTTCCGTTCCCGAAAACTGGTTGGGAAAGTCAATTCTTGAGCTTGACGTGAGGAAAAAGCATAACCTCACAATTGTCGGAATTAAAACAAACGGCAATGTTGACTTTGTTATTCAGCCTGACACGGTATTGACAAAGGATAATACGCTTTTGGTACTCGGTGAGTACAAGGCAATTCAAAAGTGCTTTTAATATTTGTGAATTAATGCGTTGTATTTTGATTGATACAGCGCATTTTTTTAATGTATGGGAAATTCCTGAATTTTGATCCCGTCGTTACAGAAACGTTGCCGCGCGTTCAGACTTTCCAAAGGCGGGCGAGAGTGCCCACCGGCACTTTTTTACTGTATAGGAAATTCCTGAATTTTGATCCCGCCGTTACAGAAACGCTGCCGCGCGTTCAAACTTTCCAAAGGCGGGCGAGAGTGCCCACCGGCACTTTTATATCTTTCAATTTGCGAATTGTTCGCAAATCTATTGACATTACAGCTATCCTTTGATATAATGATTTGCGAATTAATCGCAAATTGGAGGTATTTTATGCCTAAATATATGACCAAACAGCGCAAAATCCTGCTCGAATTTTTGGAAAAGCACGCCGACGAGGAGCTTTCGGCAAGGAAAATCGAGGATGAGCTTTGCGGCAGCGGAGTGAGCATCAGCGCTGTTTACCGCAATCTGTCCGACCTTGAAAAAGAGGGGAAAATCCGCAGAATAAGCAAGAGCGGAACGCGCGAGGTTCACTACCTATATACCGATTCTCACGGCTGCAGGGATTGTCTGCACCTTTCCTGCAAAAAGTGCGGCAGAACCTATCACATGGACACCGACGGAGCAGAAAAGCTTATCAAAATACTCGCGCAAAGCGACGATTTTACGATTGATAAATCCGACACCGTGCTCTACGGCGTTTGCGGAAAATGCAAAAACACCTGATTGGAGAGTTAAATGAAAAAATTTATTTCTATATTTTTGGCTCTTGCGCTCTGCTTCTCGGTTTTATCTGGCTGTTCGGGAGCGAAAAAAGCCGACGACGGAAAATTAAATATCGTCACGACGATTTTTCCCGAATACGACTGGTTAAAAAATATTACCGAGGGAGCTCAGGACGTGGAGCTCACGCTTTTGCTTGACAGCGGCGCGGATTTGCACAGCTATCAGCCGACGGCAGGGGATATTGTGAAAATTTCCGACTGCGACGTTTTTGTCTATGTCGGCGGAGAATCCGACCAATGGGTAAAACAAGTCCTCGGCGGCGCGGTGAATAAGAATATGCTGGTCATTAACCTGCTTGACGAGCTCGGCACAAAAGTCAAGGAAGAGGAAATCGTCGAGGGTATGCAGTCCGAACGCGGAGAAAAAGACGAATCCGAGTACGACGAGCATGTTTGGCTTTCGCTCAAAAACGCCGCCACGCTCTGCGGCAGGATTTCCGACAAGCTGTGCGAGGCTGACGAAAAGAACAGCGCCGTTTACAGCAAAAATACCGAGGAATACCTCAAAAAGCTGAGCGCTCTCGACAAAGAATATCGGGATGCGAGAGACATCGCGAAGTACACAACCCTGATTTTTGCCGACCGTTTTCCGTTCAGATACCTCACGGACGACTATAACTTGCATTATTACGCGGCTTTTTCGGGCTGCTCGGCGGAATCCGAGGCAAGCTTTGAAACCGTAGCTTTTCTCGCGAATAAGCTCGACGAGCTAAAGCTTCCTGCGGTTATAAAGCTTGACGGCTCAAACGGCAAGCTCGCCGAAACCGTAATCAAAGCGTCAAAGGACAAAAACGCCGAGACGCTCGAGCTTGATTCAATGCAGTCAATAACCTCGGAAGAAATAAAAAACGGCAAGTCCTACCTTGACATTATGGAAAGCAACCTCGCCGTGCTGAAAAAGGCGATAAAGGAGTAAAAAATGGCACAGTTAAGCTGTCAAAATCTCACGCTCGGATATGAGGGCAAGCAAATTCTGAGCGGCTTGAGCTTTGACGTAAATTCAGGCGATTATCTCTGCATAGTCGGCGAAAACGGATCGGGCAAATCAACGCTGATGAAAACCGTTTTGGGGCTGAAAAAGCCGATGAAGGGCAAGGTCGTTTTCGGCGACGGACTTGCTTCAAACGAGATTGGTTACCTGCCTCAGCAAACCGTGGTTCAAAGGGATTTTCCCGCCTCGGTAAATGAGATTGTAATTTCAGGCAACCAGGGAAGGTGCGGACTCAGACCGTTTTATAACAAGCAGGAAAAGCAGCTCGCGTATGATAATATGGAAAGGCTCGGAATTTCCGACCTTAAAAACCGCTGTTACCGCGAGCTTTCGGGCGGTCAGCAGCAGAGGGTGCTTTTGGCAAGGGCGCTGTGCGCTACACAAAAAATGCTTTTGCTCGACGAACCCGTCGCCGGACTTGACCCGAAGGTTACGTCGGAGATGTACAATCTGATTGACAGCCTCAATAAACGCGACAAAATCACGGTAATTATGATTTCTCACGATATTGAGGCGGCGGTAAAGTACGCTTCTCATATTCTCCATATCGGAAACGATATTTTCTTCGGCACAAAAAATCAGTATGTAAACAGCCGTTTCGGCAGGGAAAGGGGTATGATTTGATGCTTGAGCGCTTAATTTCCTACCTCGACTATCCTTTTGTGCGTTACGCGCTGATTGTCGGCGTGTTAATCGCGCTCTGTTCCTCGCTGCTGGGAGTAACCCTTGTGCTGAAGCGATTTTCTTTCATCGGCGACGGACTTTCCCACGTCGCGTTCGGCGCAATGGCGGTCGCGGCTGTGGCAGGGCTTACCAACGATATGCTGATAGTTATGCCTGTAACCGTAATCAGCGCCGTTTTGCTTCTGCGAACAGGCAGCAACGCGAAAATTAAGGGCGACGCCGCCGTCGCGATGATTTCCGTCGGAGCGCTGGCAATAGGTTACCTTTTGATGAATATGTTTAGCAAGTCGTCGAACGTTTCGGGCGATGTGTGCTCAACGCTGTTCGGCTCAACCTCGATTTTAACACTGTCTGAGCTTGAGGTTTGGTTGTGCATAATCCTATCGGTTGTTGTGGTTTTCGCGTTCATTTTCTTTTACAACAAAATTTTCTCCGTGACGTTTGATGAAAATTTTGCGCGCGCGACAGGCACAAACACGGGATTTTACAACCTGCTTATCGCCGTCATCATCGCGGTAATAATTGTTTTGGCGATGAACCTTGTCGGTTCTCTGCTAATCTCCGCGCTTATAATTTTCCCCGCGCTTTCCGCGATGCGCGTGTTCAAAAGCTTTAAGTCGGTAACAATCTGCTCGGCGGTAATTTCCGTAATCTGCGCCGCGTTCGGCATAGTCTTGTCAATTATCACGCCAAAGGGAATGCCTGTCGGCTCAACAATCGTCGTGGTAGACATCGCTGTTTTCGCGGTGTTTTGGCTGATTGGCGTAATCAAGGAGAGGGCAAGCTGATATAATAGAAAAAAGCGCTTGTGACGGTTCAATGTCATAAGCGCTTTGTTTGTGTCAGGAAAATCCTGCTCGAAACATATTTATTATTGCAATCTGTTTTTACTTATAATCTCGCTGAGGATTTTAACGCCCTCGTCAATTTTTTCTCCCGAAATTCCCGAAAAGCTCAGCCCGAATTCACTCGCGCTGTTTTTGTAGGGCATAATATTGACAGAGCTTTCTTTCAGCTCTCGCTCAATATTTTCGCGGTCAACCTCATAATCGAGCCTGATTTTGACGTACAGCGAGGTTTCGTTAAAAATCACCCTGCAGTTTCCGAAATATTTTTTGATACTTTTAAGAATAGTCTTGCTTTTTTCAAGATACACGCGTCTGGCTTTTCTGAGGTGGGCGTCAATTTTACCTCTGTCAATGTACTCCGCCAGCGCGAGCTGTTCGGTTTTTGAGGCAGTCTGATTAGTCAGCGGCTTGATTTTGTTGTAGCTTTCAAGCAGCTTTTCGGGCAGAACCATATAACTCAGCCTGACCGACGGCAAAAGAACCTTTGCGATATAAACGGTGTTTTCCGTGTCGTAATTCTGCACGCAGGGCATTGGGTGGGTGCTGTATCTCAGCTCGCCGTTGTAGTCGTCCTCAATAATCAGCGCGTTGTTATTTTTTGCCCAGCCGATAATCTCAAGCCTGCGCGCGACAGGCATATTCGCTCCGCCGGGCTCGCAAAAATTCGGGTTAATCAGCAGAATATCGGGCTTTATTTTTTCAAGAGAAGCAATCGTCGCGCCGTTATTGTCGCTTTCAAAGTAGCAAATCTCATAGTCGAAGCTCTTGAATACAAATTCGGACTGAACAAAGCTCTCCTTTGCGAGGGCTACTCTTTTTTTACAGCCCAAAACCGAGCATAGAATGTAAAGAATAGCCTGAGTTCCCGCGCCGACAACAATATTTTTAGCTCGCGAATTAACGCTCCTTGTGCCGAGCGCGTACCTTTGCAGGGCGAGCCTGAGCGCTGTTTCGCCCTGAACGTCGCCGTAGGAGGTAAGCAGGTAGTTTCGGTTGATAATATCCTTAATGCTTTTTTTCCATTCCGAAAGGTTAATTATATTTTCGTCAATGCTTTTTGATGAAAAGTCATATTTATATATTCTATTTTCTGTAAAAGAATTATTATCCTCCTCATCAAGCGCTTTCGGTCTGTTCTTAAATTCAGCCGCGACAAAAAAACCGCTCTGCGGCTTAGTCTTGATGTAACCCTCCGCGCAAAGCTGGTCATAAGCGGCTGTGACGGTCGTTTTGGAAACCCCAAGCTCCGCGCTCAGCCCTCTGATAGACGGAAGCTTAGTGCCGAGCTTCAGGTTGCCGTTTTCTATGGCGTTGCGTATTGAAATGTAAATTTGCCTGTACATCGGCTTTTTAGAGCTTTTGTCAGTCAAAATAAAATCATAAAGCATAATATCACCGACTATATTTTACCACTGATTAAAAAATATTTCAATATTATTGCAATCTGCTTTTAACGGTTGAAATTTACATCCGATAATTGTATAATAATAGGGTATGAATACTTAGTAAATGAGGGATTAATTTGAGCACTCCTGCAAACATATTTTTTGATGGAATAAAGGGCAAAAGGGTTGCGTTTATCGGAATCGGAACAAGCAACCTGCCGCTTATCAGGCAGTTTGCCGAAAAGGGCGCGCGCGTTATTGCCTGCGACAGAAAGTCCTTTGACGACCTCGGAGAAAACGGAGTAAAGGCAAAGGAATACGGAGCCGAGCTTGTTTTGGGGGATAATTACCTCTCAAATATCGACGCCGACATTGTTTTCAGAAGCCCGGGCACGCCGTTTTATAAGCAAGAGCTTGTCAGCCTCAGAGAAAACGGAAGGGTTCTCACTTCCGAAATGGAGGTTTTCTTTGACCTTTGTCCGTGCAAAATAATCGCCGTAACGGGCTCCGACGGAAAAACCACCACAACGACGATTATCTCGGAGCTGTTAAAGGCGGAGGGCAAAACCGTACACCTCGGCGGCAACATCGGCAAGCCGCTCCTGCCTGAGATTGAAAGCGTAAAGGAAAGCGACTACGCTGTGGTTGAGCTGTCAAGCTTCCAGCTTATTTCAATGCGTAAAAGCCCCGACGTCGCCGTGGTAACCAATCTCGCGCCGAACCACCTTGACATCCACAAGGATATGGAAGAGTATGTTGACTCAAAAAAGAATATCATTCTGCACCAAAACGCGTTTTCAAAGGCAGTATTAAACCTTGACAACGAAATCGCGAACAGCTTTTCAGGCAGCGTAAGGGGACAGCTCGCGAAGTTCAGCGTAAAGGAGCCGCTGTTCAACGGCGCTTACCTTGACGGAACAAAGATTATTTACAGCGACTACGGCAAAAAGCACGAGATTATGGATATTTCCGACATCAAAATCCCGGGTATGCACAATGTAGAAAACTACCTTGCCGCAATCTCCGCTGTTTGGGGGCTTGTCGGCGCGGATACTATAAAATCGGTAGCCAAAAGCTTC
>CAJOLF010000079.1 GCA_905235295.1 uncultured Ruminococcus sp. | reverse complement strand
GTTTGACGAAGCGCGCTGGAACGGCTTTTACGATTGGCTCAACGACAACGGCCTTGTGCGCAACGAGCTGCCGCACGGCACGGGGTTTACCAATGCATACCTCGATTGAACCGGATGTTCTGGTGATTGAAAACGTCAAAAAGTCCTTTGCCGAAAAAACAATCATCGAGAACATTAGTCTGCATCTGAAAAAGAACGAGCTAGTCTGTCTGCTGGGACAAAGCGGTGTTGGCAAATCCACCCTGTTCCATGTGATCTCCGGCCTGCTTGTGCCCGACAGCGGCAGGGTTATGCTGTGGGGAGAAGACGTGACCGGCCGCCCCGGGAGAATCAGCTATATGCTGCAAAAGGATTTGCTCCTTCCCTACCGCACGATTGAGGACAATGTAGCTCTGCCGCTGATTATCAAGGGTGAAAAGAAAAAGGCAGCAAGGCAGAAGGTCTCGGAGCACTTTGCGGAGTTCGGGCTTAAGGGAACTCAAAAAAAATATCCGTCCGAGCTTTCGGGCGGTATGCGCCAGCGCGCGGCGCTGCTGAGGACTTATATGTTTTCAAGCGACGTCGCTCTGCTTGACGAGCCATTCAGCGCGCTTGACGCGCTCACAAAAAGTGATATTCACCGCTGGTACCTTGACGTTATGCAGAAAATAAGGCTTTCTACCCTGTTTATCACCCATGATATTGACGAAGCTGTGCTGCTTTCGGACAGGATATATCTGCTCGGCAACAAGCCCGGTACGATTACCGACGAAATTGTAATCGACGAGCCCAAGCCGAGAAGCGAGGACTTTAACCTTACGGAAAAGTTTTTGGAATACAAAAAAATGATAATTAAAAAAATGAATTTATAAAATTCTGACAACATTTTAATATCTCTCTTGCCGGCTCGGAAATTCGGGCCGGCTTTTTGTGTGCCGAAATCTTGTTTTTCGCATACTATGATAACGAGCAAGGCTCACTTAGACGAAAGGAGAATTTAATTGAAGAAGTTATCAGAAATGATTGACAAGACCTACGGACTTTCAAAATTCCCGAAGGACACCTCTTACGCAATGGCTTACGTGCCCTTTCAGCAGGAAGACTCCGAGGTCTATTCGGCGGATCAGGGATTTTCTCAGGGAACAATGTTCCCCGAGCTGAACAAGCCGTTTTATATCGGAATGTGCGGTGGTAACAATGAGTGAAAGAGAAATGCTGCTCAATAAGCTTTCAACCTACCAGTTCGCCGCGCTGGATTTACAGCTTTACCTCAACACCCACCCCGGCGACAAGGAAACGATTGAGAAAATGAACAGATTTGACAAAAAAGCCGACGAGCTTGTTAAACAATACGAAGAAAAGTACGGCCCTCTTACAAAGGACGCGACCGAGGGCAACAACTGGAGCTGGATTAAGGCTCCGTGGCCATGGGAAAGCGAGGCTGACTGCTGATGTTTGTTTATGAAAAAAAGCTGCAATACCCTGTTAAAATTAAGAATACCAACCCAAAGCTCGCAAAGATTATAATTACCCAGTACGGCGGTCCCGACGGCGAGCTCGGAGCTTCTTTGAGGTATTTATCCCAGCGTTTCACAATGCCTCTGCCCGAGCTGAAGGGCACGCTTACGGATATAGGTACCGAGGAACTAAATCACCTTGAAATGATAGGCGCGATTGTTTATCAGCTTACAAAAAATCTGACTATGGAGCAAATCAAGGCGGAGGGCTTTGAGGACTACTTTGTTGACCACACCACAGGAATTTATCCCCAGTCCGCGGGCGGAGTTCCATACACCGCGGCTTCGATGCAGAGCAAGGGCGACCCGATTACCGATTTGCATGAAAATATGGCGGCGGAGCAGAAAGCCCGTACAACCTACGACAACATTTTGAGGTTCTGCGACGATTACGACGTTAAGGACGTAATCAGATTTTTGCGCGAGCGCGAGGTCGTTCACTACCAGCGCTTCGGCGAGAATTTAAGACTTCTTACCGACAAGCTCGACGAGAAAAACTACTACGCCTTTAACCCGTCGTTTGACAAAAAGTGCTTTAAAAAGAAATAAGCGCCGACCGGCGTTTTCTCTCGCCTGTTTATATAACCAATCAACGGTGGCACCCGCCTTTTAGGCGGGTGTCTCGTCGCAGCCGATGTCAAGCGAGCTTGCGTAGGACTATGCACTGATTTAATTTCTTATATAGAATTAAAACACGCTGTAATGAAACATCACAAAAATTATAATTAAAACAAAGTTATTTTATGGTATTTTTAGAAACTTGAAAAATCTATTGACAAAAGTAAGAACCTACCATATAATGTGTAGGAACTTACCAAACGGAGGAAGCTATGAGCACAGATAGAATTGCCATTCTCATAAAGAAGGCGGCGTTAGAGTCGGAAAAAGTACAGGCACCTTTCCTACAGAGCCACGGTCTTTCGGTCGCGCAGTATAAGTTTTTAAAGCACCTGTATAACGCGCCGAAAGATTCTGTCCGTATCGTTGATTTGGAAATCGGTTATTCAATGACGCATCCGGCGGTAATAGACATTCTGAAGGTTTTGGAGAAAAAGGGCTATACCACGCGTATCGTAAATCCCGAGGACGCGCGCAGCAAGATTGTTTCCCTAACCGAAAAGGCTTACGCGCAGCAGCAGGAGCTTGATGACCTCAGCGACAAAATGGAAGAATCTGTCACGAGAAATCTGAGCGCCTCTGAAAGGAGCGAGCTGATAGCGCTTTTGCATAAAATGATGGGAGATTAAGACTGAGCTTAAAGCGTAATCGGCGTAATTTTTTATTGCAATACGTAAGAACCTACGCTGTTATTAGTAAGAACCTACATATTAATAAATGCTCGTCAATCGCCTTTTCTGTTAAAGCCTGCATATATTTTTTAATTGATAATAATTAAAAAGGAGATAATAAAAATGAATCAAACAGCTACAGCAACCAATCCGCTCGGTACGGAAAAAATCGGCAAACTGATGTTCCGATTTGCCGTACCGAGTATTATCGCTCTTGTTGTAAATTCACTTTACAACATGGTCGACCAGATTTTTATCGGTAACGGCGTCGGGTATCTCGGCAATGCCGCTACCAATGTTATTCTGCCGATTATGACCGTTGTAATGTCTGTCGGACTGATGATAGGCGACGGCTGCGCTACCTTTATGAGCCTGAATATGGGTAAGGGCAAAGCGGAAAAAGCGGCGGACGGCGTTGGAAACGCAATTGTTGCCGCCATAGCTTTCGGCGTGGTTTACACCGTCATTTGCGAGATTTTCTTAGAGCCGCTGTGTTGGATGTTCGGCGCGACAGAAGAATCTATTTCTTTCTGCTTGGCTTACGGCAGACCGATTGTTCTCGGCTTCACTTTTATAGCGATTGCGGGTTCCTTTACATCCATTGTACGCGCTGACGGACGCGCGAATTTGGGTATGATCGGTATGTTCATCGGCTGCGGCGTCAATATGATACTCGACCCGATTTTTATTTTTGTATTCCACTGGGGCGTTGCGGGCGCCGCGTGGGCAACTCTTATCGGTCAGTTCCTCAATGCGGTATTTTTTATTTTCTGTATAACGCGCTGCAGAACAGTAAAACTCGAAAAAAAGAATTTCCGCCCGCAGGGACGTGTTATCGGCAGAATATGCGCGTTCGGCCTTTCAAGCTTTATTACACAGTTTGCGGCGGTAATAGTGCTCGGCGTAGTAAACAATACTTTGAAAAACTGCGGCGCAAATTCAATCTATGGTTCGGATATTCCGGTTTCCGCAATGGGCATTGTTATGAAAATAAGCCAGGTGCTCACTTCCGCGGTTCTCGGTCTTGCGACAGGTATTTTACCGATTATCAGCTACAATTACGGAAGCAAACAGTATGACAGGGTGAAAAAAACCTTCAAAAACGCTATTGTTATCAGCACTGTCATTATGCTTGTTTGCTGGGCGTTTATAGAGCTTTTCCCTGTTCAGATAATCAGCATTTTCGGCAAACAGGAAGAGCTGTATATGGAATTTGCCTGTATGTGTCTGCAAATTTTTATGGGCGCGTTAATGACCGCGGGTATAAGTATTGTAACAGGAATTTTCTTCCAGGCTATCGGTATGCCTGCTCAGGCTACGGTGCTTACCCTGCTGCGTCAAATTGTCATCTTTGTTCCGACGATTATGATTTTGGGCGCTACCGGAGATGTAACCAAAGTTTTGTGGGCAGGACCGATTGCTGACGCAACCTCATGCGTTGTATCGCTGGCGGTACTGCTGGTTTATTGGAAGAAAGTATTTAAGGAGGATAAAAAAATATGAATACAATCATAACAATCGGACGCCAGTGCGGAAGCGGCGGCCATACTATCGGAAAAATTGTTGCGGAGCGGCTGGGAATTCCGTTTTACGACAAGGAAATTATTAAAACAGTAGCCAAAAGAAGCGGTCTTGCCGAGCAAACCGTAGAAAAGGAAGGCGAATATTCTACAACAAGCCTCCTCTTTAATGTCGCGACGCGCGGCATCAGCAGCTTTGACGTCGCTGACAAAGATAATATGTTGATACGCGATATTGTCAACGCTTATCAGACCGAATATATAAACGAGCTTGCGGATAAAGGACCCTGCGTAATCGTTGGGCGAAGCGCGGATTATATTCTTGAAAACAGAGAAAACTGTCTGAATATATTTATTCACGGCGACCTTGCCGATAGGTCAAAGAGAGTGGTGGACGAACACGGAATCGCTCCTGCCGAGGCTGAAAAGCATGTTCTGGAAAGGGATAAAAAGCGTTCAAAATATTACAGACATATCACGGATAAAGTCTGGGGACTTGCGGCAAATTATGATTTGTGTCTAAACAGCAGCAGGTTCGGTATTGACGGGTGCGTAAATTTAATTCTTGACTGTTGTAAACAGAGTTAAACGAATTAAACTTTTTTATAATGCAAAAAGCCAACGCTCAAAACCGCGTTGGCTTTTAAATTTGGATTTTACTTGGATTTACTTAACCGAGCGAAACGAGCATCAGAACAAACATCAGCGTCGGAACGACAAACTTTTTCAAAAAACTTTTATAAATAAATTATCATACAATTTTGATTAATTCAATCAAAAACAGGTTAAAATGTATAAGGTTGAAGATTTGCACATATATATAAAGCATAAATATGAAAGAGTGATTGTATGTCTAAGTTCAAGAACTACGCCTTATCAATATTCGTTCCGCTCGCGCTGGGCGGAATCGTTGGATTTTTAATATCGGGAAGTATGAATTATGACAGTCTTAATCAGCCTCCCCTATCTCCTCCCGCGATTCTCTTCCCGATTGTGTGGACAATTCTTTACGCGCTGATGGGAATTTCCTACGGTATTCTCAGGGAAAAAGGGCTTGCGGATTTGGAAGTAAAGCAGATTTACTTTATTCAGCTCGGCGTTAACCTTTTGTGGCCGTTGGCATTCTTTGTGCTGCAGTGGCGGCTCTTCGCGTTTTTCTGGATTTTAATACTTGATGTCCTTGTGATTATTATGATAGCCGTGTTTTACAGGTGCGACAAAACCGCCGCGATTTTGCAGCTGCCGTACCTTGCGTGGGTGCTGTTCGCGACGTACCTTAATCTCGGCGTATATTTGCTGAACAAATAGTATTACCCGAGGAAGCCGTTGATAATCTGCTCCTCAGCCTCGGCTTCGGTAAGTCCGAGCGTCATTAGCTTTATAATTTGATCGCCCGCGATTTTGCCGATTGCCGCCTCGTGAACAAGCATTGCGTCAACGTTATTTGCCTCGAGCGAAGGAATCGCGAGGATTTTGCCGTTATCCATAATAATCGAATCGCACTCGGTGTGTCCGCTGCACGGCGCGTTGCCCGCGATGCAGGCGTTGAAGGTTTGGGAAGAATTGTCACGCGCGACCGAACGCGAAACCACGTCCGCCGTAGCTCCCTCGCCGTTGAGCGAAACCTTGTAGCCGCTGACGGCGTTTTGGCTGCCGTGCGTCATCAGCCTCTCCTTTACAATCAGCTTGGAGTTTGCTTTCAGCTCGGCAATGGTATTGCGCTCAGTGGAGTCAACTCCCTTGATTTGCTCCATCTCCATCTCCATTGTGCTGTTTTCTTCCATATAAACCTCGGTTACGGGATTCAATATTCGCTTGCCGTCTCCCGTGCCCGAACCAAAGTGCTTTTCAACGTACTTTACCCTTGAATTTTTGCCCACGTAAAAGCGGTGAATACCGTCGTGCTGCGAATCGTGCTCGCCGCAGTTGTCAATTCCGCAGCCCGCTACGATTACAACGTCGCAGTTGTCGCCGATGTAAAAATCGTTGTAAACAGTTTCCTTGATTCCCGAATCGCTGACAACCACGGGGATGTGAACGCTCTCGTTTTTGGTGTTGGGCTTGATGAAAATATCAATTCCCGAGCCCTGCTCCTTGCTTGAAATATCAATATTCTCGGTTGTGTGTCTGCCCGCAAGCTTGCTGTTGACGCGAAAGTTGTACGCTCCCGCGGGAACGTCAGTCAGGTCGGCGACCTCCGCCATAATGCTTTTTTGAATTTCGTCTAAATTTAACATTACTCTATCCCCTTACATTAGCTTGTCGCAGGCGTTGACCGCCGCGGTTGTACCGATAAGTTCGGGAAGAATCTCGTCCGCCGAGCCCTGCTTTTTAATTTCTCCGTCCGCCAAAAGGACGATTTCGTCGGCAATTCTGAGTATTCTCTCCTGATGTGAGATTATTACAATCGAGCTGTCCTTGATGTCCTTTTGCATATTCTCAAAAATCCTAATCAGGTTTTGGAAGCTCCAAAGGTCAATTCCCGCCTCGGGCTCGTCAAACACGCTCAGCTTGGTTCTTCGCGCGAGCAAGGTCGCGATTTCAATTCGTTTAAGCTCTCCGCCCGAAAGCGAGGAATTAACCTCTCTGTTTACATAGTCTTTCGCGCAAAGTCCTACCTCAGAAAGATACGAGCAGGCTTCATTAACCGAAAGCTCCTTTCCTGCGGAAAGCCTGAGCAGGTCGTGAACCTTGATTCCCTTGAAGCGGACAGGCTGCTGAAAGGCAAAGCTGATTCCGAGCTTCGCGCGCTCGGTAATGCTCAAGTCGGTGATGTCCTTGCCGTCAAAGTAAATTTTGCCCGAGGTCGGAGCTTCAATGCCCATAATAATACGCGCGAGGGTGGATTTTCCGCTGCCGTTGGGACCTGTAATTACCACAAACCTGCTGTTGTCAATTTTCAGATTAAGGTCGCGGATAATCCGCTTTTCACCGCCGTTATCGTCAACCGTAAAAGTTATGTTCTTTAATTCAAGCATAGTTTTCTCCTATCTTGCCAAGCTTATCTGTTTGCAAATTATGCTTTTTATGTTGATCTTGTTTATAAACATTATATCTTAATATGTCATAATTTGCAAGTGATATATTGCAAAGATGAGGCAGCTTCACCGCGGGAGCTTTAGCTTCTCGGGAAATGTTTATAGGGCGTGTGAACCAAAAATTCACACGCCCTGAGTTTTTTATTTGCCTTTTGCGGATTGCGAAAAGCTCCTTAATAGTTTTCCGCGTGAACCTCAAAGTAGCTCTGGGGATGAGCGCACGCGGGACATACGCCGGGAGCCTGTGTGCCGACAACAATGTGTCCGCAGTTGCGGCATTCCCAAACCTTGACCTCGCTCTTTTCAAATACCTGAGCTGTTTCTACGTTATTGAGCAGCGCGCGGTAACGCTCCTCGTGGTGCTTTTCGATTTCCGCCACAAGTCTGAACTTCTGAGCGAGCTCGTTAAAGCCCTCTTCCTCGGCGGTCTTTGCGAAGCCCTCGTACATATCGGTCCACTCGTAATTTTCTCCGTCCGCAGCCGCGGCGAGATTTTCGGTGGTTGTACCGATTCCCTCGAGCTCCTTAAACCAGATTTTGGCGTGCTCCTTTTCGTTATCGGCTGTCTTTAGGAACAGCGCTGCAATCTGCTCGTAGCCCTCTTTTTTTGCCTTTGAGGCAAAGTAGGTGTACTTGTTGCGAGCCTGTGATTCTCC
>CAJOLF010000078.1 GCA_905235295.1 uncultured Ruminococcus sp. | reverse complement strand
AGGAGTTTCCTATACAGTAAAAAATTGCCGGTGGGCACTCTCTCCCGCCTTTGGAAAATATTAACGCGCGGCAACGTTTCTGTAACGGCGGGGTCAAAACGCAGGAGTTTCCTATACAGTAAAAAATTGCCGGTGGGCACTCTCTCCCGCCTAAAGCAAAAAAAGCTTCTCCGCCCGGGAGAAGCTTGAATTTATGGATTTTATTTAAAAAAGCCTGTTCTGACGCTTTTGGTCGGAACAGGCTTGAATGCTATTTAAATTTAATTTTCTGTTGTGGGCGGCGCGGTCGTATAGACCTCGGGCATTATCCCCTTTTCGGCGTAATCGTCGATATACCGCATTACGTTTAGGTTTTCCTCCAGCGTTTGCGTCGCGCCCTTGGTCTTGTACTCGGTATTGAAGAAATTGTCACAGTAGTCATACAACCTGTGATAATACTCTACCGCGTTTTCCCAGTCCGCTTTTTGCGCTTTGGTGAGGTTGGATTCTTTTACCCCGTACTTTTCCGTAAGGATTTTGCCGAAATATTCGGTGAACTTTTCCGCGCCGTAAAGGTTGAGGTGGTCAATATTGTAGTATTCCTCGGGCGGATACGCGAGCGTTACGGGATCGCGCTCAAAATTGATGTAATCATAACCGTATTCGTTGATGATTTTGCCCGCGGCGTTTCCGCGCTTAAAGCGATTATAGACGGTTCTGTCCACAATATGAGGAGCTCGCATAAACAGCACGTTTTCAATCTTTTGATCCCTGCAGTATTCAAGAAAATCGCGAAGCTTTTTCTCATATTCCGGAATCAGCGTCATGGATTTATCGTTATTCTCAAGAGTATTGTTGATTGACGGAATTCCCTTTTTCGGAACATATTTCTCCGTGCACGTGCGGTAGCCCTTGAGCTTGGTCGAGCCGTTAATATGCTGCTTTATTATTTGCAAGAGATATTTGCCCGACGGCTCGGGGTAATCGTTCCACGTGCTATGATACTTGACAATCGGAAGATAATATTCAACCTCGTCCTCGGTCGAGGGTATATTTCCGCTTGAAAGGTATTCAATCTTGTTGGCGTTCAACGGCACGTGGTCAATATAGTTGCGCACGCTTGAGGTTATCGTGTCGTTGTCATAGCCGTAAAGAAATGCGTTAATCTCTACAACAATCAACTGTGGATTTTGAGTACGCATTACCTCTTTAACCATTGTTTTTGTCGCGCCTGCCGTGCTTGACGACGTGGCGTAGGCGTAGCTTGTGAAGCCGAACTTTTCGTATGCCAAGCCCGGCGCGAAGCTCGCGTAGCAGTCGCTTGAACCGATGAATACCACGTCAAGAGAATTTTTGTCCTCAAGATAGTAGCCGTCGATTCTCATTCTGTTGCCGTCATAATGGCAGAGAACATACTGCTGCAGCAGCGCGGAGCTTAAAAGTATCGCAAGCATAAGCGCGATTAGCTTTACCGCCCTTGTGATGTATAACTTTTTCTTCATAATTAATAATTTCGCCTCTAAAATTGCATATATACAAAGTCAGCAGGGTTGTAGCCCGAGCCGTAAATTCCAAAGATGATTACCGACATTACGCCGACAAAAATCAGCGCGAACCTGATTATAAACGGCCGGCGGTCGAGCATCTCGCGGATTGTGGTCGACGGGTGGCGTTCCTGAATCACGCTTGCCGTGAATATTACCGCTATTCCTAACAAAATTACTATAAAGTCCTTTTTGCCGAGTCCGAGCTCGCTGATTTCCGCGCGAGCCGCCGTAAGGTTTTGATTTGTCAGAATCAGCCGGAAGGTACGCATCGCCTGCTCAAAGCCCGGAGCGACGTCGAATACATAGCCGACAAGAACTATTACAAAGGTTCTCAGCATTTGGAAAATTGAGTACCAAATTGCGTTGGGGTTGATATGCAGCTTTTTGAGGATTATGTCGAACACCGGCTGCAGGAGTATGCTTATCATTATGATAAGTCCGTTCCACAAGCCGAAGCCGACGTACTTCCAGTCCGCTCCGTGCCATATTCCAACGACAAGGAACACTATCAGCGAGGCTATGCTGGTGGGCAGAACCTTGGCGATATGAGCGCCTGCCGCGGTTTTTCCGAAACGTGTGGACTTCATCTTTTTGCTCGCGCTGATGAACAGATTTGACATTGCGAGCGGATAAAACAGGTAGTTTTTGAGCCACGCGCCCAGAGAAATGTGCCATCTGCGCCAATATTCGTTGATTGACTTTGAAAAGTACGGACGCTTGAAGTTTTCTATCATATCTATTCCGAAAATCTGCGCCACGCCTCGGGATATGTCGATACCGCCCGAGAAGTCGGCGTAAAGCTGAACGGAGTAGAGAAGTATTGTAAAGAGAAGCGTTGAGCCGCCGTAGGAATCGTAGGAATCGGTTACGGTGTTTATAGCGATTACCGCTCTGTCGGCGACAATCAGCTTTTTGCAAAAGCCCCAGAGAATGAGCATCATACCGTGCTTAAAGCGGTTGAAGTCAAAGCTGTGCGGCTCGTAAAGCTGATGCGCGAGCTGGTCGTAAATGCTGATAGGTCCCTGGATAATCTGAGGGAAGAACGACACGAACAGCAAAAATTTGAGCGGATTTTTCTCCGCCGGGGTCTTTTCCCGATATACGTCAACTATGTATCCCATTGACTGGAAGGTGTAGAACGAAATACCGAGAGGCAGAATCAGGTTGAGCGTCGGGATTGAAAAATCAAACCCAAAGCATCCCAAAAGGTCGTTAAGACTGCCCGAGAAGAAGTTGAAATACTTTAAAAACGCGAGAATACCAAAGTTCAGCACCAGCGCGAGACTCATTACCCAACGCTTTTGAACTTTGATTTTGTTTTTGTACTTCTTTTTGTCCTCTTTGCCCCATTCGGACTTGTTCGCTTTAAGAACATTCTTTGAGTTTTTGGAAATTTTGTCCACCCAAAGCCCGATAAGATAGGTGCTTATCGCGGTGAACAAAATGAACATAGCGTAGCGGTAACTCGCGACCAGATAGAAGAATATGCTTGCCGCGAGAAGTACAACCCATTTTTGCTTTTTTAGCGGCAAGGCGAAGTACAGCAGCGCCGTTACCATTACAAAGAATAGAAAATTTATTGAGGTATAAGTCAAAAAAACATCCCCATATATAGTTTTTTCGATTTATCAAAACTACCTGTTCGGTGTGTTGAAAACATCGGTAAAGAGCTTTTCGCGCAGGATTTTCAGCCCGTTTTGCTCTGAGTATTCGAAAATTACGGGCATTTCTCTGCTCAAAAATACAGCCATTCCCTCCATTGAGGAGTATGCTCCCGTTCTGCAGAACACAAGCACATCGCCGATTTTGAGAGAATCAAGCTCGACGTTGCGGGTGAGCACGTCCGCTGTTGTGCACAGACTTCCGCAGAGAGTCCACGGCTGTACTCCGCCGGAGGAATTATTATTCTTTAAGTGAATTATTTTGGGAATCTGCATACCCTGAAGCTGTCCGTCGTACTTGAGCTGGTTCATTCCGCCGTCCAATACGGCGTAGTTTATTCCGCAGTTGGTCTTTGTATCAATTACCTTTGTTAGGTAATATCCGCAGGGAGCGGCAAAAAACCTGCCCATTTCCACGGTGAGGTCGCAGATTTCGGCGGTTTCGCGGATTTTTTCGGAAATCTCCGCGAGGCGTTCTTCCTCAAGCTCGTCGGCGTTGTCCGCAAAGTAGTCAACGGCAAGCCCCGTTCCGTATTCCACGCGGTTTACCGTAAAGTCGTATTCGGTCTTTAGCCTTTTAATCAGCTCGGCGATATAGTCAAGCTCTCTGATTATGGGCTTTGCCTTGCGCTTTTGAGTGCCTGTAAAGTAATGGATGCCGACAAGCTCCACGCCCTTGTAATCGGCGCGGTTGCTGATGATGTCAATTACCTCGGCTTCCTCCATTCCGAACTGGCTGCCGCCCTTGACGTCGGTTACGCGCAAAATCACGGGAAATACCGTGTTCCTTTTGAGCGCGGCTTCGTTGATTAGCGACAAATGCAGGCGGCTTTCGGCGGTAAAGGTGCCTACGCGGTCGTCCGCGGCGCGCTCAACGTCGTCAAAGGTCTTGTTGACGCCCGAGAAAATGATTTTTTCCATATCAACGCCGGTTTTTTCGCAAATTGTAAGCTCGCCTGGGCTGCAAACCTCTATTTTGTCAAAGCAATCCGGAAGCCTGCCCAGCAGGAACGGATTTGCCTTGATTGAAAAGCACATTCCCACCTTGTCGCCGAAATACTTGTGAACAAGCTCGGCGCGCTCGTTAAAAAGGTCGAGGTCGAAAACGTATGACGGCGTTGAAATCTCCGGGATAAGCTCTCTGAGCTTTTGCTCGTTCATATTATTCGTCCTGAAGCTTCTCGATAAGCGCGTACATAGCCTTTGCCGAATTAAAGTTTTCGGGAACAAGGTTGTTGGGCTTAATCTCAATATCAAAGGCGTCGTTAAGCTCGCCGACAAGAGCTACAATATCGAAAGAGTCGAGCACTCCGTCTGTGATAAGAGCGGTCTCGTTTTCAAAATCAACGTCGGGTCTGAGTTCTTCCAAAATTTCCATTAATTCTTCCATAATTATATCTCCTTTTTTATTTAAAATATGATTTCAGTGTTTGCATATCAATTTTTCCGTTCGGCAGCGTAGGCATAGCGTCAAGGTTCACAAGCTTGCGCGGTACCATAAACGCCGGCATATTGGCGCGGAAATAAAGCACAATGTCCTTTGAGGTCGCGTCGCCGGTATAGAACAGATAAAGGTGCTCCTTTGGCTTGTTATAGAGCGAGCAGCAGTCGAGAACTCCGCTGATTTTCTTGGCGGTTTCCTCGATTTCTCCCAGCTCAATGCGGTGGCCGAGGTGCTTGATTTGCCTGTCCTTTCTGCCGTGGAACTCAAGCAGACCGTCGGCGTTGAAGCTTCCGAGGTCGCCTGTTTTATAAATCAGCTCGCGGTAGTTGGGGTTGAGCGGATTTTGAATAAACGATTTTTCCGTGTATTCCGGGTTTCCGTAGTAGCCGAGGGCGAGGATTGAGCCGCTCACGCAGATTTCTCCTGTTTTGCCCTGCTCGGTGGGAGTGTTGTCCTCGTTAAGCAGAAAAACCTTGTAGTTGTCATAGGGCTTGCCTATCGGCAGAACCGTGTCGTCGTCCACCTTTTCATTAACAACGTAGTAGGTGCAGGACGCGGTTGTTTCGGTAGGTCCATACTGGTTGACATATAGCACGTCGGGCAGATTTTCCTGCCAGATTTTCAGGTACTTGCAGGGCATTACCGAGCCCGAGAAGCAAAGCTTTTTCAGATACTCGGGCTTTGAAACGTCAAACGCGCCGAGCTTCGCGGGGAGCTCTACACCCGCCACGCTCCAGCAGAGGGCTGTAATTTTCTCCCTGTTCAGCGTTTCAAAAAGCTGAGCGGGAACCGCAAACTCATTCTTGGGAATGATATAGGTTGAAGCGCCGAAGCTTATCGGCAGGTAAATATCGCGGATTGCGGCGATATAGTCAAGCGGAGACTGGTTGCCGAAAATGTCGGTATCGTCAATCGAGAGCACCTTGCTTACCGAGTCGATGTATGTCATAAGCGACTGGTGAGAGGTGATTACTCCCTTTGGCACGCCTGTTGAGCCTGATGTAAAGATTACATACAGCGGAGAAGCGCCGGTGAGGCTTTCCTCCCTGCTTTTCAGCAGCTCTTCGTTGGCGGGAGTTTCGAGAATATCCTCCATAACGACAATTTTTCCGTCAAAATCAAGGCTTTGGGCGATTTCGAGATGCGCCTTGTCAACAAGCATTAGCTCTGACTTGATTACACCCAAAATCTGATTGAGCCTTGTTTTCGGCATATCGCCGTCCATGGGCGCGTAAAAGCAGCCCGCTCTTACCGCTCCCAAAAAGCAGGCGGGGGTGTAAACGTGCCTGCCCGACATCACTACAACCGGACTTGACGCGGGAGCAACGCCCGCAAGGTATGTTCCGATTGATTTTGTAATATCGTTGAACCCGCCGAAGGTAAGGCAGGTTTTGCTGTCCTTAAATATAATTTTATCCGTATATTTTATTGCCGCAGAATTAAGCCTGCATAAAACCGATTTTTCCATAAATCTCCTACTGAAAGTCCGTGTGTCGCCCGCCGCCTGAAAAACATGGGGAACAACGGTGATTGGTTATACGTCATAATACCGCTGAACAAATCGCGCCTACGCGCAGCGCAGGACTTGATTGTATTAATTCAACGCTTATTTTTCCATTATTTATTATAAAACAAATACACTCAAAGTCAAGTTTTTTTGATTAAAACAAAGGAATTTTGACAATTTATTAGCTTTTTTATCACTGTATAAACAAAAGTTTTATTTATAGAACATATAAATCTGGCATTTAAGAGTGCCGTTATAGACCTTTCTGCGCTTGTCTGCCTTTCTGCCGAAAAGCTTTTCAAAATCGTCGTCAGGAGTGATGATTGTGTAGCTTTTTCCGCGCTCGCGGATAAACTTCTCCCCCATAACCAAATACAGCTGCTCGGCGGATTTGAGGTCCATCAGCCTTTCCCCGTAGGGCGGGTTTGTAATCAGGGTTGCGTAGCCATCGGGCTGAGCGTAATCCTTTATGTCGCGTTTTTCAAAACGGATTCTGTCGCCGACGCCCGCGATTTGAGCGTTGTGTTCGGCGGTCGCGAGCGCTTCGGAATCAATATCGTATCCCGCGGCTGAAAACGCGCAATCACGGTTTTCCTTCGCTTTCGCAAGCTCTCTCTCACGCTCAAAAACTCCGCCGGGAATACAGCTCCATTTCTCGCAGGAAAAATACCTGTTTACGCCCGGAGCGATTCCCAAAGCCTTTTGAGCCGCTTCTATCAAAATCGTGCCGCTGCCGCACATTGGATCGACAACAAAATGATTCCTTCTCACAAATGACAGCTCCGCCATTGCCGCCGCGAGGGTTTCCTTTATCGGCGCCTCGTTTGAATCGGCTCTGTAACCTCTTTTGTGGAGCCCCGCGCCTGATGTATCGAGCATAATGCTGACCTTGTTTTTCAAAATTAAAAACTGAATTTGGTGAACAGGTCCCGTTTCCTCAAACCAAGAGAGCATATAGCGCTGTGAAAGGCGCTCCGCCACCGCCTTTTTGATTATTTTTTGGCAGTCGGGAACGCTCATAAGCTTTGAACTGAGGCAGCTTCCCTTGACGGGAAAGGCGTCGGACATACCGATGAAGCTTTCCCACTCGATATTTTTTACGTTTTCGAACAGCTCGTCAAAATTTTCCGCCTCAAACTCGGCGAGTAAAATCTGGATTCTCTCAGCGTAGCGAGAGTTTATATTCGCTTTGGCGAGGGTTGAAAAATCGCCCTCGAACAGCACGCGGCCGTTTTCGGCGCGGACGTTTTTTATACCCAAAAATTTAAGCTCGTTGGCGCACAGCCCCTCAAGTCCGAAGATGCAGGGCGCGGAAAATGTTAGATTCATCTTAACAATCCTTTTCACAAAAAATAGGGCGGACACAAAATCCGCCCTGAATTTAATTAATTTTTATTTGACTGCCGGCTCAAGAAGTCCGTAATTGCCGTCGTCGCGCTTATACACCACGTTTACCTCGGAGGTGTCGGCGTTGATGAACATAAAGAAATCGTGGTTAATCATATTCATCTCGAGTATTGCCTCGTCAACCGTAACAGGCTTTACAAAAACCTGCTTTTTGCGTACAACGTTGTACTCCTCTTCCTCGGGCTCGTCGGTCTCGGGAAGCTCGGCGATAATATCCTCGATATTGCCCGACTTAATTCGCTTTTCAAGCTTGGTTTTGTTCTTGCGAATCTGGCGCATAAGAATATCAACCACACGGTCAAGCGCGTCGTTCATCTCGGGCATTGTGCTTTCGGCGCGGTAAACCATTGAGTGGTCGCGAATTGTAATCTCTACGGTCTGACGGTTTTTTTCAAGCGTGACAACAACGTTCGCGGCCGCGTCATCCGAAAAGAGCTTGTCAAGCTTAGCAAGCTTTTTTTCCACTCTGTACTTAAAATTATCTCTTAGGTTGACTTTTCTTGCTGTGTAGGTGATTTTCATAAAAAGTGCCTCCCTTGTATTTTA
>CAJOLF010000077.1 GCA_905235295.1 uncultured Ruminococcus sp. | reverse complement strand
ATAATCAAGGCTGAACTCTCTGTCATACCCCGCGCCGTAGTTATCAACAAAACAAGTCAGGCTGTCCAAATCAATCGTAACAAGCGAGAATGATGTGTCTGTCCGGCTGTTCTCGGTTTTAGGATACGTTGTGTCCTCGTTCCACGCCGAGTAATTCGGGTTATTCTTGTAGTGGTTGTTATCATAAAAATTAGAATTTGGGATTGTAAATCTGCGGATTTTATCCGAGATATATCCGACATTGTAACAGTGCGTATGGCCGTGACAGTTGCCGATAATCTTCGCGCTGTGGTTTGTGAAGGTATAGCTGCCGTATGTTCCGCCGTTTGTGTACGGAATAAGAATATCGTCGGCTAACCCCGAAATCATATCAAGCGGAGCGTGCGACATAAGAAGGATTTTCCATTCCGCCGCGTTGCTCTTTGAGTTAACGTCAATCAGCGTTTCGCACAGCCAATTCTTTTGCTCGGCTGACACATTAAGATAAGTGCCCTGCGCCGTGGTATTCACCGTGTCGGATGTGTTGAGATATATAATTCTGAGCTTTACGTTATCAAAGTCATAATAGCCGTAATTGCTTAATCCGTCGCTCACGCCCGAATTATAGCGCCCAAAGTATTGATACGCTCCGTTGTTTTGCAGACGGCTCACGGTTCCGCCGCTATCGGTGGTTGCGCACTGGTCGTGATTTCCGACAACCCTTATGTTCGGTACTCCGCTGAAACCGTCCTTGAGAAACTTATTCATTTCCTGAATATCCGCTTTTAGCCAATTCGTTTGGTACTGAGCTGTTGTGTGCGCTACTCCCGCCCACGTCATATCGCCGAGAGAAGCGACAAAATCAAGCGGAATTCTGTCCGCAATATACTTGACTGCCTGGCCGCAGTGCATATTGCTCACGCGCGTATAATCGTGCGAGGCGTTTGTCGCGTCGTTGTGACTGTCCGACACCGCGATAAACCGGATTGTTCTTCCGAGACCCTTGTGCGAGAACGCCTTTGCAAGCACGCTCTCGCTTTCGTCAATCACATACTGAGGAATTACTCCGCCGCTTACAAGCGCGTCAACCTCCGACTTTGTATAGGCGTTTGCAATACCGTACCCCGCGAGGGTGGTTGATTTGTCGGCTTTGCCTGAAATGTCCTGTTGAGTTAAATATCCCTTGCCGTCAATCTGACTTTTGGTATAATAATAGTCAAGCTGTTCGTCAACGTAATCCTCCATATCGGCATTTTCCGCCTTTACGTACTCTCTGACAGCGTTAACTGTCGGGTAATTTGTGCTGTCGCCCTCCTGCGACTGATTGGTTATTGATGATTTTTTATTGGATACGTTCTCTTTGCCGCTGATATTTAACGCGTTGGAAATGTTTTCAATATCATCATCGGTTAAGACATATTTGAAATTATCAACCAAATCCTTCGCTTCCTCCAAAAGCTCGGGAACAGTACCCCTTGATTCGTCAGTAACTTCCGCGTCATCCAGAATTGACGGATTAACTCTCACCCGGATTGGGAAAGGCAGAGTTAAAACCTGATTGCTCACGCTGTCGCTGATCGTTACCTCGATGTTAACATCCATCTTTTGACGAAAATGAAGATTGTCAATCGGAATAATAATGTTTCCGCTCCCGTTTACCTCGCAGGGCATATTGTCCTTGATAAGCTTTTTGCTGTTTTGCTCAACAAAAGAAGCGCTTACGCTGTATGACGCGTCGTTGAGGTTAAAGGTCTCATTTTTCCGTGTTAACGACAACTCAATTATATCACTGTCAACGTTGTTAACGTGAGTGATTATAATGCTGTTCGACGGAAACGTCTGATAAATATCATAGGTCACATTATAAATTTTGTTTTTCATTTTTTACCCCCTAAATATTAGAACCTATTGAGAAAGAGATAAACACTCCTTCATAATAGCTTCAAAAACTGATAAAAATTGCATATTTTACTGCAATTTAAAATAAATTACCGGAAATTTTCAGGAAGTAAAAATACAGTTTAATGATAAAATTAATCAATTAAAATTTTTGTTTATTATTGAAAATCTTTGCATTATGTGATATAATAATGATAATTTAATAGGTAATTATGAAAATGCCGCATTAAATTACTGCTTTTCAAAATTTATTAATTTTAAATTGATAAAAAATCCGTGAGGAGTCTGTTACCGATACGCAGGACAAAAATCCGCAAAACGCGGTCAAGGCGCATTACCTGTATTGTCAAGCTGCCGACAGCTATTTTGACTAACGGAGGTATTTTGAATGAAAAAAGAAAAGTATGAACACGCCGAACTCGAAATCATCAAATTCCCGGCAGAGGACGTCATTCGCACAGCGAACACCGGACCAAGCCGGCTCGAAGAAGATGAGCTTCCGTTTGTTCCTGTACACTGAACACTTTTACAATTTATATATACAAAATTATAGGGCTAACCGTTTAAAGCGGTTAGCCAATAATTGTTTTAGGTATAAATAACCGTCCAACTAATTGCAGGCAGTTGGGCGGTTATTTCTTTATCCTCTGCGAGTGCCGCTAATATAATAATTAATACTATTCTCTAATAAAACCGTTTCAGTCATACACATCGCCCCCATTCTGTTGGGAGCGCTAACCGACTTAACTTCCCTGTAGCCTCGCGCCTTTAGGTTTGAGGTATTTACACCGCAAATTTCTACCTTTGAATACTGCAAAAAAAATCGCCCCTGACAATAATTAATCTAAGATAATTATTGCCTGAGGCGAAAAATTATACTCTTATATTGTTAGCGGCTTGCCGGAATATCAAAGACCTATCGCGCGGAAAAACATTACCGATAACATTCCGCAGGTAAAGCCGAGAATCATACCAGCGAGCACGTCGGTAAGGTAGTGAACCCTGAGGTAAATCCTTGAAAAGCTGATAAGCAGCGCCAAAAAGGCAATCGGCAAAATCACATAGAGCGGAAGTCCGCGGAATATTGCCACTCCGAGCATTGAAAACGAAGCCGTTGTGTGCCCCGACGGGAACGAATAGAACCGCGGCCGGTTGATAATCAGCTCATCGTCGTCAAGCCCGTAGCAGGGGCGGATTCGCTTTACGAGGTGCTTAATCAAGCCCTCGCCCATCACGTGGGCAAAGCTGATTCCGACAACAAAGTTGATTCCTGTTATGCGCGTGCTGTGATTAATCAAAAACGGCAGGCAGATAACCCACCAGATTATTCCGACATTTGCGGATCTCGAGGCAGTTTTCATCACAATATTCAAGGCAGGCGAATGAATCCTGCTTATGTTATCAAGAACCCTTTGGTCAAGGCTCCTTAATCTGCCAAACATATAAACATCTCCGAATACAAATCAGTTAAGACGGCGCTTAACTTCCTAAACAACTTAATTATATCACATCAAAATCATTTTGAACAGAGAGTTTTTAAAATTTTTTTATTTTTCTTTACAAATATTTTTAGCATTTTGCAGCGCAAATTTTGCTATTGATAATATAAGGGCACCTCTAAAAATATATGGTGCCCATAATAAAGTTTTTTGGTTAATCTTTCCTTTTCTGAGCTGAATTTTCAAACGTCAGCTTGTCGGAAATCGACATTTTGCGGATGATGTTTTTGACCGTGACGTCAAGCCCGGAATTTTCGGTGTAATCCGCCGAGTAGATAAAATCCACCCTGTCGCCCTTTAAGAGCGCCTTGACCTTTTCGTCGCGGTTCTGATACACGGCGATTGAGTAGCCGCCGTAAGCCTTCATCATCTTCATACACGGCACGTCGGAAAGTCCGTCGCCTATGTAAATCATATTGCAAAACGGCACGCGCTTGCTGTCGTCAGGCATCGAGCGGTTTAGGTCAACGTCGTTTGAAACGTCGAGCACGCCCTTGTTGATGCGGTAGACAAACTGGGTTTTGTTGGTGTAGTTTACGCTTGTTTTCGGCCACGCCGCCGAGCCTTCCTCGTCATACAAAAACTCGCAGGCAAAAATGCTCTTGAAGCAGTCGCTGATTTTTGTGCCCTGAATAATCTCCTTCATTCCCGAGGAAATTACGTAGTGCTCAATCTTCATTCCCCATTCAAGCCCAAAGCGGTTTATGCGGTCAAACCAGCCCTCTACTCCGTCAAAAAGCTCAACGCTGCCGCCCATTTTTACAAGGCTCTCGCGTTTGAGCGGAATGTTTTTGTCCCTCGCGATTTTAACCATCGCATACATATACGCGAGCACCGAATCCATGTGCTCGTTAACGCCGAGAGTGTTTGTGTAGTCCCAAAACTCCCTTTCGGTCAGCCCGAGGCTCGGAATAAAGCTGTAATCCTGCATATCGCGCGTGCACAGGGTCCGGTCAAAGTCGTACATTATCGCGGCGATGGGTAAATCACTCATATTTTATCTCCAAATTTATCAATAGGTTTTAATCTCCACCGAATTGATTACGACGTTTTCCAGCGGCACGCTGTTTTTGTCAACCTCAACCTTCGCGATTGAATCGACAACGTCCATTCCGGAAATAACCTGGGCGAACACGGTGTTGCCCCTGTCGGCGGCGTTAAAGGCGCCGTCAAGGTTCGGGTTGCCGCCGTTCTTTTCATAAAGCTCCTTAACTTCGGCGGGAATAACGGACGGCACAATAAACTTGTCGCCGTTTTCGTCGATAAACGCGGACAAAAGGTTTGAATCCCTGTAGTTTTCAAGCTGGGCTTTAACGTTTTTCCAAAGGTCGTCGTAATTTGACCAGCCGCCGTTTTTCTCAAAATCCCCGGCAGTGGTCTGGTTAATAAAGAACTGGCTTCCGTTTGAGTCCTTGGCGTTGTTCGCCATCGACACCGCTCCCCTGATGTTGAAGAGCTTGTCGCAGAACTCGTCCTCAAATTCGGTTCCGTAGGAGCTGATTCCGTTCGGGTGATTGGGATCCTCTCCGCTGTGACCGCCCTGCACAACAAAGCCCTCGATTACCCTGTGGAAGGTCGTGTTGTTGTACTTCCCCGCCTTTGCAAGATTTACAAAGTTCGTCACGGTCATCGGAGCCTGTTCGGCAAAAAGCCTGAGCGTAATGTCGCCGTAGTCGGTGTGAAGCACGGCGATTGTATCGCCCTTTTTGGGGTTTTCAAGCTGGAAGCCGACCGGGTTATCGTCGTTAATAATCTCCGGTTTTATGCCGAGCGCCTCGGGATCAAAGCCGAGAGCCTCGAGTCCGCCGATTGCCTTTGCCTCGTCGCCCGTGCTGACGGGGTAAGTTTTCTCGGCTTCATCAACAGTGGCGTTGCTTGTTTTTTCTTCGGTTTTGCCCGAGCAGCCCGAAAAGGCGAACGCGAGGACAAGACTGAGAGCAACGCAAAGCGCGCCGGTGAGTGCTTTACCAAAATTTTTCATAATTATTGTCCTTTCGGATAATTTTTGAAACATAAAACACACGATGTTATTATATCACATTTCCCGAAAAAATGCAAATCAGCGCCGAATACCGCAATTTTTGATTAACCTAAGCCGCCATGCGGTAACGTTACCGTGGCATATTTGCGGTTATATGTTCATAAAATTACCTGTAGATGTAATACTGAATTTACGGAGGCAGAAAAATGTCGGAATATTTACCCGAGGGAAAACTGATTTATGATAGAGAGAACATCGGCTGTATAAGCACAATTTCAGGCTTGCGGGAGGCTATGCGCGCGCAAAAAATCCTCGAGGCAAAAGCTACGCTGTGCGACCCCGGGCACAACCTCAGCGTAAGCCTCGGAGAAATCAAGGGCGTTATTCCGCGCGAGGAGGGAGCGCTCGGGATTAAGGACGGCAGCGTGCGCGATATTGCCGTTATTTCCCGCGTTAACCGCCCCGTGTGCTTTGTCGTGACAGAAATCGCGACCGACGAAAACGGCAGGGAATACGCCGTTTTATCGCGCGAAAAAGCGCAGCGGATGTGCCTTGAACACTACATAAACAACCTCAGGCGCGGCGACGTTGTTAAAGCGAGAATCACCCACCTTGAAAGCTTTGGGGCGTTCGCGGACATTGGCTGCGGAATTGTCGCGCTTATGCCGATTGACGCGATTTCGGTGTCGCGGATTGAGCACCCGAGCGAAAGGTTCAGCGTCGGAATGGATATTTTGGCGGTTATAAAGTCGATTGAAAACGGAAGAATTACGCTGAGCCACAAGGAGCTGCTCGGCACGTGGGAGCAAAACGCCGTGAACTTCCGCGCGGGAGAAACCGTGTCGGGCACGGTGAGAAGCGTTGAAAACTACGGCGCGTTTGTCGAACTCGCGCCAAACCTCGCCGGGCTTGCCGAGAGCAAGGAGGGCGTTAAGCCCGGACAGCAGGCGAGCGTATATATCAAGAGCATTATTCCCGAAAAAATGAAAATTAAACTGATTATTATTGACACCTTCAACTACCGAAGCGCGCCGTCTCAGCCGGAGTATTTTTGCGACCAAAAGCACATCAGCCGTTTTTTGTATTCGCCCGAATGCAGTAAAAAAGTTGTGGAGACGGTTTTTGACTGAGCATTGGGATTTTTATGACACAATGCTTCGTTGACAAACATAAGCCCTTATGATATATTTATTTAAAGCATATATAGGGGTGAAATTATGGATTTTATCGGAATTTCAGCCGTTGTTCTCGGCGTAATATCGGTTGTTTTACTGATTGCGCTGATAGCTATTGTTCTTAAAAAGAATAATAACAGCAACACTGATGAAATAGTAACCGCGGTAAAAAACGAGGTTATTCCCTCTGTCCGCGATGAAATGTCAAAGCAGCAGAGTATTCTCAGGCAAGAGCTGAGCACGCAAACACAAACCTCGGTCAAGAATATGGGCGACCTGCTTTCGGACAATCAGCGCAGCTTTTCTCAGCAGCAGTCCGAAAAGCTGAACGCGCTTGAAATGAGGATGAAAACCTTTTCGGAATCCACCGAGCAAAAGCTTGAAAACATCAGGATTTCCAACGAAAAACAGCTTGAAGCGAACCGCCAAACCATTGAAAAGCGGCTTGAATACCTGCAAAACGACAACAACCGCCAGCTTGAGGAAATGAGGAAAACCGTTGACGAAAAGCTGCAGAAAACCCTTGAGGAAAAGATGAACCAGAGCTTTTCGCTCGTCAACCAAAGGCTCGAACAGGTTTACAAGGGACTCGGCGAGATGCAGTCGCTGGCTGTCGGCGTGGGCGACCTCAAAAAGGTGCTTTCAAACGTAAAGACAAGGGGTATCCTCGGCGAAATCCAGCTTGGCAGCATACTCACGGAGATACTTCCGCCCGAGCAGTATGAGGAAAATATAGCCACCAAAAAAGGCTCGAAGAATGTTGTTGAGTTCGCGATTAAGCTGCCTGCCGAGGACGACAGCTTTATTTACCTTCCGATCGACTCAAAGTTCCCCGGCGACACCTACGCAGCCCTGCGCGACGCGATTGAGGAGGGCGACAAGGCGAAGATTGAGCTCGCTTCAAAGGCGCTGATTACCACAATCAAGGCGGAGGCGAAGGACATTCACGACAAATACATCGACCCGCCGAACACAACCGAGTTCGCGATTATGTTCCTGCCGTTTGAGGGGCTTTACAGCGAGGTTGTAAACCGCGGAATGGTTGAGGAATTACAGCGTAAATACAAGGTAAACATCGCGGGTCCGAGCACTATGGCGGCGCTGCTCAACTCCCTGCAGATGGGCTTCAAGACTTTGGCTGTTCAAAAGCGCAGCTCCGAGGTCTGGGATTTGCTCGGCTCGGTCAAGCAGGAATTTGACAAGTTTAACGACGTGCTCACCGCAACGCAGATGCGGCTTGACCAGGCAAACAAGGAGCTCGACAAGCTCGTCGGAGTGCGTACAAGGCAAATTCAGCGCAAGCTAAAGGACGTTCAGTCGCCGGTTATGCTCACCGATTTTTCCGAATCCGAGGACGAATAACCGCAGGCGGTTTTTGCCGGCAGCAGCAGTAATAAAAATGAAGTAGTTTCCTATACAATAAAAAAGAGATAATGATTGGTCTGACCTTTCATTATCTCTTTTTGTTTTTAACTATCTGCCCTGCGAAAGAAGATATATACAATATTGGTTCATACTTATTCCCTCTTCCTTTGAGCGCTCGGCAAGCAGCTTGTGAAGCGACTTGGGAACGCGCAGGCTGAATTTTCCCGAGTATTCCTCGGCGTCAAAGGGAGCAGGAACCGCGCCGCCGCTTTCAAGCGTCGCGTATATCCATTCCCTGCGGGCGTTTTCGCCGTTTTCGATTGCTGCTTCAAGAGTTTCTCCCATTGAAACACAGCCGGGTAAATCGGGATAGGAAATCATATATCCGCCTTCGTCGGAATCCTCCTCAAGCTCAAAGCGGTATTTTTTCTTCATATATTCTTCTGTCTTAGCCAAAATATCATTTTTCGTCATATAAATCAGCCTCCACAATCTCTTTTACCTTTTGCACGCACCTATCCTTTCGTTTCTTCCCTGATAATATTATATATGATACCACATACGGTGTCAATGCTTTTTTATTTACCAAGCAGCGGTTTGAGGTACTGACCTGTAAACGAGGTTTTTGACCTCGCGACCTGCTCGGGAGTTCCTTTGGCGATTACCTTGCCGCCCATATCTCCTCCCTCGGGACCGAGGTCGATGATATAGTCTGCCGTTTTAATCAGGTCAAGGTTGTGCTCGATTACCACAACCGTGTTGCCGCCGTCGACCAAAAGCTGCAAAACGTCAACCAGTCTGTGAACGTCGGCGATGTGCAGTCCTGTCGTCGGCTCGTCAAGAATATAAATCGTCCTGCCAGTGCTGCGTTTTGAAAGCTCGGTGGCGAGCTTCACGCGCTGAGCCTCGCCGCCCGAGAGGGTTGTGGCGGGCTGGCCGAGCTTGATGTAGCCCAAGCCCACGTCATAGAGGGTTTTGAGCTTGCGGTGGAGCTTAGGAATATTCGAGAAAAATTCCATTGCCTCCTCTACCGTCATCTCGAGCACGTCGCTGATATTTTTGCCCTTGTACCTTACCTCCAGCGTTTCGCGGTTATACCTCTTGCCCTTGCAGACCTCGCAGGGCACGTAAACGTCAGACAAAAAGTGCATTTCTATCTTGATAATACCGTCGCCCTGGCAAGCCTCGCAGCGGCCGCCCTTGACGTTGAAGGAAAATCTGCTTTGACCGAAGCCGCGCATCCTCGCGTCCTGAGTTGTGGCGAAGAGCGCGCGAATGTCTGTGAACAGCCCCGTGTATGTCGCGGGATTTGAGCGCGGAGTTCTGCCGATCGGGCTTTGGTCAATCTCGATTACCTTGTCAAGATTTTCAATTCCCCTGATTTCCCTGTGCTTGCCCGGGATTGCCTTTGCACGGTTAAGCTCGCGCGCGAGGCTTTTGTAGAGCACCTCGTTAATCAGCGAGCTTTTGCCCGAGCCCGAAACGCCCGTTACGCAAACAAATTCGCCGAGAGGGATTTTTACGTTTATATTTTTCAGGTTATTCTCCGCCGCGCCCGCAATCTCAATAAAGCCGCCGTTGCCCTTGCGACGCTTTTGGGGCACGGGAACGCTCCTTTTGCCGCTTAGGTACTGACCTGTTATGCTTTTTTCACACGCCTTGATTTCCTCGGCGGTGCCTGTGCAGACAATCTCTCCGCCGTGGATACCCGCGCCGGGACCGACGTCCACAATGCAGTCGGCAGCGTACATGGTTTCCTCGTCGTGCTCGACGACGATTACTGTGTTGCCGAGGTCGCGCAGGCGTTTCAGGGTATTGAGCAGCTTTTCGTTATCGCGCTGATGAAGCCCTATACTCGGCTCGTCAAGGATATAGAGCACGCCCATAAGCGAGCTTCCGATTTGCGTTGCGAGGCGGATTCTTTGGCTTTCTCCGCCCGAAAGCGTGCCGGAGCTCCTTGAAAGAGTGAGGTAGCCCAGTCCAACGCTTTTGAGGAAGTTGAGCCGCTCGGTAATCTCCTTGATAATCTCGGAGCCGATGATTTTTTCCTTTTCGCTGAGCTCAAGATTTTTTATAAAATCAAGCGCTTCCACAACGGACTTTTTGCAGAAGTCGGAAATATTTATTCCGCCGACGGTTACGGCAAGGCTCTCCTTGCAGAGCCTCTCCCCCATACACTCGTCGCAGGGGATTTCCTCCATATAGCCGCGGATTTCGTCCTTAATCCAGTTGCTCGAGGTCTCGTGATAGCGCCTGTCGAGGTTGTTGATGATTCCCTCAAAGGGCTGCCTGTAGGTTCCGCTTCCGTAGGCGGATTTGCGCTCGATTGTCAGGCTTTCGCCGTCTGTGCCGTAGAGGATTTTGTCAACGGTTTCCTTGGGAATATCCTTGATTGGCTGGTCAAGTCCGAATTTGTAGCGGCGGGCAAGCGCTTCCATATACATAGCCGCGATTGAGCTGCCCTCAAGCGCCCAGCCGCTGCCCTTGATTGCGCCTTCTTTAATGCTTTTATTCCTGTCGGGAATTATTTTGTCCTCGTCAATTTTCAGGAAAACGCCCAGTCCCGTGCACTTTGGGCACGCGCCGAAGGGGTTATTGAACGAGAACATTCTTGGGGTTAGGTCGTCAATGCTGATTCCGTGCTCAGGGCAGGCGTACTTTTGCGAAAAAGTTACGTCGTCGCCGCCGTCAAAATTAACCGTAACAAGTCCGCCGCTGAGCTTAGAGGCGGTTTCGATGCTGTCCGCAAGGCGCGAGGAAATATCGGGCTTAATGACAAGCCTGTCAATTATTACCTCAATATTGTGCTTTTTATTTTTCTCTATCGGAATTTTCTCCTGCAAATCATAGATAATTCCGTCAACCCTGACGCGGACAAAGCCCGACTTGCGCGCGCTGTCGAGCACCTTTGCGTGCTCGCCCTTTCTTCCGCGGACAACCGGCGCCATAAGCTGTATTTTTGTGCCCTGAGGGTACTCGAGAATTTTGTCTACGATTTGGTCAACGGTCTGCTGCCTGATTTCCCTGCCGCATACTGTGCAGTGAGGCACGCCGATTCGCGCGTAGAGCAGACGCAGATAGTCGTAAATCTCGGTCACGGTGCCGACGGTTGAACGCGGGTTTTTCGAGGTGGTTTTTTGGTCTATTGAAATTGCTGGCGACAAGCCTTCGATGCTCTCGACGTTCGGCTTGTCCATCTGCCCCAAAAACATCCTCGCGTAGCTTGAAAGGCTCTCCACATACCTGCGCTGTCCCTCGGCGTAGATTGTGTCGAACGCCAAAGAGCTTTTGCCCGAGCCGGAAAGACCTGTGATTACCACAAGCTGATTGCGCGGAATCTCAACGTCAATATTTTTTAGGTTGTGTTCCTTTGCTCCCTTAACATAAATTTTGTCGTGTGCCATACTGATTTCCTCACAAATTATACTGTGTTTATTTTAACACATAAGCTTCAAAAAATCAATACGATTTTCGAAAGTTAGTTCGACTGTCGGCGGTCGCGGCGGCGGCGGGGTGCCCCCGCGGTCTTCTCGAGGAGATAGGGCGGTATTGTAATTAGCGTTAATTTCCCGACAGCGAAAACGACTTTTAACACCGTATTAAATTTGTTGGTCGCGGCGGCGACTGCGCTTCTCGGGAAGATAAATTGCAATAATTAATGCGTTTTATTCCCGACCGTTGCGACCGAATAATTTAATACGGTTCTGAAAT
>CAJOLF010000076.1 GCA_905235295.1 uncultured Ruminococcus sp. | reverse complement strand
GTCGGTCATTCAGCGGTTTTCAAACAGGGGAGAGAACCCCGACGATTTGTTCCAGGTCGGAGTAATCGGGCTGATAAAGGCAATCGACAACTTTGACCCAAGCCTTAACGTCCGTTTTTCAACCTACGGAGTTCCGATGATAATCGGAGAAATCCGCCGCTATCTCCGCGATAATTCAACGGTCAGGGTATCGCGCTCAATGCGCGACACCGCCTACAGGGCTATGCAGATTAAAGAGCAGCTCACCGCCGAAAACAACCGCGAGCCGACGGTGGAGGAAATCGCGAAGCTTATGGATATGCCCAAGGAAAACGTGGTGCTCGCGCTGGAGGCGATTGTTGAGCCTGTTTCGCTCTACGAGCCGGTGTTTTCCGACGGCAGCGACACGGTGTATGTTATGGATCAAATCGGCGACGCGGGCGACGATTCAACGTGGCTTGAGGAGCTTGCCGTCAAGGAGGCAATATCAAACCTTTCCGACCGTGAAAAGCGGATTTTGACGCTCAGGTTTTTTAAGGGAAAAACCCAGATGGAGGTAGCCGCAGAAATCGGAATTTCTCAGGCGCAGGTCAGCAGGATAGAAAAGGGCGCGCTTGAATCGGTCAAAAGGAATATTTAGGCAGCAGCGGAGAATTTCCGGCGGGTCTTTGGAAAAAATCTCAAATTGCGATAAAGCTATTTACTTTTGCGCTTTTATGTGGTAAAATTTTAGAGTACGAAAATAATTGTCAAAGCGGAAATATCTGCGGCGCCCTTTGCCTGCGGATTTTCCGCCTTTTGAAAAATCCCACAGGAGGAGCAGATATGAATTCCAAGCTCAAAAACGACCAGACCGATTTCCTTTTTGACGCGATTCTTTCCCTTGAAAACAAAGAGGACTGCTATCGGTTTTTTGAGGATTTGTGCACAAGCGCGGAACTGAAGGCGATGTCGCAAAGGCTTGTTGTCGCAAAAATGCTGACCGAAAAAAAGGTATATACTGAAATAGTAAAGGAAACCGGGGCTTCTACCGCGACAATCAGCCGCGTAAAGCGAGCCCTGTTTGACAACGATACATACGGCTACACCCTTGTGCTCGACAGAATTTCAGGCGGCGAAAAGTGATGGAGGGCTACCAAAGCCTCGCGCTGTTTTACGACGCGCTTATGGAGGACGCGCGCTACGCCGACCGCGCCCGCTATATCCTCGAAATCTGCCGCCGCTTTAACCACAGCGCAGGCAAAACGCTCGACCTCTGCTGCGGAACAGGGAACCTTACGCGCGAGCTAAAGCGCCTCGGCGCGGATGTTTTCGGCGTTGACGGCAGCGTCGATATGCTCTCCGAAGCCGCTCAAAGGGGGTATGAGGAGGACGTTAATATCCTCTACGTCAACCAGCTTATGCAGGAGCTTTCTCTGCCGTATAAAACGGACACCTGCGTTTGTACGCTCGACAGTATCAACCACCTTACCGACGCGCGTGACGTGCAAAAGACCTTTGACGCCGTCAGCCGCGCGCTGAATACGGACGGGCTGTTTATCTTTGACGTGAACACCGTTTACAAGCACAGGGAGATTTTGGGCAACAACGATTTTGTCCTCGAGGCGGACGGAGTTTTGTGCGCGTGGCAAAACTCGCTGATTGGGGATGATGTTGTCGAGATAACGCTTGACTTTTTCGCGGAGGAAAACGGGCTCTACCGCCGTTACAGCGACTTTTTGCGCGAGCGCGCTTACGGCTTTGACGAACTGAAAGCTATGCTCGGCGGCTCGGGTTTCAAGGTTCTCGCGCTTTACGGCGATTTGACCTTTGAGCCTCCCGCTCGTGACGAACAGCGCGTGATTTTTGTCGCGCGGAAAACAGAAAAATAATCAGAGGGATTTTATGGATAAAATAATTCGATGTATAACAAGCGACGGCGCGATTATGGCTTCCGCCATCGACGCGTCCGACATAGTTTTTACCGCTAAAAAGCTTCATAACCTCAGCCGCAGCTCAACAGCGGCTTTGGGCAGGCTTTTGTGCGCCGCTTCTTTAATGGGAAATATGCTAAAGCAAAAGGACGCGTTCATCAACCTCCGCGTTTTGGGCGACGGAGAGCTGGGCGCGGTTGTCGCGGTTGCCGACAGCAGCGGCAACGTCCGCGGCTATGTTGAAAACCCCGACTGCAAAACCGAGTATTACCCGAACGGAAAAATCAACGTTGCCAAGGCGGTCGGCAAAAACGGAAACCTCAGCGTTATGCGCGACTACGGCACGGGCGACCCGTACATAGGTCAGGTTGAGCTTGTCAGCGGAGAAATCGCCGAGGACATCACAAACTACTTCGCGACCTCCGAGCAAATCCCGAGCGTTTGCGCTTTGGGAGTGCTCGTTGACAAGGACGACGGCGAGGTTATGCTCGCGGGAGGACTGCTGATTCAGCTTCTGCCGGGAGCGTATGACGAGGCGGTTGACAAGCTCGAGCAAAATGTGCGGAAGCTGGAACCCGTCACCACAATGCTCGCGAAGGGAATGAGTATTCTCGACATCTGCAAAACCGCTCTGGACGGCTTTGAGGTAGAGGTGCTCGACGAAAATCCAGTCAACTACGTCTGCTCCTGCTCGCGCGAAAAGCTCGAGCGGTACTTTATGACGATGAGCGACAGCGATATTCGCTCAATGGCTGACGAAAAAGGCTACGCCGAGGCGGTTTGCCAGTTCTGCAACAAGCGCTACGAGTTTTCAAAGGACGACCTTGAAAAGCTGATTTCCAGAATCAGTGCCTGGAACAGACTTTCGTACTGAACGGCTCTGCCTACATTGGAGCATCCCTGATACCACAGGAAGCCGCGTACCGGCATTGAAAGGTTTTAATCCCGCCGTTACTGAAACGCTGCCGCGCATTTATGCTTTCCTAATGCGGGCGGGAGTGCCCACCGGCACTTTTAGCAGCTCTGCTTGGGAACAAAGCTCTGGCAGTCGGTGCAGGGAACAACGGTGGGGTCGCTCTCGTGGGTACCGACGGTAATCTTGTCGAGCGAGCAGTAGTCCTTTGTCCGGTTGTGGTTTTTGCAGTTTGTCACAGTGCAGGCAATGCACTGGTTAGCATAAGTGTTGTCCATATTAATCACCTCAAAAAATTCGGTTGAATAAGCGCCGGTTAATCAGCGCTCACTGTATCACCGTGATATTATTATTAGCCGTATTGCGCGAATTATTATCACAATTTTTATTTTTTAAAATAAAATATACCGAGGTGTTAATATGTATATTTTCTCGTGTGTGCTGCTGATAATTTTCGCGGTATTCGGCGCGGTATCGCTGGTGCGCGAGCTGTCCCTGCGGATTTTTACAAACAAAAAGGACTGCTCGGTAATAATCGTCACTCCGCTGAACAAAACCGACGAGGCGGAATTTGTGCTCAGAAGCGCTCTGTCGCGCCTTAGGTGGAGCAATAAAAACGAGAACGTCAGCGTTTGCGTCAATGCCGAGCTCGACGAAAAAACAAGGCTGATTTGCGAGACCGTGTGCAGGGAATACGGCTTTAAGGGGCTGATTTCCCCAAACGAGGCGATAAAGCTGCTCAAATAAAATCCTTTAACCTCTGTTGTGTTAAAGCATTTTAAATGAAAACAGTATTAAATGAAAATGAAATTACTCTTGTTAAATACGGTCAAAAGTTTTATAATAATGAATATAGGAAACAAAAAATAATTCTTTATAGGAAATATTATGGAAGATAAAACATTACTGCGGCTCTGCGGAGCGGTAGAAAACATTGTTTACAGAAACGAGGAAAACGGTTACACCGTGCTCGAAATCTCAGACGGAGACGACTACATAACCGCTGTTGGTTCTATGCCGCAGGTGAACGCGGGCGACAGCGTTACGCTTGTTGGCTTCTACACAAACCACCGCAGCTACGGCAGGCAGTTCTCAGCTCAGTCGTGCGAGGTCGAACGTCCGTCTCAGGCGGCGGATATACTTCGCTACCTTTCCTCGGGCGCGGTAAAGGGAATTGGTCCCTCAACCGCAAAAAGGCTTGTTGACGAGTTCGCGGATTCCACCCTTGAGGTTATGGAAAACCAGCCCGAACGCGTAGCTTCGCTTAGGGGAATCACGCTGAAAAAGGCACAGGAATTTTCCGAACAGCTAAAGGCGAACGCCGGAATCCGCGAGCTTATGCTGTTTTTGGGAGAATACGGAATCTCAAATTCGTCGGCGGTAAAAATTTTTAACGTCTACGGCGCCAAAAGCGTGGAGCAGATTAAGGAAAACCCCTACATTCTTTGCGAGCCCGAATTCGGAGTCGGCTTTGAAAGCGCCGATTTTATCGCGAAAAAGAACGAGCTTGAGCACGACAGCGAGCTGCGCCTAAGAGCGGGGCTGATTTACGTGTTGAAGCATAACTACGGCAACGGTCACACCTGCCTGCCGATTGACAAGCTTGTTTCGACCACCTCGCGGTTTTTGAACGTGGGAGAGGACGTTCTGCTTGACTGCGCGGGAAAAATGATTTTTGACCGCAGCCTGATTGCGGCGAATATTGATGACAGAGAGTTTGTTTTTACTCCGCAGATGTACGAAACCGAGCTTAACAGCGCGTCGCGAATCAAGCTGCTGCTCGGCTTTCCCGCCGATAAAATCAGCAGGCTTGACGAGGCAATCTCGCAGTGCGAGGCGGAGCTTGGAATAGAGTACGCCGAGCTTCAAAAAGAGGCGATAACAACAGCCCTCACCTGCGGAATAACCGTCCTCACGGGCGGTCCCGGAACAGGAAAAACAACAACGCTGAACGCGATTATCAAAATTTTGAACAGCAGAGGGCACAAGGTGCTCCTGGCGGCGCCGACAGGCAGAGCCGCCCAGCGTATGAGCGAGGTCACCGGCTGCGAGGCAAAAACCCTGCACAGACTTTTGGAGGTAAGCTGGGACAAGCGTGACAACCCGGTTTTCGGCAAAAATGAAAAAAACCAGCTTTCCTGCGACGCGCTGATTGTCGACGAGGTATCAATGGTGGACGCGTCTATTTTTGACAGCCTCACGCGCGCGATTCCCCTTGGCTGCCGGTTGATTTTGGTGGGCGACAGCGACCAGCTTCCGTCTGTCGGCGCGGGGAATGTTTTGGGCGACTTGACCGACAGCGGAATTGTGCCTGTAATCAGGCTCAATGAGATTTTTCGTCAGGCTCAGCAAAGCCTTATCGTTACCAACGCACACAGGATTGTCAAGGGAGAAATGCCCTTGCTCAATTCCGCCGACAAGGACTTCTTTTTTCTGAAAAGGAATAATAAATCCGAGGTGACGGAGGTTATTACAGACCTCTGCACCAATCGCCTGCCAAAAGCCTACGGCTATTCCGCCTTTGACAATATCCAGGTGCTCTGCCCTTCAAAAAAGGGAGAGTTAGGTACCGCCGAGCTGAATCACAAGCTCCAGGCAAAGCTCAACCCCAAGGACGAGAACAAGGCGGAGGTGACAATCGGCTCGCGCGTTTTCAGGGTAGGCGACAAGGTTATGCAGATTAAAAACAACTATGACATCCGCTGGGAAAAGGAAAACGGCGAACAGGGCGACGGAATTTTTAACGGCGACATCGGCATAATTCAGAGCATTGACCGCAAAAGCAAAACCCTGAAAATCGCTTTTTACGACAAAACCGCGAGGCTTTCCTATGACGCCGCGACAGACCTTGATTTTGCCTACGCCGTAACCGTGCATAAAAGCCAAGGGAATGAATTTGACGCGGTGATAATCCCGATGTTCCCCGGACCGCCGCAGCTGTATTACAGAAATTTGCTTTATACCGCAGTAACAAGGGCAAAAAAGACGCTGATTCTCGTCGGAAATCCACAAACCGTGGAGATGATGGTGAACAATAACCGCCAGACAAAACGCTACAGCGCGCTTAAATCGTTTCTTTTGGGCGGAGAGTTCCCGAAGTCACCTTGAGAAGATAGATGTTCGCAACTCGGGAAGATAGGTCGGCGTAGTGAGAATCGCCGGCGTCCCGACAGATATTTATAAAGTAATAAGGAATAAGTTGAAAATTGAAAATGGAAAGTTGAAAGTTTCGGTCGGGGAGATAGATTTGCTTGATTTAATCCTTTTGTTCCTGACAGAATTAATATGGGTGCGGAATTTATTGCTTTGAAAATGTTTGTTTTTTATTTTTACTTTTCCTTAATCTTGTAGGGGCGGACCTATGTGTCCGCCCGTAAGATTACCGCAAAGTTAATCTACGGTGCTGATTATGCTCTTTTTCTGTCGGGATACCGACGGTTCTTATATCGCCGGCGTATCTCCTCGAGAAGACCGCGGGGGCACCCCGCCGACCGGCGGAATTTATAAATTTCAGAAATAGTATTGACTTTGCCGGAATAATGTGTTAATATATAAATACAGCAAAACCTACTAACTTGATAGGAGTAATAAGAAATGGTATTTTACATAACCCGATGTTGTTTTGATACACGAATGTAACGTTAAGCAGGCTCTGTGAATAACAGGCAACATTCAAGCACACATTCAAACACAAATTTTAACACACAATTTTTAATCAAAACAATAAAGGAGTAATTATAATGAGTAAATTAAATGAAAGAAATCTTAGATTCGAAACAAAGCAGCTTCACGTCGGCCAGGAGCAGGCGGATCCCGTAACAGACGCCCGCGCGGTGCCTATTTACGCATCAACATCTTATGTTTTCCACAACAGCGAGCACGCCGCCGACCGTTTCGCGCTTCGCGACGCCGGCAATATCTACGGCAGACTTACCAATCCTACCCAGGATGTTTTTGAACAGAGAATCGCCGCGCTTGAAGGCGGTACAGCGGCATTGGCGGTTGCCTCGGGCGCCGCGGCTGTCACCTATACGGTTCAGGCTCTCGCAAGCGCAGGTCAGAACATCGTAGCGGCAAAAACAATCTACGGCGGAACCTACAACCTTTTGGAGCACACTCTGCCGAACTACGGCATTTCCACAAAGTTTGTTGATCCCGACGAGGAGGGCGCGTTTGAGAACGCGATTGACGAAAACACCCGCGCGCTCTATATCGAAACCCTCGGCAACCCCAACTCGAATATCATTGATATTGAAAAGCTCGCGCAAATCGCGCACGCTCACAATATTCCGCTTGTTGTGGACAGCACCTTCGCGACGCCGTATCTTCTCCGTCCGTTTGAGTACGGCGCGGACATCGTTGTTCATTCGGCGACAAAGTTCATCGGCGGTCACGGCACAGCAATCGGCGGCGTAATTATCGAGAGCGGAAAGTTTGACTGGGACGCTTCGGGACTTTTCCCGCAGTTTACAACGCCCAATCCGTCCTACCACGGAGCGGTATTTACACAGGCGGCTCCCGGCGCGGCTTTTGTTACATACATCAGGGCAATTCTGCTCAGAGACACCGGCGCAACGCTTTCTCCGTTCCACGCGTTTTTATTCCTGCAGGGACTTGAAACCCTCTCGCTTAGGGTTGAGCGTCACGCCGAAAACACTAAAAAGGTAATCGAATTTTTGTCCTCTCATCCCAAGGTTGAGCGCGTTAACCATCCGTCAACTCCGGATTCGCCCTACAAGGAGCTTTATGACAAGTACTTCCCCAACGGCGGCGGTTCAATCTTCACCTTCGACATCAAGGGCGGCGAGGAAGAAGCCAAAAAGTTCATTGACCACCTTCAGATTTTCTCGCTTCTCGCGAATGTTGCCGATGTAAAATCGCTCGTTATTCATCCGGCTTCGACAACTCACTCACAGCTTTCCGAGCAGGAGCTTGAGGAGCAGGGAATCCATCCCAACACAATCCGCCTTTCAATCGGCACCGAGCATATCGACGACATCATCGAGGACCTCTCGGAGGCGTTTGACGCGATTTAAGGCAACAAAATCAAGCTTTTTTCTGTCAATTATATATTTGCGTGCATTCAAAAAGCACTTTTGACCAAGCAGGTCAAGAGTGCTTTTTGCTGTAAATTGAGCGCTTTTACGTTGCGTGATTTGTTCCGTGTTTACCTATAAATTGTTTCCGAGAGAGATAATCTCAGCCCATTCAACAGGACCTATCGCTCCTGTCTGTTCAATTCCGAGATACTGCTGCAGGGCAATCACAGCCGCTTTTGTTCCCGCTCCGAAGATTCCGTCAACCTGAATCGCGGGAATTTCGGGTATGGTCTGACCGATTTTGTTAAGGTAACCCTGAATTACCCTGACGCTTTCGCCGCGGTCGCCCTCAACCAAAAATTTTCCGGGATACGGTTCACCGATTGCGCTCTGATAATTCGCGGGCAGCTCGCTGACAATCACGCGGTAGACCTGTTCGATTTTGTTAAACAAATTCGCGTCCACCACTCCCGTAACGGGGAAGCCGTAGGCGCTCTGGAACGAGAACACGGCGTCGCGCGTCATCTCGCCGAAAAATCCCGTAATCGGAATCGGAGGCAGCTCGGGGTAAAAATACCCGATAAAGGCGAGGTAATACTGGAGCGCCTCAACGTCGAGCCCCTGACTTCCCATACTCAGCTCGCGCGTGTAGCGCCTTGCTACCTCGGAGATTGTCAGCCCTTCTCCCGTCAGCTCCGAAAGCATTTTTACGGAAGCGTAAATCTGCTTGATTTTGTACCACGTTGCCTTGCCGACAATACCGTCGGGGGTGAGGTTGAAAATCTCCTGAAATTTTTTTACGGCGTTTTCGGTTTCAAGGTCGTAAACTCCGTTTGTGTAGCGGATTTTCGGTATTGCCGGGTAGTTTTGAGAAATCCTGTTCAGCTCGCGCTTAATCGTGACAACGTCGTCGCCGAAGGAACCGCGCCTGAGTGCTACTCCGGGGTATGACTGCGTGTTGTCGCTTATCGGCGCGTTGTAAACAACGGCAATATCATCGCCGTAGTAGTAGCGTAAAATCTCAAGAGGCGACAGCCCCTGATTGGCGAGATTTACGCTGCCCCACTGGGAAAGACCGTTGCAGGAGGTTGTGTAACCGTCGCAGAACTGGGCGTAAAGCGGCTCGACGTTCCCGACGCGAACAAGGTAGTTGTTGAAAATCTCATCCACAATGGCGCTGATGTTGTCGTAAACCTCGCCGTCTCTGCTGAACGCCTGGTCAATCGCGGTGTTGTTTGTGATGTCAAAATCATAGCCGCGGCTGCGGTAGTATTCTGTATAAACGCGGTTAAGCGCAAAGGAAATCTGCGCCATAATGTTAGCTCTTACAGCGCTTTCGGGCCAGGTCGGATAAATCTCGTTGGAAGCGACATTTTTGATGTACTCGGTAAAGGGAACGGTGATGTTTTCGGCAGGCTGGTTCGGGCTGCCGAGGTGCACGGTGATGGTTGCGGGAATAACGGGAGTAGCCATAGTTCACCTCTCAGCGCCAATTTCAAGCGGATTCAGAGCAATCGGCAAGATTGTTTCGACCTTGTCGTAAATCAAAACAGGGCAGTCGGTAACCGTCTCAAATCCGGGGTGATAGGCGGAAACAAGGTACACGGTGTCGCTGTTTTCGGCGGTTTGGGGATTTTGACTTTCCGAGCCCGGCTTAGCAGGCAGGACAATCTTGTCAACAATTCCCGACGAATCTGTCGTGTCGGTGTAAATCGAGTAACGCTTGCCCTTGTAAATCATAGAAATATCAACAAAAACGTCCTTTATCGGGAACGCGTCACGCGCGACGCTCGCCTGAATTTTCAGCGCTCCGCGACCCTTGTTTTCGTCAATGTACTCCTGATATTCGGGCTTGAACGGGGTTTCTTCCGATTGGATTTGATTGGTGTTTTCAGCAGGCATAAAAAATCTCCTTTCGCTCTTAATAAAATATGCGAAAGGAGATTATTTGTGTTAATCTTTCATTAAAAATTTTATCCTCGGCAAAAGCAGCTGCGCGCACAGACCGGTAAAAAGTCCCGCAAGGCAGCCCGAGACAAGCAAAAACGGATAATACGCGATTATCTGAACGGTTTGCGTAACGATTATCGCGGCGATAATCTGACCAGTGTTGTGAAGCACCGCGCCGAAAATACTCGCTATCCAAATATGCTTTTCGTCAATAATATTTTTCAGCAGCAGCATACCGATCAGGCACAGCACCGCGCCCGACGCGCTGTAAATCAGCGCGGTGATGTTTCCGCTGAAAACAGAGCCTAAAATCAGCCGAACGCCGACTATCATAGCCACTTCGTAAGGCTTGCAGCGGTACACGGCAAAAACCGTGATGATGTTCGCAAGCCCAAGCTTGATTCCCGGGATGGGAAAGGGGTTCGGAATTTGCAGCTCGATAATAAAAATAATCAGAGAAACCGCCGTCAGCACGGAAAGCTCCGCAAGCCTTTTCGCCTTCATTCCAAGCCTCCTTTATTTTTCGATATAGAAAAATAATTACCTTGCCACCGCGTCAACGTCCTCGCCGGCAGCGTCGGCAAACTCAATCACAAGGTGATTCGGCAGGCAGACAATCGGCATTCCCGAGGAGCTGAGCCAGCCCATATTTACGCAGGTTTGGTCGGGGCAGAGCGCGCTTTGAACGCGGATTTTTCCGTCCTTAATCTCTACTGTGTTCATACTGTCGCCGTAGGGAATTTCAATTACTCTGTCCTCCGTATTGCTCAAATCGAAGCTGTACAGCGTTTTGCCGTCGCGCTTGATGTTCACTGTGTTTTTCTTTGGGGAGAAAAACGTGAAAACGCTTCCTATAATTCCAATACAGAATATTAAAACGCAGATTAGGATTAAAATTTTGTTTTTCATTTTATTGAATCAGCTCAAAACGCTTGATTTTTTCTCCGGCGCGCCAAATTGTCTCGTTAAACATATCGTAAGGTCTTGCCCAAACCTCGTCGGGGTTTGGGAGCGACCTGTAAATCACAAGCTTTTCCTCGGTTTCGCTGTGCTTGGCAAAGCCGATTACCTCGTATTCGCCGCCCTTGAAGTGGCGGTATTTTTCACCGGCAAAAACTCCTTCCTTTTTGGGAGCTTCCGCCTTTATTTCGGGTTCGGCGGGTGTTGCTTTGCTTTCGAGCTCCAGCTCAAAATTACCGTTGTTAACAACCAAAATCCTTGAGGAGTACGCGGGAACCTCAAGCTCGCACCAGCCGTTGCAGTCAAACACCTGATTGCCGTTAAGTACGTCGGTGAGCTTCGCGTTACAGCGCGAGTCAAAGCCTACTCTCTCGGTGTGGTCGGTAAGGTTGAACATCACAAACACGGTCTGTGTGTCGGTAAAGCGCTTGTAAACGAGCTTTTCGTTCATAATGTTGACATTCTCAAACTTTCCGTACTTAAGCGCATCAAGCGCAAGGCGGACG
>CAJOLF010000075.1 GCA_905235295.1 uncultured Ruminococcus sp. | reverse complement strand
TGGCGTTCCACGGCTCGCCGCCACGCTTTGTCACGTACTCATGAAAAACCGGACATTTTATTTGGCGTGAAAACCGGACATTTTTCGTGGCATCTAACATCGAGGAAGATGCGGAAGCCCGCTCCCAGGATATGATACTGCAAGGAATAACAATATCGGTTACTTTTCCGATTGGGTCAAAGTGGAATTCATTGAGTACTACATGAATATGCGTGCGAAAAGAATGAATAAGATAAGGATTAGCAGCAGTGAAGCGGCCTTCAATGAGGCGGCTGTAAAACAATACAAGAAGACATCTCATTCCATGTATGATGAGGATTGATTAAAAACGCTCGTATTTGGGGGCAACATACCCCCAAACACCACTTTTGCACCACATTCAGCGTTCTTTAAACACAGTCAAACACCACTTTAAACACACTCTTTAGTACAGTTAATTATTTGTCTAAAAACAATTCTTCCTTCTCGCACATGCAAGAAAGAAGTTTTTTCAAATCAGCTGTCGTATCCGTCGTACCTGTCGTCTGGTTTATTCCACACTTTTTCAATACTTTGGTCATTTGACAACAAGTCATTCACCCCATTCCCCTGTGGGATAACGCCCGAAATGAGATCATTTGCGACAAAAAACCGGATAAGCCGACAAAAAAAGTCGCAAACCGACAGCTCTTTCTTGAGCTTGGAATGCGACATTGAAACTGACTTGTGGGAAATACTCTGAAAACAATTCTATGTCGCAATACTAAGACCATCTTTTTATTTTTACAAAACGATCAAAAAGCCTTGGGGGCATACAATACGTTTTTGAAACAACAAATCCTTCTAGGTTCTTTAAATCCCATCTATCGAACACATCTTTATATTTGGGGCTAAGCCATAGCTCTTTTCTCCCATAACAAATGGAACGCAGAGTTGATGTATTCATGTAACTTTGCAGTTGTGTTGCAACAAGAATACAAGTTGCAGACTGTCGCATTGTTTTGATATTTTGATTATCATGTTCAAAAAGCATTATCAGACTATCATAGATTTTACGATAAAGATTAGCTTTATCCACTTTTCCTGACTTAAATTCAATTAAAAAAAGACCTTCTCCTGTTAATACAAGAGCATCGACACTGCACGGGACGTTCGTGTCCGTGTCCCTTTGCTTAGGGTGCCATTTACGACGGACAGCATCAAAATCGACTCCAACTATCTTCTCGCAATTAGGACATCCATCCAAAACAGGTTGTTTCCCACGTTCTTTTTGTTCATATTCTTCAGGTGCGGACAGTTCTTTCAGGGATTTTATATTCTCCCCCAAATCTTTATTGCGGGAATCCCAAAAGGCCTTATTCATCGAATTCCCCCTCAATACTAGAACGCAAATCCATCAGCATATCAACACTTTTTGCAAACTTTTCAAACATAGTATCCCAATTGTCAACAGAAATCTTCTTCATGGTAACAGCACCACTGTCTGGTTGAATCTCTGAAATATATCCATTCAATTTCTTTTCCAAACCATATTTTTTTGAACAAAGGCGTATCGCCTCAACAAAATCCGGGCTGTGAGAAGTTAAAAGGATGGTCAGATTAAAAGCCTTTTGAAGTTGCACAATAAGATCTGCATACTTGACTTGCCACTCCGGATGAAGATGAATCTCCGGTTCATCAAGAATCAAGACATCTTTTTCTCCAATGGCACCTCTGCTAAAAGCTGCTTGCAGTGTTGCCATAGATTTTACACCTTGAGAAAGGTTTGCAAAGCTCAAAGGTGTAGTATATTTTGAACTTTCTAAACAGAAATCACGAATGTCTCTGTCATAGGTTATTTTTCCTTCAAGAATTCTAGCAAGTTGAGCTTCTATAGATTCGTATTTTTTTCTCAAAAGGAGGTCTTCGACTATTACACCATCTTGCTTAAAAGAATTGACAATATTGTTCTTTTCTTCAATGAATAAATTATCGCTATTGGATAACCTGTCACTATTTGTGTTCTCTAACAAGGATGGTGAAGCAAAATAGTATGCGTTATTTTGCAAATCAAGTTGAAGATTGATTTCTGGAAGACTATTATTGAAGAAGACTTCCAAATACTTCCCCTTGATTGTCATTTTTACAGATGGTTTTCCGTGCTCTTTAAAAAGGGGGAAAAACTGTTCCCCTAGACCTCTTTTAAAGTATGTGAATACGACCTGCTTTTGCAGCTCATCTTCCTTAATTGCAAGAATCTCTTGTAATCTTTTTTTAAATTCATCCCAATCTGGAGGAAATAAATCTCGTTCTTTTGAACCCTGGTATTCTTGCTTTATTATGTTGATAAAACTATCAACAGAAATCTTTTTATCAACAAGTTGCTCGGCATAATCAAGACAGGTATGTCTGAAAGGCCGAGTGCCATCCCAAAGCATCATAGGAGATTTTGTCCTTATCACCCTAAAACATCCATTCACACGTTCATAGTACGTCCTTTTGTTTATATCTCTTAAAGCTCTAAACATTGTCCAAAGCACTTTTCCTGCAGTGCTTTTCCCTGTATTGTTGTTTCCCACAATGACAGTGATGCCATCCAAGTCAATGTCGACAGATTTGATGGCCATTATATTTTCGATGTGAAGTTTCATCTTTTTGGAAAGAATTCTTTTTGAAACTACGTCCTGTCCACCATAGGACTGGACTGTTTTTTTGTTTGACGCGATCGTTAAGGTTTTATGATACTATAGCAGGCTTTGACCAGATGTCAAGTCTGAATCAGGAAAAAGAATCAATTTATATGACGCCTTGCCTGAAATGCGTTTCACTTCGTAAGAGTTACCCTGTTTCTTTAAAGCTGAGCGAACGAACAACGAGATTGGCTTCCCGTTGTCCCGTCAAGGCTCGTTCAATCGTTCTCACGGTCACCTCAAGGCTATTTTCCATACAATATGCCCAGGACCTTCTTCAGTATTTCCATAAGCTTTGTACCGGCTTATTTGCCGACACATGACGAAAGAAACGGTCTTCAGCGTTTCTCCAAATATCGCTTCAGGAGAAACGAGCAGAAATAGGGGAACGTCGTGATCGTATCCGTCTTGCCGATGTTGGCGTGCGCAAACTTGATGCCTTCCTTAATCTCCGGGTAGTGATCGGATGCGATCAGCGTCCGGAGCGACTTTGAAACGGTGTTTCCGGCCTTGACCTCGACAGGAATCAGGCTGTCCGCGGTCCGCACAAAGAAATCCTCTTCCAGCGTGGATGTTTCTTTTTTGTAGTAGTACAGGTCGTATCCGGCCTTGCTCAGGGCTTCCGCCACGAAGTTTTCATAGAGAGCGCCCTTGTACACCCCAAGATTCTGATTGTTCCTCAGATCAGCAGCCGCTTCCTCATCAAGCATGGCGACCAGAAGCCCCGTGTCGGCGAGGTAGAGCTTGTATTTCGATTCGTCGTAGTTGCCTTTCAGCGGAAGTTCAGGGAAATTCAGGCAATAACAGATGGAGATGACACCGGCATCCTGAAGCCACTGCACGCAGCCGAAATACTCGCGTGAGCGTGCTCCCTTCGCCACCTTGCTGAATTGGAATTTCTTGTTTTCCTTCGCCAGTTGAGGCGGGATGCTGTTGAAGACGGAGAGGATCTTCGACTGGTCCAGCCCCTCGGCGTACTTCTGGATGTCCTCCTGATAGTCCAGCAGGAGTTGTTTCTGAATGTCCAGTGTTCCCTCGAATGTCTTCCGTTCCACATAACGGCTGAGCACGGCGGGCATCCCGCCGAGAAGGATGTAGTCCATGAACAGCGAAAAGTATTTATCCAGCTCGGCTTTGGAAAACGCCCTGGATTTCAACATGTGTTTGAGCATGTCGTCGGCCAGGTCGTCCGGATATCCGATGCTCCAGAGGAATTCCTCAAAGTCGAAGGACCGCATGAAGTAGTCGGTCTTGTACCCCACGCTGTGCGATTCGATCCGCTTGCGCTGGATACCGAGCAGCGAACCGCTGCAAATCACGTCGAAACGTCCGTCCGTCTTGAAGAACTTGAGCGAGGTCGTGATCTCGGGGAACTCCTGAATCTCATCGAAGAAGATCAGCGTCTCCCCCGGCTCGAAGCGGAGGGACGGGTCCATGCGGGAGATCAACCGTATGATGGAATCCGCGCCGAAACCTTCCTCCGTCACTCGTTTGAACTGCGGCTTCTCCACGAAGTTGATTTCAACAACATTCTTGTAATTCGCCTGACAGAAATGCCGGACGGTCTCCGTTTTTCCCACCTGTCTGGGACCACGAATGATCAACGGCAGATGCCCCGGACTCTGCTTCCATGCCTGAAGAAATGCGTCGGCTTTGCGTTTGAGATACATACCCGCCTCCATGCGTTTGATTGTTTGTCTTCATCAATATAGCACCTCTGACAAATAAAATCAAGCATAGAATCACAAAATAACAGCATTTATCTTGAGAATAATCACAAAATTATAGCATCGCAGATATGTTTATTCACAAAATTTTAATGTTTTTTATCTTTATCCGAGTAAGCCTGCGAAATCACGCAATCCGGAATTACTTCAATTGTTCCTGAAAAACAGCTTTTTCTTTGAAAAACAAAAGATGCCTGCTATATTACTTTCAAAAACAGGTTGACCGAGAGTGAAGAATCTCAAATTATGCAGGTTCACTCGCGCACGTAAGAAAAAGGTTTTTCAATTTACCTGTCGTACCCGTCGTTCCCGTCGTCTGGTTTATTCCGCTTTTTTTAATAAACTTGTTTGAAAAGTGATGAACTGTTCTCAAATTGGATTTTAAAATACTACAGTCCGTTTATGATTTATCGCCTTAAAAGAGCCAAATCCGCTTGACATTGTTTTGAAATATGCTATATTATCCACAAGAATAATCATCCAAGGAGGTCGTCATGCTTGAAATCTTGAGAAAAATCATATTGGAGTTCCAGTCCAAAAATCTGAAATATATCACAAAACGGGAACAGACATTTCCAGTTGTGCCGGGAAAAGCGACTGTCATAACCGGAATGCGACGCGCTGGCAAAACCAGTTTCTGCTACCAGAAGATGCGCGAGCTTATGGATACAGGAACAGACAGGAACCAGATTCTTTATCTGAACTTCGAGGATGACCGACTCTCGGGGCTTCAGTTGAAGGACTGCCAGACCATTTTGGACGCTGGATGGTCGACTATGGTTGGAAGTTTGCGACAGGCGGATTTTCGGGAGTAAGCGCCGAGGGAGCGGACAAGGTCTTTTCGGATATGCTCGCAAATCCGCTTGAACTGACAATATTTATGGCAATTACGGTCATTCTCGGCTTTGCGGTGTGCGCAGGCGGAGTCAAAAACGGCTTGGAACGCGTGTCAAAGTGGATGATGATTGCTCTGCTTGTGCTCATCGTAGTGCTCGCGGTCAACAGCGTATTTCTCGACAATTCGGCGGAGGGCTTAAGGTTCTATCTTATGCCGGATTTCGGTTCGGTAGAAAAGGTAGGGCTGTTCAACATAGTCAGTGCCGCTATGAGCCAGGCGTTCTTTACGCTGAGCCTCGGCATAGGATGTATGCAGATTTTCGGCAGCTATATGTCAAAGGACAACTCGCTTACAGGCGAGGCAATCCGCATTACCGTGCTCGACACCTTTGTTGCGATAATGAGCGGACTGATTATCTTCCCGGCATGCTTCAGCTTTGGAGTTGAGCCTACGCAAGGTCCTTCGCTGATTTTTGTTACGCTCCCTAAAATCTTTATAAATATGCCGGCCGGCAGATTATGGGGAACGCTGTTCTTCCTGTTTATGAGCTTTGCAAGCTTTTCAACGATGACCGCGGTATAAAATCTGATTTCAAACTGCATAGACAACTTTGGTTGGAGCAGAAAAAAGTCAACGCTTATCAATTGCGTATTTATTCTCGTAATGAGTATGCCGTGCCTGCTCGGCTTCAACGTGCTCTCGGGCGTTCAGCTGTTCGGAATGGATATTCTCGGTATGGAGGACTTCTTGGTAAGCAAGCTTTTGCTTCCGGCAGGCTCGCTTATTATCCTGCTGTTCTGCTCATACCGCTTTGGTTGGGGCTTCGACAATTACTTAAAAGAGACAAACACCGGAAAGGGTATGAAAATGCCCAAGGCATTAGCTCCGTATTTCAAATATGTTCTTCCGTTTCTCTTGCTTTTCCTCCTTATAACAGGATTTATTCAACAATAAAAGCAATCGGCTCACTAAGTTGAGCCGGTTTTTACGTGCGTAAATTTTTTCTTAACAATTCTTATACAAATATTCCATAGCGTAGCCAGCCGCTTCGTCAAGCTCCGCACCGCCGAAGCCGTGGCCTGCGCCATCTACTATTTTATACTCACAATTAGGTATTAGCTTTGCAGCCTGCTCGGTCATTTCTGGGCGGACAATGCTGTCCTCAGAGCCCTGAATTATAATCACGGGCTTGGTGAACTCGGACAGGTGTTCCCTGACATCATAATTCCACAAATCCTTGCCGAACGCCTCGCCGATTACCATATCGTTTACAATCTCCATCGTGCCCGAAATACTCTCGTAAGACGGATAGGCGCGGTGTACAAAGTCGTACATACCAAACGCGGGGTAGAGCAAAATCATACCCGCGATTTTGTCCTTTAGGCGAACTCCCGTAATCGCGCTGACAAGACCGCCCTGACTTCCGCCTTGGAAGAAAATTCTGTTTGTATCAACAAAATCCCAAGTCTGAGCCGTGTTGAATATCGCTTCAAGGTCGGCGGATTCCGTCATAACCGACATATCGGTGCTTTTGCCGTCGCTCTTGTTTGTGTCGCTGCTTTTTGTACCTCCGCAAAAGTCAAAGGTGTAGGTTGCAACGCCGAATTTCGCGTAATGCTCGGCATAGCCGATACCTGACTCGTGATTAGTTCCGAGCCCGTGGCAGGCAATAACAAGCGGAACCTTTTGGTCGGTGTCGGGAATATAGGCGACGCCGTAAATTTTTTTGCCGTTGTTTTCGCACCATATTTCCCTGCTTGTGTATTTGTAGGTTTTACCGTTCTCAAGCTTCAGCGCGGTTTTTGCTTCCGAAGAAGCTTCCGCTGACGGCTGAGCCTGAGAGCTTTCCTCTTTTGAGCCCGAACAGCCGCAGAGAAATGCAGAAATCAGCATAACCGCGGCTATAATTACTGCCGTTATTTTTTTCATAATCATCAATCCAATCAATTAATACATAATTTAACGCCGGTTCCCGGTAAAAATTCTTTAAGTTTAGTATAAGAAAAGCACTTGTGACAAAGGTCATAGGTGCTTTTTTAACTCGCAGCAAAGCCCGACGCAAGCTTGCTTGACACCGGCTGTTGCGAGGCAACCTCACCGCAGGAGCTTTAAGCTCCCCGGTGATTGGTTATATCTAATTTTATCATTTTGCAAAGTGTAAATTATTCAGCCTGAACCTTTACAAACTGCTCCTGCATATACGCGTAAACCTCGTCGTCAACATCCGAGAATGTGTAGCACTTGTCAAGGTATTCTTCATTCGGAAAAGTAAGCTCGTTGTCTTTAATATCTTCGTCCAAAAACTCAAGCGCGCCTTTGTTGGGGGTGCCGTAGAGAAGGTACTTGCAGTTCTCGGCGGCAATCTCGGGCTTTTGCATAAAGTTGATGAAGGCCTCGGCGTTTTCCTTGTTTTTGCACGATTTGGGGATACAGAACGCGTCATAGAACAGGTTTGAGCCGTCCTCTGGGAACGCGTAGTCAAGATCCTCGTTGTTTTCCATCATCTTCGCGATGTCGCCGGCATAGTATGGAGCAACAGCCGCCTGACCGCTCTCCATTTCGGTGAACACCTGATCCATAACGTACTTTTTGAGCAGCGGTTTTTGTTCGGCAAGCTTAGCGGTAGCCTTGTCAACGTCCGCCTTGGTACATTCTTCGGGATTAATTCCGCAGAGCTGCATCGCAATTGCCATAGCGTCGCGGCTGTTGTTAATCATAAGAATATCGCCCTTGAGGCTTTCGTCCCAAAGCGTATCCCATGAGGTCGGCTTTTTATCAACCTTAGTCTTGTCATAAACCATCGCGGTAACGCCCCAGCTGTAACATACGGTGTATTTTCCGTCGGGGTCGCAGGGGAGTTTTTTGAAGCGCTCGCTTATTTCGCTGTAGTTCGGAATATTGTTATAATCAAGCTCAAGGAGCATATCCTCCTTGATAAGCTTGGTAATCATATACTCCGAGGGAATAATAACATCGTAGCTTACGTTACTGCTTTTCAGCATATTGTAAAGTTCCTCGTTGGTATCGTACGTCGTAAGGTTAACGGTTATGCCTGTCTTGTCCTTAAATTCGGCGATAACGTCCATCAGTCCGTCTTCGCCGGGAGCAAAGTAGTCGCCCCAGCTGTAAACATTAACCTCGCCCTTGCTTTCCGCGGAAGAACCGCAGCCGGCAAAAACGACCGTTGCCGAGCAGGCAAGCACGGCGCAAAGAATAAAGCTGATAATTTTTTTCATTTCCCAATCCTCCGATAAATTCAAGATAAAATATATTTTCGGCAGCTCCGCGAAGGCTCGCGGGAATGCCGTGGTTATCTGCCGTTTTTTATTTTTTCCTCGTGTCTGTCACGAAGATTAATCAGAACCATAATAATTATGATTGCCAAAAACAGCAGAGCCGAAAGCGCGTTGATAGTTGGCGGAATTTTTCGCCTGAGCAGAGCGTAAATTTCAGTAGAGAGGGTTTGAAACCTCGCGCCCTGTGTAAAGTGAGTGATGATAAAATCATCGAGCGAATAAGTAAAGCTGATTAAAAATCCCGAGATAATTCCGGGCATAAGCTCAAAAATGACAACCTTGAAGAACGCCTGCCACTGGTTGCAGCCCAAATCAAGAGCCGCGTCGTAAAGGCTCGGATCCATCCGTTTGATTCTCGGCATAACGTTGAGCACCACAAACGGCACGCAAAAGCATATATGAGAAATCAGCACGGTGGCAAAGCCCATTTCAAAGTTAAACAGAACGCCGAAAAACGTGAACAGAAGCATCAGCGACACGCCCATAACGATGTCGGGGCTGATAATCGGGATATTCGATACATTCTGAATAACCGCGCGCTTTTTGCCCTTGAAGTTGTTAATTCCGATTGCCGCGGCGGTTCCGAGCACCGTCGCGAAAAGCGAGGCGAGAGTCGCGATAATCAGTGTATTGCCCAGCGCTCCCATAAGCGTTCTGTCGTTAAACAGCGCGCTGTACCATTTGAGCGAAAAGCCCTTCCAAACGATAGTATTTCCCTTGTTGAAGGAGAAAAAAATCATAACCGCAATCGGCGCGTATAGAAAAATCATAATCAAGGCGATATAGATTTTTGAGAGGACGCCGCTTTTTCGCTTGCTTTTCATTACGCAATCGCCTCCTCGTCTCCAAACAGGTTCATAATGACTAAGAAAATAAAAATAAATATCATCAGAACAAGCGATATTGCCGCTCCGGTGTTCTGGTCTGTCCAGAAAATCTTGTCTATTACGTCGCCTATCATAATGTCGTCCGTGCCGCCGAGGTACTGAGAAACAAGGAAGGTGCTTGCGCTCGGGACGAATACCATTGTTATTCCCGAGATTATTCCGGGAATACTCAGCGGAAAAATAACCTTTTTGAATACATAAAAGCTGTTTGAGCCGAGGTCCTGCGCGGCCTCAATCAAGCCGCCGTCAATTTTGCTCATAACCGTGTAAATCGGCAGCACCATAAACGGCAGGTACTCGTAAACCATACCCACAATAACCGCGGCGGTGTTGCCGATATACGTTCCGTGAATTCCAAGCAGGGAAAGCGCCATATCAAGCGGACCGTTCTTCTGCAGCAGAATAATCCACGCGTAGATTCTCAGCAAAAAGTTCATCCACATCGGAATCATCATCAGCATAATCACGGTGTTTTGGGTGGAACGCTTCATTTTTGTGATTATATATGCCAGCGGATAAGCGAGCACAAGGCAGATTGCCGTTGAAAGCAGCGCAATCCACAGGGATTTCGCGAATACGTTTGTGTACTGAAAGGCATTTATGAACGGCTCAAAGGAAAAATGTCCGTCCTTGTCGGTAAAAGCCGTAACGCCTATCATCACCAGCGGAATCATCGTAAAAATAACCATCCAGATAAGATAGGGGATAGAGAGCTTGCGTGATTTCATTTTCAGCCCTCCGTTTTTTCCGTACTGTCGATTACTTCAAAATCCGCCTTTGAAAAGTCGAAGTTCAGATGAACGTAGGTCGCTACCTGCTCGTCAACATCGCTGAGCATCAGCCACTTGCGCTCGTCGGATTCAAGAATAATCTCGTTATGCTCGCCCTTGTAAACGACCGATTCAATGTAGACGTCGGGCAAATCACCGTCGCCGTCTCCCGCGAGAGAAAGAGCGTCGGGCGGCAGGGTAATCCTGATTTTCTCGCCCTGCTTAAAGTAAACGCCGTTAACGGTAACGGTTTCTCCCTCAAGCTCAAACTCAAACATATTGCCGTCCTCGTCGGAGTATGTGACCTCGGTTTCTATTATATTATTATAGAACGGCAGCAGCTTGTTCATAATCTGAATGTTAAACGGCACGACGCACATTCCGACCTCGCTGCCGATTTCCGCGCAGCGAGTGGACTGAACCAAAATCTCGCAGTTACCGCAGCGGATGCTCATCTCATAATGAACGCCCTTAAAGGTTGTGCTCTCAACAATACCGGTGAGCTGTCCTTTTTCGGGCGGAGTGATAATAATATCCTCCGGGCGGATAACAACGTCAACGGGCGTGTTTTTGCCGAAGCCCTTGTCAACGCACTCAAGCTCCCTGCCCAAAATTTTAATTCGGCAGTCGTCAATCATAGTGCCGTTCAGTATGTTCGCCTCGCCGATAAAGTCAGCGACGAAGGCGTTTACAGGTTCGTTATATATGTCCTCGGGAGTACCGATTTGCTCGATTACGCCGTTATTCATAACAACAACGCGGTCGCTCATTGTCAGCGCTTCTTCCTGGTCGTGCGTGACGTAAATAAAGGTTTTTTTACTTTGGCGCTGAATTTCCTTTAGCTCAAGCTGCATACTTTTTCTGAGCTTGAGGTCGAGCGCGCCGAGCGGCTCGTCAAGCAAAATTATTTCAGGGTCGCAAACAAGCGCTCTCGCAATCGCGACTCTCTGCTGCTGACCGCCCGAAAGCTTGGCTACAGAGCGTTTTTCGTATCCCTTCAGGTCAACGGTCGCGAGCATTTTTGTAACTTTCTTTTTTATTTCATCCTTTGGCAGCTTTTTGAGCTTGAGTCCAAAGGCGACATTATCATATACGTTAAGGTGGGGAAAAAGCGAATACTTCTGAAAAACCGTGTTAACATTTCTTTTGTTTGGAGGAAGGCTGTTGATTTTTTTGCCGTCAAAAATAACGTCTCCGCTTTCGGGCTCAATAAATCCGCCGATTATCCTCAGAGTAGTGGTTTTACCGCATCCGCTCGGACCGAGTATAGTAACAAATTCTTTTTCGTGAATATCAAGGTTAATGTGGTTCAGTATTACCTCGCCGTCAAACCTTACAAAAATATCCTTTAAAGATACAATAACCTTTGCCTGATTCTGTTCCATCTATGCACCCGCCGTTCCTTTTGGTGTGATTTTCGGCAAATCGCCTACAAAACCATTATGATTATATTCTAATAACCGTCAAAAGTCAAATACTATTTAAAAAGGAAAAGCGTTTTAGCAACACGAAAATAATCGGTAGAAATTTGCTCCCTGAAAATACGGGCAGCAAAAAAATATTGAAAAGCTCCTGGCAAAAAGTCCAACCTGAAAAAGTGCACAAAAATTATGTCATTAATTTGTAACATAAAATATATACATTTGGAAACAGATTTGTTATAATAAGAATGAATTAATATGAAAGGATGGTTTTTTGATGAAAATGTTCAGAAAACTTGTAAGCGTAGTTGCGGCTGCAACGTTACTTACATCTTCTCTCGCGTTCTCTTTCTCTGCAAGCGCGGCTCAGATTAAGCCTGAAGAGGCTGCTGTTTCCAGCCCGACAAATTTGCAGACAAATCCGCAGAATGGTGTAATCCTGCACGCCTTCAACTGGTCTTACAACACAATCAAGGATAACCTGCCTGCTATTAAAGCGGCCGGTTACAGTACCGTTCAGACATCTCCGGTACAGCAGCCAAAGGACTATGGTACTTCTTCGTCTGTCGGCAGTGAATGGTGGAAGCCCTATCAGCCTGTTAGCCATCAGATTGCCCAGAATACCTGGTACGGTACCAAGGCAGACCTCACGGCTCTTTGCGCGGAGGCAGAAAACTACGGTATCAAAATTATTTGCGATATCGTATCAAACCACATGGGCAACGAACTTGAGAGCGATCCGTTCTCAATCAGCTCACAGGTTAAAACCTATCAGCCGAATATGTATGCTGCAAGCGCGTCCTCAAGCAGTTATTATCACAATGTTTCGGGCGAAGTTTCCGACAGCAGCGTACAGCAGTGTGTTCAGGGTCATCTCTCTGCTTGTCCTGACCTTAACACAGCAAACACAACCGTACAGAACAACATCATTTCACTTCTTAAAGAGTGCATTGACTGCGGTGTTGACGGCTTCCGCTTTGACGGCGCGAAGCACATCGAGACTCCCAGCGACGGTCCCTATGCTTCTCAGTACTGGCCGAACGTAACAGACGCGGCAAAGAAATACTACAAGCAAAAGACCGGTGACGACCTCTTCGTTTACGGCGAGATTCTCAACAACTGCGGTCCTTCTTCAAGAAAGTACACACACTACACACCCTACATCAACGTTACCGATAACAGAACAGGTGACGCTGCGCTGGTTGCTGTAAACAACAAGAACGCAGGCTCCGCGTCAAGCTCAACCTACAGGGCTATCCAGTCAGACTCAGGTCTTTCGGCAAAAAATATTGTTCTTTGGGCTGAGTCTCACGATACCTACGAGGGCAGCGCGGGTTCTGCGGGTATCTCAAATACCTCTAACCTCTCTGACGACGTTATCACAAAGACATGGGCGCTTGTTGCGGCAAGGAAGGATTCAACAGCTCTGTTCTTTGCGCGTCCCGCTTCAAAAATGGGTCAGGCTTCTACAGACACTACCTATAAGAGCACGGCTGTTTCCGAGGTTAACAAGTTCAAGAACGCCTTTGTCGGCCAGAGCGAATCTCTCGGATATTCGGGCAGCATCGCCTATGTAAGAAGAGGCACAACAGGTATCGTGCTCTCTAACGTAGGCGGCAACGAAGGCGCTACTGCAAACGTTAACATCAGCGGAACAGGTATGGCTAACGGCAGCTATGTTGATACCGTTACAGGCAATACCTTTACAGTATCAAACGGCACACTTTCCGGAACAATCGGTACATCGGGCGTTGCTGTTGTTTATCAGTCAACTTCTACTCCTAAGGCTACAAGCTCAAAAGAGTCCGGCACATTCGAGGGCGAGACTCTTACAGTTAAGCTCGGCCTTGAGAACGCTGTATCCGGAACATACGCACTTGAGGACAGCGCTCCTGTTTCTTTCACAGGCACTCCCACTATCCGCATAGGTTCCGACTATAGCTATGGCGACACAATCACTCTCAACCTCACCGCCACAGACAGCGCGGGTCAAACAGAGAGCTATGTTTATAAGTATAAGAAGACCGAGCACGCAGGCTCAGGTGTTTACGTTTACTTCAACCCAAATAATAAACCCACTTGGAAGGGTCCGTTCAGCGCGTACATTTACGACGAAGTTACAGATGCTTCTCAGAACGCAACCTATTCCAACACTTCAGGTTGGCCAGGAGAGGAAATGCAGTATGACGAGGCTTCCGGATATTATTATGTAGAAGTTCCGTCAAAGGCATATAAAACCGTAAAGAGCTCCAGCGGAACATCAACCGTATCTTCAGAGCCCGTTGATTTCAACCTTGCAACCTCCTCAAATACATATGTAATTATTTGCGGATATTTGAAGAGCACAGGCGCAGAAACCCAAAGCTCTTCACAAAAGGGTCATAAGCTTGACAAGGCAAGCCATGTATATGCCGGTACAAGCGGCACATCGTGGGCAACAACAACACTTGTTCCCGGCGGAATTGAGGCTACAGAAGTAACAAAGGGCGATCCCGCTCCCACAACAGCGGCTCCTACAACAGTAGCTCCCACAACAGCTCCTGTTACTCAGCCTTCCGGCAGCCTCACGGTTACCGCTAAGTCTTCCTGTCTCTTTGATGAGAGAACAGAGACTTTCCCCGAAGGAACAAAGAGAATCACTGTTTCTTACTTCATCAATAGCTCCGAGCTTATGGTTAACGACCAGTGGAAGCTCTACTTCGATCCAACTGTACTCAAGTTCTGCGACGAAGACGGCGTTAACAAGACAGACAACTATTATATTGACGACGAAACAGGCGAAAAAGAGCTTATCGGTACAACCTATTACAACACGCCTATCGCCGGCGATTCCGTAATTAACGGAGGCAAGGTTGACAAAGGCGAGTTCATAGGTAACGTTACAAACGTAGGCAAATATTACTCAATGCGTAACTCCAAGGGCGAAAAGATTGGACTCCTCACAGTTACATTTGACGTAATCGGCTCAGGCTCAACCGAGGTTTACCTCGATATGATT
>CAJOLF010000074.1 GCA_905235295.1 uncultured Ruminococcus sp. | reverse complement strand
ATCAGGTCAAAGCGCCCGTTTTCAAAGTCCTTGTGGCACTCAAAAACATCGCCGCTGACCGCTTTTACGTCCGCGTTATTGAGCTCAATATTCTTTTTAAGAAAATTAAACGCCGAATCACTAAGCTCAACCGCGGTGAAGCGCGCGTTACCGAGCCTTGAAAGCGCGACGCACAGCGCTCCGCTTCCGGCGCAAAGGTCGAGCGCGTCGGCGTTTTGGTGAGCTCGCAGGTAATCAAGGCAGAGCGAAGCCGCGACCTCGGTGTCGTCGCGCGGAATCAGCACGCCCTCGCCGACCTCAAGGTCAAAGCCCATAAAGCTCCACCTGCCGGTTAAGTATTGCAGGGGATAGTGTTGGGCGCGCTTTTGGGCGAGCGCAAAAAGCTTTTTTTCGGTTTCGGGCTTGACGGACTCGCCTGCACGCGCGATTTGCGCCGCGCGGGAAAGTCCCGTTTCGCTCTCAATCAAGGCCCTCGCCTCAAATTCGGGAGCCTCAATGCCCGCGTCCGACAGGCTTAGGCACAGCCGCCTGTAAACGTCCTTTAGCATCCGCAGTTGCCGACGATGTCGGAGCCGTCCTCGGGGATAACCGACTTAATCGCCTTGATAGCGACCTCGATCATACTGTCGTCGGGTTCTTTGGTGGTAATGCGCTGCGCCCAAAGTCCGGGAGCGGCGATAATGCGGGTAAGGGTGTTGTCGTAGCGTCCGCAAATTCTGATAAGCTCGTAGCCCAAGCCGCAGGTTACGGGGATGAGCAGGATTTTGAAAACAGGTCTTAAAAACGCGAGCCCAAAGGGCTTTGCGGGAACGAAAAGACCGATTAAAATGCCGATAATCAGCATAATTATCATAAAGCTTGTGCCGCAGCGCGGGTGAAAACGGATTTGCTTTCTCACGTTTTCAACGGTGAGCTCCTCCTCGTTTTCGTAGCAGAAAATCGTCTTGTGCTCGGCGCCGTGGTACATAAACACGCGCTTCATATCGCTTGTGCGCGACACGATTATGATGTAGAGCAAGAACAGCGCGATTTTCAGCACGCCCTCAAAAATCGACTTCCAAAGCCGTACCATTTCAATGCTTCCCGGGGTTTCGTCCGCTCTGAACGCGGGAATAAAGTTGCCGCAGAGGTCGAACAGGAAAGAGGGAAGGAAGAAGAAAAGACCGATAGCGATTGCCACTCCGATTATGGAGGAAATGACCATAAGAACCTTTACAAGCTTGTCGCCGAATTTTTCGTCGAGCCATTTTTCGAACTTTGAGGGTTCTTCTTCAATCTCCGCCGATTCAATCGCCTTGTCGGCTGAGAGCATAAGCGATTTGTAGCTGAGGCGCATTGAGTCAATCAAACCCGCGATACCCCTCAAAAACGGAAGCTTGAAAAGCTTTAGCTTGGAGGGAATCGTGGTAATGCTGACGTCCTCGGAATAAATTGTGTCGGGAGCCGTGCGCACGCAAACCGTGCTTTTTTTCGGTCCCTTCATCATAATTCCCTCAATCAGCGCGCTGCCGCCGATTGAAGTGATTTTCTTTGTTTGTTTTTTCATAATACTTCCTTTCGCGTTTTGCCGGGCTTAAAGCTTAACCATATCCGGCAGGCTGTTTTCCTCGCCCTCCTTATATACGGGGAAGGTGAGCGTTACGGTTGTGCCGACGCCCTCGCCGCTCTCAATATCGAGCGAGCCGTTGTGGAGGTTCATAATCTCGTCGGCAACCGCCAGTCCTATGCCCGAGCCGCGGACGGACTGGTTTGCCTTGTAGAATTTCTCCTTAACTCTGGGCAAATCCTCGGCGGAAATTCCGCAGCCCGAGTCGGTGACAATAATTTTTATAACATCAGGCTCGTCCTTTGAATAGATGACCTGCGCCGCAACAACACCGCCCTTGGGCGTGTATTTGAGCGCGTTGTCAAGAATATTCAGGAAAACCTGTTTAAGTCTGTTCCGGTCGCCGTAAATCGGGGGATAAACCACCTCGGGCTCGTCGTAGAGCAGGTGTACTCCGTCCGATACGGCGCGTTCCTTCAGCATATATACCGCTTCGTCAAATTCGGCGAGAATGTCGATTTTCTCCTTCATAAGAACCATTCTGCCGCTCTGAATCCTTCCAAAGTCCAAAAGCTCCTCAACAATGCTTGTCAGCCTTGAGCTTTCCTTGATGATGACCCCCATGCCCTTGTCAAAGGTTCTGCGGTCAAGCGTTCCGCGCTCGCTGAGCTGCATGGTTTCCGCCCAGCCCTTAATCGCCGTCAGCGGAGTTCTCAGCTCGTGAGAAACACGCGAGATAAAGTCGTTTTTCATCTGCTCGGTCGTCTGCAAATCCTTCGCCATATCGCTTATGGCGTCGCAGAGGTCGCCGATTTCATCGTCGTATTTGTGCTCGATTTTTTCGGAGGCGGAAAAGTCGCCCTGAGCAATCTGACCCGCGGCTTCGCTGAGCCTGCGGATAGGTCTGACGATTGAGCGGATAAACAAAAGTCCCGAGATTATGACAAGCCCCAAAATTATCAGCCCGATTGCGATTATAATGCCGCTCGAAAGCAAAATCCTGTTGTTTACAGGCTCCATACTGACTATGTAACGGATTGCGCCGACAACCACGCCGTCGGGGTTTTTGATAACCCTCGTCTCGCTCATAGCGGGCTCGCCCGAAAGCAGCCTGCCGCTCCAGAACGCGTAGCCGTCGTCAGAGGCGGAAGCGTCCTCAAAGTCGGTGAATTTTTCGTCCTCGGAGGGAACAAAGCCTGTTGAGGTCAGCACAACCTTTCCAGTTGAGTTTAGAACCATAACGCCCACGTGCTCTTTTTCGTCAAAGTTTTCAACGTAATCGCGCGAGGCAGAGGCGAACTCGGTGGAGCCGGGACTTGTAAAGCCCGAGAACACAATGCTCAGCTCGTTGCCTGTGGAGGCAAGGTTCTGCTCAACACTGCTCTGAAAAAGATAGGTAACGACAAAAATCAGCGTGACTACAATCAAAATAACAATCATAAGTATTACGCTGAGCGTGTTCAGCATCCAGCGTTTTGTTATGCCGTGAAACATTTTGTCGTCACCTCCATCGTGTTTTTTTATTGATACTTTTCTTTATCATTGTAGGGGCGGACCTGTGTGTCCGCCCGACCGTTGTGACGTTACGGCGGGTGCCCCGAGGTCTTTTCGAGGAGATACGTCGGCGTTGCAGATATTGTAGTTGCCCGACAAATCAGCAGCAAGATTAACGTCCGTTTTTACAATTAAATTTGCGGTAGTCTTGCGGGCGGACACGCAGGTCCGCCCCTACGGTGTTAAGGAATGGTTTTTATTCTCCCGAATCCCACTTATAGCCGAGACCCCAAACCGTAATGATGTGCTTGGGGTTGGACGGCTCGTCCTCGACCTTCATTCTGAGCCTGCGGATGTTAACGTCAACGATTTTGTCCTCGCCGACATAAGCGTCGCCCCAAACGTGGTTAAGGATGTCAATTCTGTCGAGCGCGACTCCGGGATTGGAGAAGAAATACTCCATAATCTGGAACTCAACCTGAGTCAGCTCAATCATCTTGCCGTTTTTGAGCAGAGCGCGGTTGCGAAGATTAAGGGTAAAGTCGCCTGACTTTAATTCCTCCTTAAAGTTGTTCTCGGATTTGGACTGCGCGAGGGCAACACGCCTGTAGAGCGAATCGACGCGCGCCAAAAGCTCGCTGGGAGAAAACGGCTTTGCGACGTAATCGTCGGCGCCGAGCATAAGTCCCGTAACCTTGTCCATCTCCTGGGTTTTTGCCGAGAGCATAATAATTCCGATTCCGCCGTTGCGGTTTCTCAGTTCCTTGCAAACCTGAAAACCGTCGATGCCGGGCATCATAACGTCAAGGATCGCAATATCAAAATCTCCGTCGTATTCGTCATATTTTTTCAGCGCTGTTTCTCCGCAGTCCGCCTCAACAACGTCGTAGCCGGCGCGGGTTAGGTTGATTACAACAAAATCGCGGATAGCGGATTCGTCCTCGCATACAAGAATTTTTTTCATCTTCAAAACCTCCGTTGATTAGTATTTTTATGTGATTATTTATTAAGTCAGCGGGCGTCGCCCGAAATTTTACTGTGTGAGAATTGCCCGCAGGCAAGCGGAAATTTTCATTTCCTTCTTTCGGCTTGTCAAGCGCCTGACAGCGCTCAGTCTAAGGTCTGGTCAATTACCGAGAACGCTGTTTTAATCTCGTCGTCGGTAAGCCTCAGCGGGCTTTTATTCGCGGAATTTGTGAACGCGTAGGCGTAGCGGTTATCGCGGTAAATCAGCGTGTAGCCGTCGATGACCTTGCCCTGATCCCAAACCGCGACATCAAACGCCTTGATTTCAAAAAGCTGTTCTCCGAGCGCGTTTTGATTCCACTCATAAAACGTCATTGTGCTGTCGGAGTTGAGCGCGGTGTAGCTTCCGTCTGCCCATTTATCGGGCTTTTTTACCGAAAATCCGCATTTGTAGTTAACTGCGACAACGCTCTTGACGCTCAGCGATTCGTTTTCGGGATTAAACGCGCACCAGGTGATTTTGTCCGCGACGTTATTCAGCATATCCGCGCCGGAGTACGGCAGCTTTTCAACCATCGGGATTTCAATTTTTGAATCTCCGTCGGTATCCGTGCTGACTACATTTTCAAGCCTGAGCGTCGGATTTTTCTGCTTCTCCTTGTATAGCGGATTCCGCAGCACCGCAAGGCTTTGGTTGTAGTAAATAACCTGCGTAACCAGCTCGCCGCTCGCGAACGTTCCGTCAACGACAACCGCCTTTAGCGAGCTGTCAAGGTCGGTCAGAGCAATGCTTTTGTACTTTACGACGTTCGGGTCCATCGGAGCCGAGGACTTTGCGTAAATCAGCTTTTTCTCCGCGTTGTATTCAAGCATAGCCGCCTTTGCCTCGGTGTCGGCGTTGTACAGCGAAAGGGTGATAATCTTGCTTTTGCCGTTGTTGTCAAGGTTTCCGCAGTAAAATGAGGAGTAGTTCTGACCCGAGGGTATGGTGCCTGTTTCTCCCTTTGAGTAGGAGTAGCACGACAGAAAATTGACGTTCGGTGAATAGGTGGTGTAGCCCGCCAAAATTTCAAATCCGTCTTTGTTGTCAATGTCGGCAAAGTCAACGCAGTCAACGTCCGTGGTCTCGGTAACAAAATCGGATGAAATTTTCCATTCGTCATCAAGACTGTACATTACAAGCATGTGAACGCCTGTTTGGTCGTCCTTGCCCTTGAAAAACGCGACTGCTTCGTCAATATTGTCGCCGTCAAGGTCGTACATAATAATCGCGCTGCGGTACGAGCCGCTTTTGGGGTATTTAAGGGTGTATTTGCCCTTGGCGGTGTCCGAGATAAGCTTTTCAATCTCGGCTTCGTCGCCCATGGTCTTTGGCGGACGCAGCGAGTCCTCAAAGCTCAAATCGGCAATGTTGCAGCCGCTCAGGCAGAGTATGACTGCCGCCGAGATAACGGCAGCGGCTTTTTTTAGCTTCAAGAAATCACCACGCTTTCTTATAACTCATAACTCAAAGTCCTTAACCTTGGGTTGCTGCAAGATACTTAATCTTTTTTCCCTCTGCCGAGAACATTTTTTCGTGCTCGGTTTCGATGTTGTCCGTAAGGTTTTCCGCGTGCAAATCGCGCGTTATGTATTTAATCTCGTATCCGCTCTGCTTAAAGTACTCAACGCTTTCCTCAAACAAGCCATCGTCGTCGGTCTTAAAGCGGATTTCCGCGTCCTTTTTAAGAAAGGTTTTGTACATCTCAAGCTTTCGCGGATAGGTCAGCCTGCGCTTTTTGTGCTTTTCGCGAGGCCACGGATTGCAGAAGTTAATGAACATTCTGTCGATTTTGTCGTCTTCGGATAGGATTTTGTCAAGCTGCTCAACGTTATAATTGACAAGCAGAAGGTTATTTTTGATGTCGTCCGGTTTTTTTCCGTTCTCCTCAAACAGCTTGACAACAGCGCGCCTGCCCACGCCGAGCATATCAATCTTGATGTCCACGGCGATGATATTTTTATCGGGATTTTGCAGCGCGAGCTGCCCTGCGAATCCGCACTTGCCGCAGCCGATTTCAAGGTACAGCGGCTGCTCCTTTTCAAAAGCCTTGCTCCAGCTTCCGCGGAGCTCCTCGGGATTCTTTACAAAAAAGTCGCAGACGCTCAGCTCGGGCTCAGCCCATTTTTTCTTCCTTATTCTCATATATAAAGTCTTTCTTCTGTTTTGAGTTTTTTGAAGCTTTGATTATTTGATTAAAAGTAAAACTCAGCTAATCAATTAATTATACCAAATTGTAACTTATTTTGCAATAAATAATTGAGAAATATCGCTTTCGGATTAACAAAATTTAACCTTATCTCCGTAAATTTTCGATTTTGTAAATATAATATCATCAAAACGCCCGCCGAGCCGTTTTATCAGCGGTGAAATGACAACGTTTTCACTTTTGAAGTGACCTGCCTCGACCACGCTGACGCCCAGCGAGTTGGCGGCGTTGATTTCGTGGTGCTTAATCTCTCCGGTGACAAGCGCGTCGCAGCCCTCGGCAGCGGCGGCAAAAATGTCCGAGCCGCCAGAGCCCGAGGCAACGGCGACCTTTTTAATCGAGTTGTTCGCGGAGGTATAGCGCAGACCGCGGCAGTCAAGCGCGAATTTTACGTGCTCGGCAAGCTCGTCGGCGTTCATCTCTTTTTCAAGGAAGCCGGTGAACATACACTCGCCCTTGTCCGACCTTATGGGATTTTTGAGCCCGACAGCTTCGGCAAGGCACAGGTTAACCCCGAAAACCTCGGACAGGTCAAGGTTTGTGTGCATACAAACCGCCGAGATGTTTTTTTGAGCCAAAAGGTAGGGAGCGGAGCCCGCCGCAAGACTTTTCAGCGGCTGAAAAATCACAGGGTGGTGGCTGATTATCAGCTCACAGCCGAGCCTGTCGGCTTCCTCAACGACCTCTGGCGTGATGTCGAGCGACACAAGCGCGCGCCGCACAAATTTGTCTTTATCTCCGACGAGCAGCCCCACGTTATCAAAGTCCATCGCGGACTCAACAGGCGCGAACTCCTCAAAAAATTCAAGAATATCATTAACAGTCGCCATAACAAGCCTCCTTCAATCTGTTTGCGAGCGCGGCAAATCGCGCGTCTCCCTTTGACTTTTTTAAAAGCCGCTCAATGTGGCCTTCAACAAAGCGAAGATGCGTTGGGTTTTGCCGCGGGTTAAGCCTGCCGAGGTAGCAAAAAAGCTCGTCAAAATCCGCAGGCTCTCCGTTATATTGAACGAGCAGGACGGTGTAGCACTTGTTCGCCGAAACACAGCAGTCCTGCTTCAAAATCTCATATCCGTTTTCGCACAGCCGCTCAATCAAAAGCTCGCTTTTGGTCATCGGCTGCAGGATGAATCGCTTGGTTTTGTCGCGCGAATAATCCCAGTCAAAAATAATCGAGGCAATCAGCTCACCGCCCATTCCCGCGATTACAATGTCGTCGGCTTCATCGCGCGAAATGTTCTTCAGACCGTCGCTGAGACGAAGCTCAATTTTGCCGCCGAGCCCCGCCTCGGCAATATGCTGTTCTCCGCTTTTGAGCGGAGCGGGGTTGATGTCGGCGGCAACGGCTGATTCGCAGACGCCGTTTCGGCACAGCCACACAGGCAAATACGCGTGGTCTGTGCCAATGTCCGCAAGCCTTGAACCCGGGCGAACAAACGAGGCGCACAGGCTCAGCCTGCTGTCAAGTCCGCTCATTTAAGGGCGGAATTAATCGAGGCGACAAGCGCGTCGGCGTCGGCGCCGTGAACCATACAGGCTTCCTCAATCGTTTCTCCGCGTGACGCGGGACAGCCGAGGCAGTGCATACCTATGCTCAAAAAGAGCTGAGCGGTCTCGGGGTGCTCGTCCAGCACGTCGCCGATGATTGAGTCCTTTGTGATTTCCATAATAATACCTCCGTTACCGAACCCATATATTTTGTGGTTCATTCATCATTATAACATCATATTTTGTGTTTGTAAACAGTTTTATATCGTCGCGGCGGCGACATTATTTCCAGTATTTCCTGTCCAGGCTTCTGTACTGCACCGCCTCAAGCACGTGGTCGGATTTTATAATCTCCGAGCCGTCCAAATCCGCGATTGTCCTTGCGACCTTCAGCACGCGGTTGTACGCCCTCGCGGTGAAGCCGAGCGAATCAAACGCCGTTTTCAGCGTCTGCTCCGCCTCCCTGTCGATAACGCAGTATTTTTCAAACTGCTCGGCGTCAATTTTGGCGTTGCCGGTGGTTTTTGTGCCCTTGAACCTCTCGCGCTGAATCTCCCTCGCGCGGTCAACGCGCTTCTTGATTTCCGCCGAGGTTTCTCCGTCCGCCTTGTCCCTGAGCTCCTCAAACTCAACGGGCGGAACCTCGATGTGAATGTCAAACCTGTCGAGCAGCGGACCCGACACGCGGTTGAGGTACCGCTTGATTTTCTGCTCCGAGCAGGTGCAGCGGTTTGTGCCGTCGCCGTAATATCCGCACGGACAGGGGTTCATCGCCGCGATAACCATAATCGAGCACGGGTAGGTTTGGCTCTGACCTGAGCGCGAAATTGTGATTTGTCCGTCCTCAATCGGCTGCCTGAGCACCTCGAGCGCCGTGCGCGAAAATTCGGGGAGCTCGTCCAGGGTGATGACCTTTTCGGTGGTCTCGGCGGCCTGTGAGTCGATGCTGGAACGGATCATAAACCGGGCCACCACCACGTTGCCCTCAGTGCAGACCTGTCCAAGATTCAGAGAGGTCTGGACCAGTCCCGGCACCTCAGCGCTCATCATCTGGACGCCGTTGGGGGCGCAGAACAGGAAGGTGGCCGCCCGGCGGGTGCTGCTGGATGCGGACGTATCCTACAAGGTCGCCAAGGAA
>CAJOLF010000073.1 GCA_905235295.1 uncultured Ruminococcus sp. | reverse complement strand
AATCTGCAGACCCGAATCCGAGAGCGCCGAGCGAACGGGACCCATTGTGGCTTCTACCAGGTCGGAGGTAAGCTCGTTGAACTTAGCTCTTGTAAGGGTGAGGTCAAGGTGCTTCGGACCTGTTTGGTCAGCGGTGATAAAGGGAAGGTTGATTGAGGAGGTTGTTACGCCCGAAAGCTCAATCTTTGCCTTTTCTGCGGCTTCCTTGAGTCTTTGCATAGCCATTTTGTCGGATGAAAGGTCAATGCCTGTTTCGGTCTTGAAGGAAGCTACCATCCAGTCGATAATTCTCTTGTCAAAGTCGTCGCCGCCGAGACGGTTGTTACCCGCTGTAGCGAGAACCTCCTGAACGCCGTCGCCCATCTCGATAATGCTGACATCAAAGGTGCCGCCGCCGAGGTCGTAAACCATAACCTTCTGGTCGTTTTCTTTATCTACGCCGTATGAAAGAGCTGCGGCTGTAGGCTCGTTGATGATTCTCTTTACGTCAAGTCCGGCAATCTTGCCCGCGTCCTTTGTTGCCTGACGCTGAGCGTCCGTGAAGTAAGCGGGAACTGTGATTACAGCCTGAGTAACGGTTTCTCCGAGGTAAGCCTCGGCGTCAGCCTTGAGCTTCTGAAGAATCATAGCCGAAATTTCCTGAGGAGTGTAGCTCTTGTTGTCGATTGTTACCTTGTAAGAGGTACCCATTTCTCTTTTGATGGAAGAAACGGTTTTGTCGGGATTTGTGATAGCTTGGCGCTTCGCAACCTGACCTACCATTCTTTCGCCGTCCTTTGAGAACGCTACTACCGACGGAGTTGTTCTTGAACCCTCGGCGTTAGCGATAACTACAGGCTCGCCGCCTTCGATAACTGCTACGCAGGAATTTGTTGTACCTAAATCTATACCTATTGTTTTTGCCATAATAAATACCTCCAATATATTTTTTAATTTTTTTGTTTATATACTGAGTAAACTTTAGTTTACCACTTGTACCATAGCGTGGCGAATGATTTTGTCGCCGATTTTATATCCTGTTTGGAAAACCTGAGCGATTTGGTTTGATTCAAGCTCGTCGCTGTCTATCATTGAAACGGCGTTGTGAAGGTTGGGATCAAACTCGTCGCCGGGCTTGCCGTACTGCTCAATTTTAAGCTTTTCAAAGCTTTTTTCAAGCTGGTTTGAAATCAGCTCGATTCCCTTGATGATTTCGGGATCGGCGTCTTTCAGGTTGTCGAGCGCCATCCTTACGCTGTCGGCAACCGGCAAAAGCTCGGTTACCGCCTTTGCGGTGGCGTCGTCGTAAAGCGAAAGCTTTTCGTTAGCGGTGCGCTTGCGGTAGTTTTCGTATTCGGCGGCAAGGCGCATATATTTGTCCTTGTCGGCGGCAATCTGAGCCTCAAGCTCGCTGATTTTTGTTTCGGCTTCGTTTACCTCTTCGCCGGCGGTTTCCTCAGCCTGTTCCTCAACGGGCTCCTCAGCCGCAGCTTCTTCGGCTTTGGGCGCCGTTTTGTTTTTCTTAGCCATTTTATATCCTCCTTTGCGGGTTGATTTTTACTTTGCTTCGATTAACTCCTCGATAAGCTCTCCGGCGCACTCCGCGACACATTCCAAAACAGAAATGTTTTTGGAGTAGTCGGTTCTCAGCGGCGTAATCAGCGCCGCTACGCCCGAGGGGTTGCCGTCAATTTTGTATCGGGTGGAGATGACCGAGTTTGAGGCGAGCTCAATTCGGCTGTTTTCCTTTCCGATTGTAACCGCCGTGTGCTGCGGGGATTTTTCAAGGGTAACCGCAAGGTCGCGTTCGTTATTCAAAAACTCGATAACGCTTCGCGAGGTGTTGAGATTAACGTCCGGCGCGAATGCCAGCTTGCCTCTGCCGCTTTGGCAAACGCTCACGGTGTTCGCCTGCTCTGCCGCGTCCTTTATCGCCATCAGCGCCGAGGGCATCAGCAGCGAAAGCTCGCCGAACCTTACGGCGGCTGTCTGGATAAACGGCTGGTTTACCGAGCTGAGCTTAACGCCTTGGAAAATCTCATTAAGAGCCTTGTCGAACACCCCCAAAATCTCGGGAGTTATCAAAAATTCGCACCGGAACAGCTTGGTTTTAATCGTGCCGTTTGAGGCGATTAGGATTACCATAGCCGAACGCGCGCCTGTTTGGACAAAGCTGATTTTGCGGATTCTGCTGTTTTCTCCGCTCGGTGTGGTAAAAAGAGCGGTTCTGCCGGTCAGCTTGCTGAGCAAATCCGCGGCTCCCTGAAGAATACTCTCGGGAGAATCTCCGCTGTTTTGCAGCGTTTCTGAGATGTATTGCCGCCCCTGAGGGGAAATCGGCGCTACCTTCATCACGTTGTCAATGTAAAAGCGGTATCCGTAGGCGGTAGGTATTCTGCCCGCCGAGGTGTGCGGCTGAACAATGTAGCCGAGGCTTGTGAGCTCAGCCATATCGTTTCGCACTGTGGCAGAGGAAACGTTAAGCCCGGTTTCGCTGATAAGCGACTTTGAGCCGACGGGCTCGCCGGTGTCAATGTAGCTTTCAACAATCGCCGCAAGTATTTTTTGTTTTCTCACAGCAGGCTCCATTTTGTTCACCTCTGTTTCGGATTAGCACTCCACATAGTCGAGTGCTAACTGGTTTATATTTACTATAATACCAAAGTCAGAAAAAGTCAAGACTTTTATTTAAATATTTTTTAATTTTTTTGTAATATTCACATTTTTTTCACATTCCGCTTGCATTATCCCCGAAAAACATTATAATTATATGTGCGCGAAGCGCAATAAACGAATTTACGCGCGTTTAAATAGTATACAGGGAAGTGAAGCTATGACGGGATTTTTGCAGTACGCGTATGTGTTTTTGTGGGCGATTCTTGCCGTGCTGATGTTTTTTATAGGAAAAAAGCAGGGCTTATACGCATATCTGCTGTCGGTGTTTTTTGTTTTTATGGCGGTTTGGTACGGACTTCGCGCCTTTGGCGGCTTGCCTGTTTTTGAGGGCGTGCCGGGGTACATTTTCAGAGGACTGCTGATTGTTTTTCTGCTGATTATCCTGTACCTTTGGTGGAACTCCAAAAAGAACGCCGCAAACAACGACGAAAACGACAGCGATAACAAAAACGACTGACCCCGCATATAGATTATTATAAATAGTATGGCACAATATATGGGCGCAATATTTTAAATTTTTCAAAAACTCAATTTTTTCAAAAAAAAGCTTGATTTTTAGCGGTGAATATGCTAAAATATCACCTGTATGACGATATTTTTAAGGAGGTGGGACAATGCCCAACATTAAATCCGCAAAGAAGCGCGTTAAGGTTAGTGCTACAAAAACAGCTCGTAACAAAGCTACAAAGTCAGCTCTCAAAACTTCAATCAAAAAGGCTTACTATGCTATTGATACAAACGCTGACAACAAGCAGGAGGCAGTTAGTCTTGCTATCAAGAAAATTGACCAGGCTGCTTCAAAGGGTATTCTTCATAAGAATACGGCTGCCAGAAGGAAATCTTCGCTCACAAAGCGCTTGAACGCTTCGGCATAAGCATTTTTTAACATTTAACAAGCTAAAAGCAGAGTTTTTCTCTGCTTTTTTTGTTTTTCTGTTGACTTTTTATAAAAAAATGTTTAGAATATATATATACATTTTATTTTCAAAAAATTTTTTGGAGGTCATAACTATGAAAAAAAGAAAGTTTATGTTCGTTATCGGCATTATATCCTTAGTAGCCGCTCTTTCGGCTGCTTTCACAGCATTCTTCATTGTTAAGGATAAGCAGAAGAAGGACGACGAGGAACTGATGGAGTATCTTGATAATTCTATTGAATAAGTAAGCGCGGAATAAATCCGACGCTCAAACATAAAGGACCGTTCTTTAAGTTCGGTCTTTTTGTTTTTAGGGGAGTGTGTTTATGGTTGAACAGGAGCTTGAACGCCTTTTGAAAGACGCAAGGGCTGACGAAGGTCTTAAAAATGAACTGATTAAAACCCGCGAAAGCGAAAATCCGGTTGAGGACTTTTGCCTTTTGTGCGAAAAAAAGGGCTACAAAATCAGCATAGGAGAGCTTTTTGCTCTGGGACAAAATAACAACGACGCAAAGCTCAGGAGCGTCAACGGCGGCGGAGTGAACGCGATTGAAGGCTGGGACGACGCTTATGAGCAGTTTTTCTCGGAGCTAATCTGGTGCTGATTCGGAACCTTTTTGTTATAAAAAGGGGACTTTTCTGTCATTTATGAATTAATTGTAACTAAAAATTACAAGAATATTGTGCATATTAACTTGAATTGAAGCCTTTATTATGGTATAGTTATGGTGATGGAATTTCATCCGGCGGAGGACGTTTTCCGCCGAAAATTAAAGGAGGAACAAAAATGAGTTCTTTGAAAAAGTACATTGCCGAGTTTATCGGCACAATGGTTCTTGTAGTTTTGGGCTGCGGAACCGCAATGCTCGTAGGCTGCGACGCTGAAAACGGATGCGGCTACGTCCTTACCGCTTTGGCGTTCGGTCTTGTAATTGTAGCTATGGCTTACAGCATAGGCAATATTTCGGGCTGCCACATCAATCCCGCTGTTTCGCTCGGCGTTCTGATTTCCGGCGGTATGAAGGCTGCCGATTTCTTCGGCTACATTGTTTCCCAGTGTCTCGGCGCTTTTGCCGGCGCGGGTGTTCTCGCCGCGATTTTCGGTCTCGGCAAAGTTCCCGATCAGACAGGCGGCTTTGGCTCAAACGGTCTTGCGGGTGTTAACGGCAGTGCGGTAGCCGGACTTCTTGTTGAGTGCTTCCTTACATTTGTATTTGTGCTCGCAATCCTCGGCGTAACCTCGAAGAAAGCCGGTCACGGCTCCTTCGGCGGTCTTGTAATCGGACTTACGCTCACGCTTGTACACATTCTCGGCATCGGACTTACAGGTACTTCGGTTAACCCCGCGCGCAGCTTTGGTCCCGCATTGGTTGCTCTTATGCAGGGCAACGCCGCTCCCATGGGTTGCCTTTGGGTATTCATCGTCGGTCCGTTTGTAGGCGCGGCTCTCGCGGCTGTTGTTTACAAGTGCCTTGAGGGTAAAAAAGAGGCTTAAACTCCAATACTATTACCTGCTTTTCAATTAATAGTATAAGCGGCAATAACGCGTTGCTTCGGCGCGCGTTGCAAAACAGATTTTAAGGACGGATTTTTCCGTCCTTAATTTTTTGCTGTATAGGAAACTCCTGCTTTTTGATTCCGCCGTTACGGAAACGTTGCCGCACGTTCAAACTTTCCAAAGGCGGGAGAGAGTGCCCACCGGCACTTTTGCGAAAACACTTGACAAACAGCGACTGCTTGAGTATAATTTAATTGAGCTCAATTAAATTAAACGGAGGTAATATTATGTCAGTATATGATTACAAGGTAAAGGACGCGAAGGGCAACACAGTAGACCTCTCTGACTACAAGGGCAAGGTTTTGCTGATTGTAAACACCGCCACGGGCTGCGGCTTTACGCCCCAGTACGAGGGACTTGAGAAGCTCTACAAAAAATACGGCGACAAGGGCTTTGAGATTCTCGATTTTCCGTGCAACCAGTTCGGCAATCAGGCGCCGGGAACAAACGAGGAAATCGTTTCGTTTTGTCAGCTTCGCTACAACACGAGCTTTAAGCAGTTCTCAAAGATTGAGGTTAACGGCGAAAACGAGCTTCCTCTCTACACCTACCTCAAGAGCCAAAAAGGCGGGGTTATGGGCAGCAAAATCAAGTGGAATTTTACAAAGTTCCTGATTGACAGAGACGGAGATGTTGTTGACCGCTTCGCGCCGACGGTGACGCCCGAGAAGCTTGACGACAAAATCGCGGCGCTGCTTTAATTTTAATAATATATAAGGAGTTGGAAAGAAAATGAAGTACACATACAGGACAAACGGCGTTTGCGCTATGGAAATCAACTTTAATCTTGACGGCGACGTTGTGAGCGACGTAAGCTTTTTGGGCGGCTGCAACGGAAACCTGAAGGCTGTATCCAAGCTTGTAGACGGAATGACGGTTGAGCAGATTGAGGAAAAGCTGAAGGGCAACACCTGCGGACCGAGACCGACCTCATGCGCCGACCAGCTCGCGCGCGCCGTCAGAGAAGCGTACAACAGCGAGCACGCGGGCTGAGGAGCTAAGATGAGTGATAAAAATTTTAATCCGTTAAAATTGGAGAACCAAATGTGTTTTCCGCTTTACGCGGCGGCGCGCGAGGTCGTAAAGCTGTACAGACCTCACCTTGATAAAATCAACCTGACCTACACCCAGTATATCGCTATGCTGGTGCTGTGGGAGCGGGAAAGCTGCAGCGTCAAGGAGCTCGGTCAAAAGCTGTACCTTGACTCGGGCACGCTTACTCCGGTGCTCAAAAGCCTTGAGCAGAAGGGATATATCAGGCGCTACCGTTCCCCGGAGGACGAGCGGGTGCTGCTTGTTGAGCTGACCGGCAGCGGAAAAGCGCTCAGGCAGGACGCTCTTGACATTCCGTTGGAGGTAGGCTCGTGCCTTAACCTTAGCGCGGAAGAAGCGGCTCAGCTTCACGGACTGCTGTATAAGCTTTTGAGCGGAATTGACGGGTAATATTAATTCTTAATAAAAGCCCTTAGATTTTTAGATATTTGTTTTAGTATTAACAAAAAGTGAAATTAGTATAAGGCAAAAAACGGCTGACTCTTTCTCGATTTGAGATTTGAGTCAGCCGGAATCATTTTAAATTTATTTCATCCTGTGCATACCGCTCAGGTCTGTCAGCACGATACAGCCCGTGGTGCAGTTTTTGGCGCATACGCCGAAGTCGGGACAGTTGCCGCACTTTTTGTAGTCGATAACCGCGATGTTATCAGTCACCTTTATCGCGCCGTTGGGGCAAACGCGCTCGCACTTTTTGCAGCCGATACAGCCCACGGAGCAAACCTTGCGCGTAGAGGCGCCCTTGTCCTTGTTTGAGCAGGCAATCACAACGCGTTCAACGTCGTCAACCAAGGAAATTAGGTGATTTGGGCACGCCTTAGCGCAGAGTCCGCAGCCGATACATTTAGGCGTACTTACGCGCGCAAGTCCGTTTTCAATGCAGATTGCTCCCTGAGGACAAGCCGATTGGCAGTCGCCAAAGCCCAAACAGCCGTAGGTGCAGCTTCCCTTGCCGCCGTACATCATTTTTGCCGCGGCGCAGCTTTCAATTCCCGAGTAGTCAACCTTATCCTGCGTGCGTCCGCAGTCGCCGGAGCAGTGAACAACCGCCACCTGCTCGATTGTGTCGGCAAACTCTACGCCCAAAACCTCGCTGAGCTGTGCCGCAACAGCGTCGCCGCCGGGAATACAAAGGTTTGAGGGAACGTCGCCGCTTTCGCACAGCGCCTTGGCGTAGCCGTCACATCCCGCGTAGCCGCAGGCACCGCAGTTGGCGCCTGGCAGACATTCGCGCACCGCGGGGAAGCGCTTGTCCTCCTTGACCGCCATCAGCTTTGACGCGACAACAAGCACGGCGGCGCAGATTACGCCGATTATTACGACGGGTATTACCGCCATCAAAATTTCACTCATAATCAGGCACCTCCGTTACGCGAACAGGTTCTCGATTACTCCGCCGAAGCCGAGGAACGAGAGCGAGGTTATTGCCGCCGCTATCAGGGTAATCGGCAGCCCCTTGAAGTTTTTCGGAACGTCGCTGCCCTCGATTGTGGAGCGGACGCCCGAGAACATTACCATTGCGAGGAAAAATCCCAGGCCGCTTCCGAGCGAGTTCACCATTGACTGGGTGAAGCCCCACAAAAACGACGTGGTTTCGTTCACGGGATAATCCTGAACGTTGAGGATTGTAACGCCCAAAACAGCGCAGTTTGTTGTAATCAGCGGAAGATACACGCCCAAGCTTTTGTGCAGTGACGGCATATACCTTTTCAGTATGATTTCAACAAGCTGAACCAAAGCCGCGATTACAAGGATAAAGACTATGGTTTGCAGATATTCGAGGTTGTTGGGCGTGAGCAGATAAAACTGAATCGGGTAGGTTACGGCGGTCGCGATCAGCATTACAAAGATTACCGCGAGGCTCATTCCCGTAGCGGAATCAAGCTTTTTTGAAACGCCCAAAAACGGACATATTCCCAAAAACCGCGACAGCACGTAGTTATTGATAAATACCGCTGAGAGCAGAATTACGATTAGCTTAGTCACTTACAGCCGCCTCCTTTGCTTCTGATTCGCAGGAAAGCTTGCCGCAGAGCTCGGCGGACGGACAGCCCGCGCAGCCGAATTCGGATTTTTGCGGTTTATTTGCCGAGAATTTGTTGACGGCGGCAATCAGCAGACCGAATACAAGGAATCCGCCGGGAGCCATTGTCAGAATTGAGATGTGGTTTTCGCTGAGCACGGGAATCGGCATACCCATAAAGGTGCCGTTGCCGAAAACCTCGCGGATTGTCGCCATAAGCACCAGCGCGAGGGTAAAGCCCGCGCCCATTCCGAGACCGTCGACGGCGGAATCGAACACCTTGTTTTTGCTGGCGAACATCTCGGCTCTGCCGAGGATAATGCAGTTAACAACAATCAGCGGCAGGTAAATTCCGAGCGATTTGTCAAGCGCAGGCGCGAACGCCTTTACGAGCATTTGAACCGCGGTGACAAAGCCCGCGATAAGCACGATGTAGCAGGGAATACGAACCTTGTCGGGGATGATTTTTCTCAGCGCGGAGATTACGATATTTGAGCAGAGCAAAACCACGGTTGCCGCCGCGCCCATTCCGAGAGCGTTGATTACGCTTGTTGAGGTGGCGAGCGTAGGACAGGTGCCGAGCACCAGAACAAAAACAGGATTTTCTTTTATCAAACCCTTTGAAAAGTTTTGCAGAGTGTTCAATTACTTCGCCTCCTTTGCAAGCTGATTGTATGCCTCAAAGGCGTTTTCTATCGCCTTTTTGTATGCCTTTGATGATATTGTAGCGCCGGTAACCGCGTCGACCCCGGCGTAATTATCGGCTGTTTTTCCGTAGTATTTTTCGCGGTAGCCCGAGGAATT
>CAJOLF010000072.1 GCA_905235295.1 uncultured Ruminococcus sp. | reverse complement strand
CCGGAAATCACGCCAGTGTCGCCGACCTGTCCGCCGCTTTCGGCGTAGAACGGAGTTTTGCTGAGGACAAGCGCGACGCTCTCGCCTTCTCCGGCGGTTTCGGCGCGCTCGCCGTCTTTTATAATCGCCGTGACAACCGACTCACATTCAAGGTCGGTGTATCCGACGAACTCGGTCTTTTCAATATCCGAAAGGTCGGTTGTATCGCTAATCCACGCGTCGGCTCCCGCGTTTTTGCGGGCGTCGCGCGAACGCTTTTTTTGCTCTTTCAAAAGCTCGCGGAAGCGCTCAACGTCTACCTTTATTCCCTTTTCGCTCAAAATCTCGCGGGTAAGGTCAATCGGGAAGCCGTAGGTATCGTTCAGCTTAAAGGCGTCCTCGCCGCTGATTTTTTTGACTTTTCGATTATCAATAATCGACTTCAGCATTTTGAAGCCCTGGTCGATTGTCTTAGAGAAGCTTTCCTCCTCAACGCGGATAACCTTGGTGATAAACTCGCGCTTTTCCGCAAGTTCGGGATACGCCGTGAGGTTTTCGTTGATTACGGTGTCGCAAACCTTATAGAGGAACGGCTCGTTGTAGCCCAAAAGCTTTCCGTGGCGCGCCGCTCGCCTGATAAGGCGGCGCAGAACGTAACCCCTGCCCTCGTTCGAAGGCATTACTCCGTCGCCGATCATAAAGGTTGAGCTGCGGATATGGTCGGTGATTACGCGGAGAGAAACGTCCTTTTTTTCGTCCTCACCGTATTTTACTCCGGTGATTTCGGAAATATGCTTCATAATATTTTGAACGGTGTCAACAAGGAACAGGTTGTCTACGCCCTGAATTACGCACGCGAGACGCTCAAGTCCCATACCCGTGTCGATATTCGGGTGGTCAAGCGGAGTGTAGTTGCCCTTGCCGTCGCTTTCAAACTGGGTGAAAACAAGGTTCCAAACCTCTACAAAGCGGTCACATTCGCAGCCGACGTGGCAGTCAGGCTTGCCGCAGCCCTTTTCCTCGCCGCGGTCAAAGTAGATTTCCGAGCAGGGGCCGCAGGGACCCGAGCCGTGCTCCCAAAAGTTGTCCTCTTTGCCGAGGCGAACCATGTGGGACGGATCAACGCCGACCTCCTTTGTCCATATATCGAACGCCTCGTCGTCGTCCTGATAAACAGAAACATAGAGCTTGTCCTCGGGCATTTCGAGCACCTTGGTGAAGAACTCCCACGCCCACGCGGTGGCTTCGTGCTTGAAATAGTCGCCGAAGGAGAAGTTGCCGAGCATCTCGAAAAATGTGCCGTGACGGGCGGTGATTCCTACGCGCTCGATGTCGGGCGTGCGGATACACTTTTGGCAGGTAGTCACGCGCTTTCTGGGAGGGGTAACCTCTCCGGTAAAATACTTTTTCATAGGCGCCATACCGCTGTTAATCAGCAGCAGGCTGTTGTCGTCCTTGGGAACAAGCGGAAAGCTGGGCAGCCTGAGGCAGCCCTTTGACTCAAAAAATTCAAGATATTTTTCTCTAAGCTCGTTTAATCCTGTCCATTGCATTGTTATTACTCCTTATATTTTTGATATATAGCATTGTAAACTGAAGTTTAATCGCGCTTTTTTCTGAGCACCGAGCCCGCGGGAACAGGCAGGTCGGATTTCATAGTAAGCGTTTCTGTCGGGTGCGGCGCGCTTTCTACCGATTCGCCGTCGGCGTTGGTGAGCGACACGCATTTTACGTTGAACGGAACTCCGCCCGGCGGCAGAACGTCAAGAGTGTCGCCTGTGTAGAATTTGTTGCGCTGTGAGATTACCGACGTTGTGCCGTCAACGCTTTTTTCGCAGACCGCGACAGCATCGTAGTGACGGATATATCCCCCGTTGTCTGTGGTCTGTCCGGGTTCTTCTCCAAAGTAGAAGCCTGTGCTGTATTCGCGGTGGCTGATTTTTTCAAGCTCCTCTTTAATCCAGGGCTTTAGGGTGTAATTTTCGCCCTCGGCAAAGTAATCGTCAAGCGCGTGGCGGTAAGCGTTGGTCGTCACGGCAACGTAGTAGGCTGACTTTGCCCTGCCCTCTATTTTGAAGCTCGAAACACCCGCCCTGACAAGCTCGGGAATGTGCTCTATCATACACATATCGCGCGAATTATAGAGGAAGGTTCCGCCGTCGGTCTCCTCAACAGGGAAGAACTGACCCTCGCGGTTTTCCTCGTAAAGATGATACTTCCAACGGCAGGGCTGAGCGCAGTCGCCGTGGTTGGCGTCACGCCCCGTCAGGTAGCTTGAAATCAGGCACCTGCCCGAAAACGAAACGCACATCGCTCCGTGAACAAAACATTCAAGTTCAAGCTCCTTGGGGGTTTTGGCGCGGATTTCCGCAATCTCGGAAAGCGGAACCTCCCTTGCCAGCACAACCCTTGACGCTCCCAGATTGTAGAGCGCGTTGGCGGCGGCGTAGTTTGTTACTCCCGCCTGAGTGGAAATATGGCGCGCCACCTTCGGCGCGTAGCGTTTTGCCGCTTCCAAAACTCCCATATCGGCGATTATCAAAGCGTCTGCTCCGCAGTCCTGAACATACTCCAAAAATCCGGGCAGAGCGTCAAGCTCGCTGTTCTTGGGAAGAATGTTGCAGGTGACGTGAATTTTTTTGCCCATAGAATGAGCCAAATCGCAAGCCTTTTTAAGGTCGCCGCTGTCAAAATTTTTGGGTGACGACCTCATTCCGAACATCTTGCCGGCAAGGAACACAGCGTCGGCGCCGAAGTCCAAAGCGGAGCGCAGGCACTCCATATCGCCCGCGGGAGATAAAATTTCCGGTTTATTAATCATTATTCAATATACTCCAAATTAGCCTCGTGCTCATAGATTGTTGAGGCGTAGTATGCCCTGCCGCTGCTGTCGTGGCAGAAGTAGAAGTAGCTGGTGTCGTTGGGGCAGATTGCCGCCTTAATCGCTTCCATACCCGGATTGCAAATCGGTCCCGGCGGAAGTCCCTCGTTGTCGTAGGTATTGTAGCGGCTTTTGAAGTTTGAGCCGACGTTGGCGGGAAGCTTGTCCTCACTGCGGTAGGGGTAGTATTTTGTAGAATCCAGTCCCAGCGAGTTGACGCCCATATCGCTGTCCGCGTTAAGACGGTTGTGAAGAATTGAGGAAATGTAGTACATATCCTCGGAATCAGCCGCCTCTGCCTGGATAATCGACGCAATCGTCATAATCTCGTCAAGGTTGTATTCGGATTCGGTTTTTTCGAGCATTTTATTGACTGAATAGAGCTTTTCGTAGCCGTTAAACGCCTGCTTTTCGTAAATTCTCTTTTCGTAGTTATTGAGAATTTTATAGATTATGCTGGCGGGATCCTCGTTGACATAAAATTCGTATTTATCGGGATAGAGATAGCCCTCAAGCTTATAGTAACGTTCCTTGGTATTCTGTATGCTCTTGATAAAATCGTAGTCGTCGTCAAATTCATTTGAGTTGCACAGCTCCAAAAACTTCGCCTTGTCGCCCAAAGCTCCCTCGGCTTCAAGCTTGTCCGCAATCTCGAGGACGTTTTGTCCCTCGATGATTGTTACCTCGATTGTATCGGTGCGGTTTGACGTGCCTTGAAGATTGGTGATTATCGCCTGATAATCCATATTCTTTTTGAGCTCGTATGTACCCTGAGAAAAGGTGTCGTTCTTGGTAATCGTCGCGTAAAGCTTAAAATAATTCGGCTCAGCAATTACTCCGCTGTTTTTGAGCGCGGTTGTTACCGTGTTAATATCAGCGTCCTTGGGCACCTGTACCGTTACGGCGGAGTCGTCCTTGCGGTTGATTGCGAGCAGGTCGTTCATACCCGTTATAAAATACACCGCTACCATCGCGCCGACAATCAGCACAGACACAATCCACGTAATTCTGAAAATCCTGCGGTTGCGCCTGTTGCGGGCTTTAAGCTCCTTTTTTTCTTCCTTCTTACGCTTTTTAAGCGATTTTTTGGACTCGCGCTCGATTTGGTACTTTACCTCCTCGCCGCTGTAGGAGCTGATTTCCTCGGGCTCGGCTTCGGCGGAATACGACGAACCGTTGTCGTCATAATTGTCGCGAATATTCAGCTTGAAGTTCTCAGCCTTGCGGCGGCGCTGCTCCTCAAATCCGTTGTAATTGTTGTCATTACTCATAAACTCATTCCTTTACCGCTCTGCGATTAATAAATTTCTCAGTTACCAGAATATCTACCGTTTTGTCATAAGCTCCGTTCGGAAGCTTGCTTTGTGTGCATTTATTGTAACAGATTCCGACGGTTGTTCCGCCGAACCTCTGCAAAAAACGATCGTAATAACCCTTGCCGAAGCCAATCCTGTAACCCTCAAGGTCAAATCCGAGCCCCGGTACAAGGCACAAACCGCGCGAAAAATCCTCTGCCCTTTCACATTTTGAGGGTATCGGCTCCAAAATTCCGTACATTCCCTCTTCCAAATCATCGGCGGAATTGATAAAGTAAAATTCCATCTCTCCGCGCTGCTTCAGGCACCTTGGAACGGCTACCCGCCTGTTGGTTTCGAGGGCGTTTTTGATGATTTTTGAGGTGTCGCACTCGATGTCCGACGACACAAAGGCAAACAGTGTGTCACAGCTTTGGTACTCGTCAAGCCCCAAAAATCTTTCCGTGAGCCTTTGGTCAAGCTCCGCTTTGAGCGCCTTTGGCATAGCCGCCCGCGTTCGCTTGTACATATTTCTGAGCTCGCGCTTGCGCTCTCTGACGTTTATCAAAGGCATTGCATATCCTCAATCACCTTGTCGGCAGCTTCCTTTGAAAGCGCCTTTGCAACAATCGCGTGACCGAATTCCACGGCGCATCCCGCGCCCTTGGCGGTGATTACGTTTCCGTCGGTCTCGGTGTGGGCGGCGGTGTGATTCGCTCCTTTAAGCTCCTTTTCAAAGCCCGGGAAACAGGTCGCGGTTTTTCCCTCTAAAATTCCGAGGTGCCCCAAAATTGACGGCGCCGCGCAGATTGCCGCGACAAGCTTGCCGTTTTCATAGCAGTATTTTACGCAGTCGATTACCCTTTTGTCGTTTTCAAGGTTAAGTGTGCCGGGCATTCCGCCGGGCAGAACCGCTCCCTCGATTTCTTCAAAGTCGATATCGTCGGCGGAAATATCGGATTTTACGCAAACGCCGTGCGAGCTGATTACAAATTCGCCCGTAACCCCAACGGTCTGCACGCTGAGCTTCGCCCTGCGCATTACGTCAAGGCACGCGAGCGCCTCGGTTTCTTCAAAGCCTTCCGCTAAAAATAAGTAGAACATAAATTTTACCTCTCATTCCATTGTAATTCCTATGTATATATCGTCCGGCAACGGCTCGTTAGGTTTGAGCGCTTTTGCCATTCCGTGGATTTTTGGTTTTATTTCTTTATTAGAATTATTAAAAATATCTTCCCCGCTTTTGCCGAAAATAACAAAGCTTTTTGCGGATGAGCTTTTCAGCAAGAGGGTTTTTAATTCTTTTATATCATTATAAATTGTATAGAAAACTGTGCATACTCCGTTTTCTTCCTCGAAAAACGCAAGCGCGTTTTGGCTTTCGGCAGTCCTTACGCCATAGCAGGAATAATATTTCTTTGCAAAACCGATAAAGTTATTATTCTGTAAAAGAAAATTATTCTTGCGGCATTCAAGCTGGATACGCTCAAAGTCGGAACTTTCCGCCGCTTTTAATTCGTCGGCGCAATCCGATTCAAGCTCGCTTCGGTCAAAGACCGCGCCGCAAACGGAACAGCAGGGCTTGTAGCCGAGCCGACCGTAAAAGTCATACAGCTCCCTGTTCGCCGGCAGTAAAACGGAGAACACATCTCCCCTGCTTTCCGCGTCGTTTAATGCATATTCTATCAGGCGGCTCATTATTCCGCGTTTTCTGAATTCCGGCAGGGTTGCCGCTCCGCAGAGGTAATGGGCTTTTTTGCCGTTCAGAGCGCAATTTATAAAATATACCGCGGCTGCTGTTTTTTCGCCCTCGGCGGCAAGATAAGCGTTGCAGATGTTTTTATTTCTTTCAAAGAATAATTCTACCGCTTTTTCGGAATCGTCAAAGCAGCGAAGCCACAGCTTTTTAAGCTCGCGCAAGTCGCTTTCGTTCGCTTTTCTCAGCTTTTCCGTCATTTTGGTATACCGTAGAATCTTTTGTAAATAATCTCCGGGTGGTAGGACAGCTTGGATTTTTTCAGCCCTTCAAGCCCCATATCCTCCTCGCGGTTAAGGTACTTGTATTCGGTCAGGGTTTTCGCGAACTCATTGTTTATCACCGAATAGCTGCCCTCAAAATCCTCAAGAGCCTTTTCAAAATTCACATCGAAACAGAGCTTTGAAATTTCCGAGCCCAGCGTCATAGCCGCAGGCTTTTGACCTGCGTACAAAATCATTCCGCGCAGCTCAAAAAATTCAAGGTTTTCAAGAGCCTCTTTAATTACGGCGCGCTCGGGGTGCTCGTCGGGATTGAGTCCGTTTTCCCTGCACCAAAGGTCAACAACGCTCATAGCGTCGCCTGTGTTTGAAGGAGTTATCGGCTCAACGCGCGCGTCCGTGTAGGTTCTGTAAAATTTTGAAATATGGTTGCGCTTCGCGTGGTATTTTTTACCCGAAAGCTTTGCCAAATTTTCGGTAAGATATATGTAATCCTGAGTTGACGGGCTCGGCTCAAAGGTGTATTTACCGGGACAGAGACGTTCAAGCTCGGCGCGCTCCCAAGCGGACAAATAGCCGAAATACGGCTTTCTGCCGTTCTCGCGGGCGTCCTCAAAAATCGCTTCAATCGCTCCCCCGACGTTTTTCCCGCGCGGGAAGCAATAGCCCCAAAGTCTGCCGTCGTCGCGATAATACGCCTTAATCAGCGTTCCGTCAAAAATCGCCGTCTTGATTTTATACTCTTCATTCCAAAGGTAGGCGCTGACAAAATTCGCCTCGCAGCCGATTTCACAATCAACGCGGTAAAAGCCGCTGTATTCTTTAATTTTTGCCTTTTCAAGCGGTTTAAAATCTAACATAAAACTTCTTTCAGCGCTTTTTCTATTTCTTCTGATATTGTTTCAATCGACTTGATTTCTCCGTTTTTGCAACAGTTGATTACCGTCCAGCCGAGCTTCCTTGCGGCGTACAGCGCGCTTTTGCGGCAGGACAAAAGAAAGCTTAGGTTGCTTTCGTGCAAGTCCTTTTTGCTTGAATCTCCGCCATAGCGTTTTTCCATCAGCTTTTGCGAAACCTCGGGAGAAACGTCGAGATATATTACAGCGTCTGGGCGCGGAAGTCCGAGCTTATCGTACTCAAAATCCTGCTGCCACGCGATAAAGCCGTCGCGCTCGCTGTCCTTAACCTTTGACATCTGATAGATTAGATTTGAGGTCGCGTAGCGGTCGCTCAAAAACAGAGCTCCGCTTTGGTAGTCCTTTTTCCAGTCTTTCAGGTAACCCGCCGCGCGGTCTACCGCGTAAAACGCAGAGGCGGTGTAGGCGTTGACGTCCTCGGGCTTGCTGCCGAATTCTCCGCCCAAATACATTTTTACAAGCGATGAGCTTGGGCTTTGGTAATCGGGAAATTCGAGCCTTCTTACCTTTAATCCCCTGCCGCTGAGCTTTTCGGCGAGCAGGGCGGTCTGGGTCGCCTTTCCGCTGCCGTCAAGTCCCTCGATAACGATAATTTTGCTTTTCATAACGCACCTCTTTAAGGCTGTCTGCCGTATTTTCGGCGGACTTCCTTTTGTTTTCCGCAGCACATACTGCCCTCCGGACACGGACCGAACAAGCAAGCAGGTCCGCTGTTTTTGAACAGCGTCGGCGCGACCTTGAGGCACTCAAGCAGCATTTGCTCGGCGACCTCGCGGATTTCCCACTGGGCGCGGTTGCAGCAGCGGTGAGCGAAAAAGTTGTTAAGGCTGCGCGCGTTAAAGGTGCACACAATTTTGGTTGTAGAGGCGTTCGGCAGAATAAACCGCGCGTCCTCGTTGGCTTTTTTCAAAAACGCGGAGTATTGCTTTTTGTCGCTGAGCTTAAAGCGCTCCATAATCTCCTCGTCGGTACCCTCCTGCTCCTCGCCGAGATAATCGGAAATATAGCCCGCAACAAGGCTGTCGCGAATTTCCTTGTACGCTTTTGCCTCAACCTCGAGCGCCTTGGTATAGGCGGCGAGAACCTTGGGGTTCTTTTCTATCTCGGGCGGGGTTACAAAATCAAACTTTGTTCCGTCAACATACCTTTGACTTTGCTGAGAGTAGGAAGCGATTCTGTGGCGAACAAGCTGATGCGAGCAGGCTCGGGAAATCCCCTCGATTCCGAAGGTAAACGAAGCGTGCTCTGTGGGGCTTGCGTGCCCCAAATCAGAGAGCATATTAAGGAACGAGGTCGTTTTTTCCTCTGTTAAGCCCTCGCGGATATTCTCTATATCCGACGGAGAATAGCAAAGCTTTGCCGCCATTGCCACTGTTTGTTCGGGATTCGGTGTGTGGGCGAGCAGCGTTACTTTTATCGCCATAATTATGCCTCCCAATGAAAAATTTGCGTTTTTTACTGCCATTTTTACGCACTTATGTTAATTATACTGCATACTTAGAAATATTATACCATTTTATGATGTTATTTTCAATAGAAAATAAAAAGAAAAAGAGATAACGAAATTTAAACTCCGTTATCTCCTGTGTTTTTATTAATAGTATTAATAAACCGCGCCAAAAATTCACGTGTGCGCGGACTTGACGGGTTATCGACTACCTGCTGAGGCGTTCCCTCTTTCTCGATGTATCCGTTGTCCATAAAGATTATTTTGTCGGCAACATCGTGAGCAAAGTAAAGTGTTTATAAAAAATTTTTTTCAAAGCAGAACAGTCCTTCTAAACCGCAAAAAAGAAGCGGAGCACAAAGCTCCGCTTCCGTTTAAGCTGAATTAATATGTTTAATTACAACCTTTATGCGTTATATCCAGTAACAACATAGTGACCTAAGCTATTCTTTGAGCCATCCATCCAATATCCTGTATAGCTAAAGTCTGTGATGTCCTCTGTCTGAGCGCCGTTGCCGTTGTTGGCAATTACGCCTACAGCTCCTTCGGGAACTGTGATGACGAACTGTGTCTCGCCGTAGCCGTTTACTATGGTTTCTGCCATGTTAGCTCCCGGCCATGC
>CAJOLF010000071.1 GCA_905235295.1 uncultured Ruminococcus sp. | reverse complement strand
TTTAAACTAAAAATAATTAGTCTTTTTTCTTTACTTTATTTCCAATATATAGTATAATTAAAATAATTATAGACAATGGGGTGTTATGTATGCAACCAAAATATAAAAGAATTTTACTAAAGCTCTCGGGCGAATCCCTTGCCGGTCAGGAAAAGCACGGAATTGACTTTGACACAGTGCTCAAAATCTGCGAACCAATCAAAAAATGTGTTGATTCAGGCGTACAGGTAGGCATTGTAGTCGGCGGAGGAAACTTCTGGCGCGGCAGAAGCTCGGGAGAAATGGACAGAACCCGCGCCGATCACATGGGAATGCTCGCCACAACAATCAACGCCCTCGGCGTTTGCGACGCGCTTGAACAGCTCGGAGTTGACGTAAGGGTTCAAACCGCTATTTCTATGCGCCAGGTAGCAGAGCCGTATATCCGCAACAAGGCAATGAGCCACCTCAACAAGGGCAGGGTTGTAATTTTCGGCTGCGGAACGGGAAATCCGTTTTTCAGCACAGACACAGCCGCGGCTTTAAGAGCGGTAGAGATAGAAGCCGACGTTATTATGAAGGCAACAATGGTAGACGGTGTTTATGACAGCGACCCGAAAAAGAACCCCAACGCCAAAAAGTACGATACAATTTCTTATCATGATGTGCTCAACAAGGATTTGGAAGTAATGGACAGCACCGCTTCGGCGCTCTGCAAGGACAACGACTTGCCAATCCTTGTGTTCAGCATTGAAGATCCCGAAAATATCTACAGAGCTGTTTGCGGAGAAAATATCGGAACGATTGTTACAAAGTAACCGCTGACTCACAAAAAAATTTTGACTATAAATATATTTAGGAGGCATAAGTATGAAAGAACAACTCAAAAAAGCAGAAGAAAGAATGGGCAGAAGAATTGACCACCTCCGCACGGAATATGCCGAAATCCGCGCGGGCAGGGCAAATCCCGCCGTTCTTGACAAGGTAAAGGTTGATTACTACGGTTCGCCTACTCCCGTAAACCAGCTTGCCGCCGTTTCGGTTACCGAGGCAAGAACCCTCACAATCCAGCCCTGGGACGCTTCTGTTCTAAGGCAGATTGAAAAGGCAATCCAAATGTCCGACATCGGCATCAACCCGATGAATGACGGCAAGGTTATTCGCCTGATTTTCCCGCCTCTCACCGAGGACAGACGTAAGGAAATAGTAAAGGACGTTCAGCATATTGCCGAGGATACAAAGGTTCAAATCCGCAACGTAAGACGCGATACTATCGACAAGCTCAAGGCAATGAAAAAGTCAGGAGAGCTGACAGAGGACGACCTCAAGCTCGCCGAGAAAAAGACTCAGGAGCTTACCGACAAATACATCAAAATGGTAGACAGCATTTCTGCCGATAAGCAAAAAGAAATTCTGGAGCTTTAATATGGCTGCTTTTTGGAAATCTAAAAGCGAACCTCAGCCCGAAAGCCTAATATTGCCGCAGCACGTCGGAATAATTATGGACGGAAACGGCCGCTGGGCAAAAAAGCGCGGACTTCCGCGCAAGGCAGGGCATACCGAGGGAGCGCGTACATTTAGAAAAATCGCAAGATACTGTTCGGAAATCGGCATAAAATACCTCACGGTCTACGCTTTTTCAACCGAAAACTGGAAGCGCCCCGAGGACGAGGTGGGAGCGCTGATGAAGCTGTTTGACTCCTACCTTAAAGAGGCGATTTCGGACTTTAAGGACGACGATATTGTCGTCCGTTTTATCGGCGACAAAAGCAGCTTCAGCCCTGAGCTTCAGGCGCTTATGATTGAAAACGAGGAGTGCTCAAAGGACAGGGACGGAATGGTTCTCAATATAGCGATGAACTACGGAAGCCGCGACGAAATTGTCAGAGCGGTAAAAAATATATGTTCAGACGTTCAAAACGGAAAAATCACGGAGGAACAAATCTCCGAACAGCTTGTTTCAGATTATCTCTATACGGCGGGACAGCCCGATCCGGATTTAATCATAAGACCGAGCGGAGAATACAGAATCTCCAACTTTATGCTCTGGCAGTCGGCGTACACCGAATTTGTAATTATGAATAAGCTGTGGCCGGATTTTCAAAAGTCCGATATGGATGAGGCGCTCAGAATTTACTCACAGCGCAACAGGCGCTACGGCGGAGTATAAGCTTATTAAGTTCGCTGATTTAACCACTCGTTCTTAACTTTTTATATGCGAGGATATATTAATGAAATCTCTAAAACCAAGGTTACTCACAGCCGCAATCGGAATACCGTTTGTATTTTTTATAATTCTTTTTTCAGAGCTGTGGAATCCGCTAATCAACATAACGCTCGCTTTGGTAACCGCAATTATGATCGGCGAGTATTTGTACGGCAACAAAATGTTCAATAACTACGCGGTATCTGTACCCTGCGTCCTGTTCGGCATAGGAATGTGCCTTCTTGAGGGAACAGCGTTAGTTTACGTTTTGGTTTTCGCCTTAATAATCACCGAGTTTCTTGTTATTATATTCAAGCATGATAAATTGGCATATTCCGACCTTACATACGCTCTTGTCGGAACTATGCTGATTTCCTTCGGCACAGGCTCAATCGCTTATTTGTGCAGAACGGGACTCAGCCTCAGCTTTTTTCTGGTATTGACCTTTTTGCTGCCGTGGATGGCGGACGCGGGCGGTTTTTTCGTAGGATCGACAATGGGCAAGCACAAGCTTTGTCCGGAAATCAGCCCAAAAAAGACTGTTGAAGGCGCAATCGGAGGAGTATTCTTCTGTATTCTCGCGGCTGTCGGAATGGGATTTTTATTTCAATTCGTTATCACGCCGAGCCTTAAAATCCACTTTATTCCGTTAATAATCATCGGCGTGTTCGACGCCGTGCTTTCAATCGTGGGCGATCTCAGCTTCTCGCTGATTAAAAGGAGCCTTAACATCAAGGACTACGGAACCATTTTCCCCGGTCACGGCGGAATGCTCGACCGCTTTGACAGCATAATTTTTACAGTGCCAATGGTTTTGATAATAAACGCATATTTACCTTTTTTAAGCGTAGGTTAAATTATGATTAAAACAATTTCTATTTTAGGTTCAACAGGCTCAATCGGCACCCAAACGCTTGACGTTGTCGATATGCTCGGACTAAAAGTCTGCGCGCTTACAGCGGCTTCAAATGTTGACTTGCTTGAAAAACAGGTCAGGAAATATAACCCTGAGCTTGCCGTAATGTTCAACGAGGAAAAGGCTTCCGAGCTAAAGCTCAGGTTAAGGGACACCGACACAACGGTGCTTGGGGGAATGGACGGACTTATTGCTGCCGCAACCTCTGAAAGCGCCGATTTGGTTCTCAATTCGGTTGTCGGAATGGTAGGACTGAAGCCTACTATGGCGGCAATCGAAGCAAAAAAGGACATCGCTCTCGCCAATAAGGAAACCTTGGTCGCGGGCGGAGATTTAGTCACCGACGCGGTCAGGCGCAACGGAGTAAAGCTGTTGCCCGTAGACAGCGAGCACTCGGCAATTTTCCAGTGCCTGCAGGGTATGCCCGATAACAAGGCGCTCAAAAAGCTGATTTTAACAGCGTCGGGCGGACCTTTCTTCGGCAAAAAAGCCGATGAGCTCCGAGGCGTAACCGTCGAGCAGGCGCTCAATCACCCCAACTGGAGTATGGGCGCGAAAATCACAATAGATTCTGCCTCAATGATGAACAAGGGGCTTGAAATAATTGAAGCGGCAAGGCTTTTCGGCGTAAGCGCCGACGATATAGACGTTGTTGTTCACCGCGAGAGCATAATCCATTCGCTTATTGAATACACCGATAATTCGGTAATCGCTCAGCTCGGTGTTCCCGATATGCGAATCCCGATTCAGTACGCGATTACATATCCCAGCCGCTTTGAATCTCCCGTAACGGAGCTTAATCTTGCTCAAATCGGAAAGCTCACTTTCTTTGAGCCTGATTATAAAACCTTCAAGTGCCTTAACGCCTGCAAAACCGCTCTTAGTATGGGCGGCGCTGCTACGGCAATCGCCAACGGAGCCAACGAGGAAGCAAATATGCTGTTCAGAAACGGCAAAATCAAGTTCCTCGACATCGGCGAGCTGGTAGAGGGCGCGGTACAAAACGTAAGCAATTTTGTGCCGAAAACTATTGAGGACGTATTGAACGCCGACAGTCTTGCTCGGCAATATGTAAAGGAAAGGGTAAACTAATTTAGAATTTTGCGGTAATTTTAATTTGGAGTTGACTTTTATCTAATGCAAATTTTAATGATAATTGCGCTTATAGTAATCGGAGTATTATTATTTGAATTAATCGTTTTTGCCCACGAGTTCGGGCATTATATAACGGCTAAAAAGTCGGGAGTTAAGGTTAACGAGTTCGCGCTGGGAATGGGACCGAAGATTTTAAGCTTCACCAAGGGCGAAACTCAGTATTCGCTCAGAGCATTTCCAATCGGCGGCTACTGCGCCATGGAGGGCGAGGATGAGGAAAGCGAAAATCCCCGCGCCTTTGTCAATGCGAAAATCTGGAAAAGAATGATTATCATTGTTGCCGGCGCGTTTATGAATATGGTTCTCGGCTTTATTTTGATGTTTGTTGTCGTTGTTCAGATGCCGGGCTACGAATCTACAACCATAGACCAGTTCGTTCCGTATTCCTTCACGGCGAACAGCGGACTTGAAAAGGGCGACAAAATCGTAGAAATAGACGGATATTCAATCTGGAATGTAAAGGATTTGCAGTTCGCGATTCAAACTCTGCAATGCAAAGATGTAGACCCGTCGTCGTTGACTGTCTACAAGCAGGACTGCGCCTATGAGGCTAACGCGCTTTGCGTTAATCTTGTCAACAGCACCGAATTGCTCGGCAGAGAGCTCACCGACGACGAGGTTAACAAGGTTGCTGACATTCTGAAGTCGGGAGCTTCAAAAATCAACAAGGCGGAGTCCAAGGAACAGGCTTACGGATTTTTAAAAGAAACCGTGGACGGCGTTTATTCTTCGCTCGGCATCACAGACAAAACAAAGTACAAGTATCCCGAGATTGAACAGCGTGATGTTCGCCGCCGCTTTACGGCGGACGTAACGGTTGAGCGAAACGGACAGAAAACCGAGCTTGACGGCGTTCAATTCTTTTCCTACTACGCAAGCGATGAGGACAGGGAAAACGACAAGCCCTCAGTTGCGGTGGATTTTTATGTAGAACCGATAGAAAAAACCTTTGGCACGGTAATCGAGCAGACTGTTTCACAAACTCTTACGCTTGCAAAAACCGTTTGGCAGTCGCTTATAATGCTTGTTCAGGGCAGATTTTCGTTCAACGACCTTTCGGGTCCCGTCGGTATGACAAAGGCGGTTTCAATGGTCGCGTCCGAGGGACTTAAAACAAGCTTCGGCGACGCGGTAAACAATATCTTTTTAATAATGGCTCTAATCACCGTCAACCTCGGAGTGGTAAATATGCTTCCGTTCCCGGCGCTTGACGGCGGCAGATTTGTATTTTTACTGATAGAGGCAATTTTCCGCAAGCCCATACCGAAAAAGTTTGAGTATATCGTAAACGGAGCAGGCTTGGCAATATTGCTTTTATTTATAGCGGTAATCTCTGTCAAGGATATTTGGCAGCTTATAACGGGTAACTTCCCGTCAATATAGCAAAGGAGAAGGCAATGGGCAGCAAAATTCAGGTTAAGGCGGGCAATGTTTTAATCGGCGGCGGCGCGCAAATTAGCGTCCAGTCAATGCTTAACGTTCCGTCAACGGATATCGAAGGCTCGGTAAAGCAGGCAAAGGCGCTCGAAGCGGCAGGCTGCCAAATTATCCGCGCGGCAATTCCAGATACTGACGCGGTAAAATTAATTCCCGCGCTAAAGGAAGCCGTAAGCGTACCCATTGTCGCCGACATTCATTTTAATTACAAGCTCGCGCTTGAAGCGTGCGCGGCGGGCATCGACAAAATCCGCATTAACCCGGGCAATATCGGCTCCGACGACAGGGTAAAGGCGGTAGCTGACGCCTGCAGACAAAGGGGAATCCCCATTCGAATCGGCGTCAACTCAGGCTCGCTTGAAAAGGAGATTTTGGCAAAGTACGGTCATCCGACTCCCGAGGCGCTCTGCGACAGCGCGCTTTATCACGCCTCGCTCCTTGAAAAATTCGATTTTAACGATATTGTGCTTTCAATGAAAAGCTCAACCGTTTCAAATATGATTAAGGCGTATGAGCTTGCCGCTCAGCGCTGTGATTATCCTCTCCACCTCGGCGTTACCGAGGCAGGAACCGAGCGTATGGGAATTATAAAATCCTCCGCCGGTATCGGTTCGCTCTTATTAAGGGGAATAGGCGACACAATCCGCGTATCGCTGACTGCCGACCCCGTCCGCGAGGTTTACGCGGCGTATGATATTCTCAAGGCGCTTGATATCAAAAAGGACGGGATTCAGTTTGTGTCCTGCCCGACCTGCGGCAGAACAAGAATTGACCTTGTCAAAATCGCGGGCGAGGTTGAGGAACGCCTGCGCGGGTGTGACAAAAACATCAAGGTCGCGGTAATGGGCTGCGTTGTAAACGGCCCCGGAGAAGCCAGAGAAGCCGACATAGGAATTGCAGGCGGAGACGGCTGCGGCATTATTTTCAAAAAAGGCGAGGTACTTTACAAGGTCAGCGAAGACCGGCTTGTTGACGCCCTGATTGATGAGGTGAACAAGCTTTAAAAGGAAGTATATGAGTAATTTAGGAAGTTTGTTTTCATCCTTTCCGGACTGCGATAAAATAAGCGGCGCGGTCAAAAACGGAGAGGTATTAAATGTAAATATTATCAACGAGGTACGAATAATCACGCTGTACGTCCGCTTCGATACTCTCATACCTTATGACGAGCTGATAAAAAGCGAAAAGCTTTTTTCAAAGGCGCTCAATTCCTCAGTTATAATCAAACCGAGGTACAGTCCTGGACTTTTTTCGGCGGATTATTTTCAAAGCCTCTATTCAACCGTAAAAAGGGAGATGCCGAGCATTAACGGCACCCTTAACAACGCCGAGGTAACCTACGAGGGAAACGACCTGATTCTTTCTCTCCAAAACGGCGGAAAGGCTCTGCTCGACGCGAAGCAGTTTGATAAGGTTCTCGCGGATTTAATCAGGGAGCAGTTTTCGCTCTCGCTCAATATAAAATACACAGGCGTTTTTGAAGTAACCGAAATGAACGAGGATTACCGTATGGCAATCAAAAACGCCGAGGAGCAGGTAAAGCGCGAAAACATCAGCAAAGCGGCGGAAATTTTCGACGCGGACGAGGAAGCCTCCGAAAGCGTAAGGAAGAAGCAGCAGGAAAATTCCGTTACCGAGGTTGAAATTCGCGATGGAAAATTCGCGACTCCGCGGCTTATTGAGTCCTCTGTCAAGCCACTTTACGGCAGAAGTCTCAGGGGCAAGCTTGTTCCGATCAGCTCTATTGCCGACGACAGCGGAAAGGTTCTGATTTGGGGCGATATTTTTGATATAGATAAACGCGTCACCCGCTCGGGAGATAAAAATATTTTCAACATTGACATCACCGACTACACAGGCTCAACAACCGTAAAGGTTTTCAATTCCGTCAGGGATACCGCCGTGCTCGATACCCTCAAAAACGGCAGCACAATCGCCGTAATGGGCGATGTTGAGTATGACAAATACGCGGGAGAGCTTGTTGTTAACGCGCGCTCAATCGGCACCGCTGAAAAGGTTAAGGTAGTTGACAAAGCTCCCGAAAAGCGCGTTGAGCTTCATCTGCATACCAATATGTCGCAAATGGACGCGATTACCTCTGCGGGCGACCTTGTCAACAGGGCGTATCAGTGGGGGCACAAGGCGATTGCCATAACCGACCACGGCGTTGCCCAGGCATTTCCCGACGCGCTTAAAGCCGCCGACAAGATTAATAAGGACGGCGAAAAAATCAAAATTCTCTACGGCACCGAGGCGTATTTTGTTGACGACCTCGTGGAGTCCGTATCGGGTACAGCCGACACCCCGTTTGACGGCACGTTTATCTGCTTTGATATTGAAACAACAGGGCTTTCTCCTCTCAGCGATAAGATTACTGAAATCGGCGCGGTAAAGGTTGTCAACGGCGAGGTTGTTGATACATTTTCAACCTTCGCAAATCCCGAAATGCCTATTCCGCAAAACATCGTTTCTCTCACAGGCATAACAGACGATATGGTAAAGGACGCTCCGTCACAGAGCGAGGCGGTTTCCGCTTTTCTCAAATTCGCGGAAGACAACGTGCTTGTCGCTCACAACGCTCCGTTCGACACCTCGTTTATCCGCAAGGCTTGCGAGAATATGGGAGTTGAATACAACTACACTTCAATAGATACCGTAGCGATTTCCCGGGCGGTTTTGCCGGATATTAAGAACGTAAAGCTTGACACGGTCGCGGATTACCTAAAGCTCGGCAAGTTTAACCACCACCGCGCGACGGACGACGCCGAGATTCTGTCAAGAATTTTCATCAGTTTATGTCAACGCCTAAAAGACGACTATCAGATTAACAACACTAAGGATATAAATACAAAAATCGCCGGCGGCGACCAAAAAAAGCTGCCGTCGTACCACCAAATAATAATTGCCAAAAACAAGGTCGGCTTAAAAAATTTGTACAAGCTGATTTCCTACAGCCACCTTGATACCTTTTATAAAAAGCCCAGAATACTCAAAAGTATGCTTATAAAGCACAGGGAAGGGCTGATAATCGGTTCGGCGTGCTGCGAGGGACAGCTCTATAAAAGCCTGCTCAAAAACGCGTCGTGGGACGAGGTAAAAAAGATTGCCTCATTCTATGATTATCTTGAAATTCAGCCCTCGGGCAACAACGCCTTTATGCTGCGCGAGGGAATATTCAAAGACGTTGGCGAGCTAAGGAAAATAGACGAAAAAATCATTCAGCTCGGCAAGGAGCTCGGCAAGCCCGTGTGCGCGACCTGCGACGTTCACTTTATGGACCCGCAGGACAGCGATTACAGAAAAATTCTGCAGGCGTCCCAAAACTACACCGACGCCGAAAAACAACCTCCGCTGTTTTTCAGAACCACAGCCGAAATGCTCAAGGAATTTGAGTGGCTCGGCGAGGAAAAGGCTTACGAGGTTGTCGTTACC
>CAJOLF010000070.1 GCA_905235295.1 uncultured Ruminococcus sp. | reverse complement strand
GATTACCGCGACAGGCGGCAAAAACTCCGCGGGCATCGGCGGCGGAAACTCCGGCGGCTGCACGGTAAAAATTGAAGGCGGTAACATTTTATCGGCGCAGGGCGGCTCGGACGCCGCGGGAATCGGCGCAGGATATAACAGCAGAACAGACAGCACAATTACAATAAACGGCGGTACGGTTAACGCGCAGGGCGGCTCGGCAGCTTTGTCCTACAACACCGGCGGAGCGGGAATCGGCACAGGATATGCCTCTAATGCCAACAGCGCAATCACAATAAACGGCGGTCAAATCACCGCGTCGGGCGGCTTGAACGCCGCAGGCATCGGCACCGGAAATTTCGCCTCGCACGACAGCAGCACAATCACAATAAACGGCGGTCAAATCACCGCTTCGGGCGGCTCAGACGCCGCAGGCATCGGCAGCGGAAACGACGCCGATAAAGCTACGGCAATCAGCCTTAGCTGGAATAATTTTGACAGCGACAGCATTTATTCCAACTGCTATCTGGGAGATATTACTCTTCAAAAGGCGTTCAGGAATAAAGATAACGCTTCCGATAAATTCTATGCAGGCGCGGTTGAGGCGGAAAATTTGAATAGCAAAACTCTTATTCCGTATAATACTTCAACATACACGGTAACGTGGAAGAACTACAACGGCGAGATACTTGAAACCGACGAGGCTTTAGAGGGTACTATCCCCGAATACAACGGAGAAACCCCAACAAATGACAGCGGAGAGTATTACGACTTTATTTTCTCAGGCTGGTCTCCCGAAATCACTCGCGTTACGGAAGATATTGTGTACACGGCTGTGTATTCAGCAAAGCCAAAAATAATTATTGACAGCAGCATTACCAACGGTACGGTAACCTCCGATAAAGCAAGCGCAAATCCGGGAGAAACCGTAACGCTTAACATCGCTCCCGACGAGCATTGTCATCTGAAAAACATAACGGTTGAAACCTACGGAACCCAGCAGGCAGCTTCAATAGAGCTCAGCGGCAGCGGCAGCACCCGCACCTTTACAATGCCCAACGCCTGTGTTATTGTCAAAGCCTCGTTTGAATTAGATAACGTAACGGTAACCTGGAAAAACTACGACGGCACGGTTCTTGAAATCAACGGTAATGTTCCCTTCGGAACAACCCCGGTTTACAGCGGAGGAACCCCGAAAAAAGCGGGCGACGCGCAGTACAAATACTTATTCTCGGGCTGGTCTCCCGAGGTCGGCGCTGTTACAGGCGACACAACCTACACGGCTCAGTTTGAGCAGGCAACCTACGTTGAACGCGTAGAGCCTTATATTGACGAAAACGGCGCGTATATCCTCGGCGCGGTTGAGCATTACGTGATTAACGGCAGGAATTACCCGGTCACAGCGGACGACAGCATGGGCGAAGAGCTCAGCTCGCTTGACCTTTCGTACTTTGATTTCAACATGCTTTTAAACGGCACATATCAGATTAACTACTACACAGGTCCGACAGAAAGCTTAACCGAGCTTGTAATCCCCAAAACCTTTAACGGCAAGAAGATTACCGTCCTCGGCAACGACGTCAATTCAGGCTTTGTTAATTGCAGAGTAGTGCCGCAGGGTACTCCGACCTTTACCCTTGTGCTGAACGAGAATATCACTAAAATTACACCATATTCATTCTATGCCGTACAGGTAGCCAAGGTAACGGGTAACACCTCGGGCCTTTCGGAAATCGGCAGTTACGCTTTCTCATGGGCAAACAGCCGCCACGACTACAATATTGATATTGACCTTGATTACGAGGGCGCTATAAATAACGGCAACTCTATCTTCAACAATATGAAGGTAACCGCCAATCTCAAGCACGCGACAAAATTCAGGTATGAATATCTCGGCTCAACAAGTTTCAGCTGCATTTTCACCGACAATCACATCTACGGCGAACCAACCTGGACTTGGGCTGACGATTTCAGCAGCGCGACAGCGGCCTTTACCTGCGCCGACGCACGCTGCAAGCATCAGGAAATTGTTGACGCGGCTGTTACAAGCGAACCCGCGGACGACTCAGTCACCTATACCGCGGCGGCAGAGATGTACGGCAAAACCTACACAGACGCACGGACAATTCCCGACGTAACACTGATAGGTTACTCTCTGTCGCTTGAAGGCGACATCGGACTCAACTTCTATATGGATTTGTCCGACAGAGTTATTCAGAGCGATCCCGCTTATATGCGCTTCATAATCCCTAAGAACGGCGAACCCGCCACTCAGGAGATTAATGTAAATAACGCGAGAAAGGTTACCTCCGACGGCAAAACCTACTATGTATTCAAATGTCAGGTTGCCGCAAAGGAAATGACCGCAAAGGTTAAGGCGCAGATTTTCTACGGCGACAAAGAGAGTATGGAGTACGCTTTCTCCGTCAAGGACTACGCCGACTATCTGTTGGCGCACGCCGACGACGACCAAAAATACAAGGAAGCCGCTCCGGCGGTAAAGGCAATGCTCAACTACGGCGCGTATTCGCAGATTCACTTTGACAAGCGTACCGACGAGCTCGCGAACAAAGACCTTCCCGAAGAAGAAAGGAAGCTCGGCGACGTAACGATTAACGTTGACGCTCCTGTTTTCGACGCGCTTCCCGAAGGAACAAGCTTCCCGGGAGCGTCGCTCTCGCTGAAATCCGAAACCACCTTGTCGCTCTACTTCATCAGCGACGAAACGCTCACATTCTCCTGCGATAACTACACTGTTGAAACAGACAAAACAGGACAATATCAGATTGCGCGTATCAGGGGAATCAAGGCGTCGCATATCGGAGATACAATCGAATTAAACGTGAACGGCGCAACAGTCAGCTACAGCCCGCTGAACTACTGCAAGAACGTTCTCGATGACCCCTCGCAGGACGAAAATCTGCAAAACACAGTCAAGGCGCTGTATTGGTACTGGCAGGCGGCATTGGAATATTTCAAATAAAAAAGGATGTATTTCTATGAAAGACAAGTATGAGCAAACTGAGTTGGAAATCATCAAATTCCAACCCGAGGATGTTATCAGAACAAGCCTTGAAGAGGATGAACTTCCGGTAATCCCCGTTAACTGAGCATTTTTGCAATATTAAAATAAAAACTCATCTGTTCATTTTCTTAAACATTTGAACCGGCAACAGAGCAGTGTGCTATGAGTAGGCACACTGCTCTGTTTTACCGTCGAACGGTCGCGGCGGCGACACCGCTACTCGAGGAGAAACCTCGGCGGTTTGATTTAACTCGGATTCCCGACAGCAAAAACGACTTTTTAACACCGTTGGGATCTGTCGCAACGGCGGCGGGGTGCCCCCGCGGTCTTCTCGAGGAGAAACCTCGGCGGTTTGATTTACCTCGGATTCCCGACAGCAAAAACGACTTTTTATACTTTTTTCAATTAAAATGCTTTAAAACAGATGTTAGTGGAAAATTTCGCAGAACAAGGCGGAGGACGCAGGAATCCTGTCGGATTCCGAGGACGACAACGCAGTTATGCGGAATTTTACGCAACAGATGTTAAAGGATTTTATTTGATAATAGTATTAACCCCGTAGGGGCGGACCTGTGTGTCCGCCCGTTTTTACAACTACATTTGCGGTAATTTTGCAGCTGATTATGCCTTTTCGCTGTCAGGCAACCCATAATTACACCTCTGCCGACCTATCTTCCCGATTTGCGAACCGTCGCAACGGTCGCGGCGGCGACACCGCTACTCGAGGAGAAACCTCGGCGGTTTGATTTACCTCGGATTCCCGACAGCAAAAACGACTTTTTAACACCGCAGGGATCTGTTGCAACGGCGACTTTATTTAAACATATACTGCGCGGTATCGACGATATTTTCAAACGCCTTGTACGCACGGTTAGCCTTTTTCTTCAGCTTCGGGTTTTCGTCGGCAGCCTTTTTGCCCATATATCCGACCGCGACTCCCGCCGCCATTCCGATTGCCGCGCCTTTAACCATATTCATAACTGACTTGTTCATAACATCACCTCCGTTTTTTTATCTCCTATTTTACGGGTATGGTATTGAAGCCGCGGACAGAAAATAAATCCCCTTTTCTCCGCGGGCAGTTCAAAGCCATACCCTGCGTTTTTACAAAACCTTATACTAATTCATTTTAAAAATACAAGCAAAAAACTTGCAATATTATTGTTTGTCAATTAAAATAGAATAAACGATTAAGTATTTTACAAAAAAGGAATGACAAATTTTGGCAAAATTAAACATTGTGCTTGTAGAGCCTGAAATCCCGCAAAACACAGGCAACATCGCGCGCACCTGCGCGGCGACCGGCGCGGCGCTCCACCTTGTCCGTCCGCTCGGCTTTGAGCCCGACGACAGGAAGCTTAAACGCGCGGGACTGGACTACTGGCACCTACTCGACATCACCTACTACGACAACCTCGACGATTTTTTTGAAAAAACAAAGGGCGGAAGCTACTTTTTCTTCTCGACAAAGGGCACTCACCGCCATTCCGACGTCAGCTACCCCGACAACAGCTACCTGTTATTCGGAAAAGAAACCCGCGGCTTGCCCGAGCACCTTTTGATGAAGTACCCCGAGCAAACGCTGAGGATTCCGATGATTGACGAGGCGCGCAGCCTTAACCTCTCAAATTCCGCCGCAATCGCGGTTTACGAGGTGCTAAGGCAGTGGGACTACCCCGAGCTTTTGAACAAAGGCGAGCTTCACCGCCACCGCTGGGCGGACGTAACAAGTTGAAAATTGAAAATGGAAAGTTGAAAATTCCAACTTTCAACTTATTCCTTCTTCCTTTTTTTATTAATTCTTCTGTTTTTCTATTGTAATAATTACCAATTCGTTGTATAATATATATGAATGTAAAAAATTCAATTTTAACAAACGAAAGGATGTATAATTATGCAGCTAAACAAAGTTTCTGTTGACGACATCAATGTAAAGGGCAAAAAGGTTCTTGTCAGAGTTGACTTTAACGTACCCCTCAAGGACGGCGTTATCACCAACGACAACAGAATCACAGCGGCTCTTCCCACAATTAAAAAGCTTATTAACGACGGCGGCAGGGTTATCCTCTGCTCTCACCTCGGCAAGCCCAAGAACGGTCCCGAGGAGAAGTTCAGCCTTGCTCCCGCGGCTGTACGTCTTTCCGAGCTTCTCGGTCAGGACGTTGTATTCGCCGACGACGATGAGGTTGTAGGCGCAAACGCGAAGAAGGCTGTTGCCGAGATGAAGGACGGCGACGTTGTGCTTCTTCAGAACACACGCTTCAGAAAAGAAGAAACCAAAAACCTTGAGCCGTTCTCTGCGGAGCTCGCTTCTCTCGCCGACGTTTTCGTAATGGACGCTTTCGGCTCGGCTCACCGCGCTCACTGCTCAACCGTGGGCGTTACCGACCACATCAAGGAAACTGCCGTAGGCTACCTTATGCAGAAGGAAATCAACTACCTCGGCAACGCTGTTGAAAACCCCGTGCGCCCCTTCGTTGCAATCCTCGGCGGCGCAAAGGTTGCCGACAAGCTCAACGTTATCTCCAACCTGCTCGAAAAGTGCGACACGCTTATCATCGGCGGCGGTATGGCTTACACCTTCCTCAAGGCTCAGGGCAAAGAGGTCGGCAAGTCGCTCGTTGACGACACCAAGCTTGACTACTGCAAGGAAATGATTGAAAAGGCTGAAAAGCTCGGCAAAAAGCTCCTTCTCCCCATCGACACCACAATCGCTGCCGACTTCCCCGATCCCATCGACGGTCCTATCGACGTTGAGGTTGTTGACGTTGATTCTATCCCCGCGGATATGGAAGGCCTTGACATCGGCGACAAGACTCAGGAGCTCTTCGCTGACGCTGTTAAAAACGCCAAGACCGTTGTTTGGAACGGACCTATGGGCGTATTTGAGAATCCCACGCTCGCCAAGGGCACAATCGCCGTTGCGAAGGCTCTTGCCGATACCGACGCCACAACAATCATCGGCGGCGGCGACAGCGCGGCTGCTGTAATCCAGCTCGGCTTTGCCAACAAGATGAGCCACATCTCCACAGGCGGCGGCGCTTCTCTTGAATACCTCGAGGGCAAAACCCTCCCGGGTATCGCCGCTATCGCCGACAAGTGATTTCAAATCAATTATTGACCTAAAAAGGCGCGCGCTTTAGTGTGCGCGCCTGTATTTATAATATTATTATTCGAGAAAGGAATTATAATTATGGATAAAGCAAAAAGAAAAGCTATCATCGCCGGCAACTGGAAGATGAACAAAACTCCTTCGGAAGCCACCGCGCTGCTCAATCAGATCACTCCTCTCGTAGCCGACGCGGACTGCGAGGTTATCGCCTGCGTTCCCTACGTTGACATAGCCGCCGCTGTTGAGGCGACAAAGGGCACAAACGTAAAAATCGGCGCTGAAAACTGCCACTGGGCGGAAAGCGGCGCATTCACAGGCGAAATTTCAACAGGTATGCTCAAGGAAATCGGCGTAGAGTACGTTGTGCTCGGTCACAGCGAAAGGCGCCAGTACTTCGGCGAGACCGACGAAACCGTTAACAAGAGGACAAAGGCCGCTCTTGCCGCGGGCTTAAAGCCGATTGTATGCGTAGGCGAGCTGCTTTGGGAGCGCGAGTGCGACATCACCGAGGAGGTTATCGCGCGCCAAATTAAGCTTGACCTTTGGGATGTTTCCGAGGAAGAGCTCAAAAACGTAGTTATCGCTTATGAGCCTGTCTGGGCTATCGGCACAGGCAAAACCGCTACTGCCGACCAGGCTGAGGAGGTTTGCGCGTTTATCCGCGCTCAGCTCGCAAAGCTCTACAATCAGTCCGCCGCTGACGCTGTTACAATCCAGTACGGCGGCTCTATGAACGACGGAAACGCCGACGAGCTTCTCTCAAAAACCGACGTTGACGGCGGTCTTATCGGCGGAGCCTCGCTCGTTGCCGAAAAGTTCGCGGCTATTGTAAAGGCTGCGAGCAAGTAAGTTAAGAATTCACTTCGTGAATGTTAAGAGCTTGCTCGCAAGCGTTAAGAGTTTGCTCCGCAAACGTTAAGAGGCTTCGCCGTTAACTGTTAGGAAACGTTAGTTTTACTTAGTATAGGTTTGATTTACACTGTAGGGGCGCACTGTAATGTGCGCCCGTGAGCAAACGCTTGTTCACGTTCAAATGTTTAATTTGATACGCAATGTTTATTTGCCCGCACTCGGGCGGACATTTAAGTCCGCCCCTACTGTTAAAAGGAAGTGTTCAGTTAAACCAACTTTGCGAAGCAAATTTTAACTTGGGCGCAGCCCAATCTTCACTTGCGCGAACGCGCAATCTTAACTTTCGCGTCAGAAAAATCTTAACTCACACAAATCTTCACTTTCATTATTGAAAGGAGTACACAAAATGAAAAAACCAATGACACTGATTATTCTTGACGGTTTCGGAGTAGGCAAAAAGGGCGAGGAAAAGGCAAACGCAATCCTTGCCGCCAAAACCCCGAATATCGACAGGCTCTTTTCGGAAAATCCGCTGACTCAAATCGGCGCGTCCGGAATGGACGTCGGTCTGCCCGACGGTCAAATGGGAAACAGCGAGGTCGGACACACCAACATCGGCGCCGGCAGGATTGTTTACCAGGAGCTTACAAGAATTACAAAGACAATCAACGAGGACAAGCTAAAGGACAACGCGGTTATTGTGAACGCGATTGAAAACGCCCTCAAAAAAGGTACGGCTCTGCACCTTATGGGACTGCTTTCTCCCGGCGGAGTTCACAGCCACATTAACCACCTCTACGGAATTTTGGAGCTTGCCAAAAAAATGGGGCTGACCGAGGTTTACATACACGCCTTTTTGGACGGCAGAGATGTTCCTCCCTCGTCCGCCGCGGAATACATTGAAGAATGTATGAAGAAGCTCGACGAAATCGGCGTGGGCAAAATCGCCACCGTTATGGGACGCTACTACGCTATGGACCGCGACAACCGCTGGGAGCGCGTTGAAAAGGCGTACAACGCTATGGTTTACCGCGAGGGAATTGAGGCTGACTGTCCGCTCTGCGCGGTTAAAAACAGCTATGAGCAGGGAGTTACCGACGAATTTGTTGTTCCCGCCGTCATCAAGGGCGGAAAGGCGATTGAAGCAAACGACAGCGTGATTTTCTACAACTTCCGCCCCGACAGAGCGCGTGAGATTACAAGAACTCTCGTTGACCCCGACTTCTCTGGATTTGAGATAAGAAACGGCTTCTTCCCTCTCTGCTTCGTATGTATGACGCAGTACGACGCGACTATGCCGAACGTTGAGGTTGCCTTTAAGCCGCAGACGCTCAAAAACACAATGGGCGAATACATCAGCTCGCTCGGTATGAATCAGCTCAGAATTGCCGAAACAGAGAAGTACGCTCACGTAACCTTCTTCTTCAACGGCGGAGTTGAAAAGCAGTACGACGGCGAGGACAGGATTCTTGTAAAATCACCGTCCGTCGCTACCTACGACCTCCAGCCCGAGATGAGCGCTTATAAGGTTACCGACAAGATTGTTCCCGCGATTGAGAGCGGCAAGTACGATATGATTATCCTCAACTTCGCGAACTGCGATATGGTTGGTCACACAGGCGTGTTTGAAGCGGCTGTCGCGGCGGTTGAGGCTGTTGACGCCTGCGTAGGCAGGGTTGTTGAAGCCGTGCTCGCCCAAGGCGGAGCGGCAATCATCACCGCTGACCACGGCAACGCCGACAAGATGATTGACGAAAACGGCGAGCCGTTCACGGCGCACACAACCAACCCCGTTCCCTTCTGCGTAGTCGGTTACGACTGCGAGCTTCGCGAGGGCGGAGTTTTGGCAGACATCGCGCCCACAATGCTCAAAATTATGAACCTTCCCCAGCCCGAGGAAATGGAAGGAAAGTCAATAATAATTTAATTTTAACAGCAAAGAGCCGCTTAGCTCCGGTTAGCATTTATCGCGATAAACCGGAAGCTTGGCGGCTTTTTTTTACCAACCTCCGATACACTAATCCTCACAATCTTTCCCGTCCAAAAAATCAAGGGTATCTATCTTCATAACCTCCGCCAAATCAAAACTGCAATTTCTTTTTCGATTCGTTTCGCGGTGATAATAATTATTATTGTTATTTTTATTTTTATTTTCTTTTTTATTATTATTATCTGTTGTCGCTTGCTTGTCATCTGCTTGTCGTCTGTTTGCCGTTTGCCTGTCATTCTGCTTGTCGCTCTGCAGGTTTGAATCGTAGTTTAAGACCGTTATTATGCGGTTTTTGTTACTCGTTTTGCTTGTCACATAGCCTGTCTCCTCCAGCTTTTTTAAGGCTGTCCTGATTTGCCTTACACTCAGTCCCGTTTCCTCGGAAAGCGAATTGAGGCTCGTTACGAACTGACCCCTTTTCAGCTCGACGCGTCGGTGTAGTTCGCCCTCAGCCTGCAGTGACGCAGCAGGTGCATTGTGCACGGTTCGGTGTACCACTCGTTCGACATTATCTTCCTCGGCTCAATTACAAAGCCGTTATTCTTCATTTTATCACCGCCTTTACAAACAATATTCGGGAAGCTATCCCTTCACTTACACCGAGAAAAACAAAAAAATTGCCCTTTCAAGAGCAACTTTTCAAAATTAATTGAAGAAAAGCTTAAAATGATATATAATAAATAAAAGCAATAAAGCAAAATCAGGCGCGCCGCGAATTGTTCGGCGCTGCCTAAATAAATATTTAGGAATGACCGTGTGTTTAAGCTCAGAAGATTTTTGAAAGATTACAAAAAAGAATGTATCGTCGGGCCGCTGTGCAAGCTGCTCGAGGCTGTGCTGGAGCTGTTTGTGCCGCTGATTATGGCAAATATCATCGACGTCGGTATCAACAGTCTGCACGATTCGGGATACGTGCTGAAAATGGGCTTGGTAATGCTGCTTTTGGCGGCGGCAGGTCTAACAAGCGCGCTGTTTTGCCAGTATTTCGCGAGCCGCGCTTCCCAGGGCGCGGGCACAAAAATCCGCCGCACGCTTTACGACCACATCAATTCGCTTTCGCACACCGAGCTTGACCGCCTGACAACTCCGTCGCTGATTACCAGAATGACAAACGACGTAAACCAGGTTCAGCAGAACATAGCGATGATTATCCGCCTGCTCACGCGCGCGCCGTTCATAATTTTCGGCTCGCTTGTTATGGCTATGACAATCAACCCCGGGCTGTCGCTGATTTTCTTCGCGGCGACGGCGTTAATCGGGCTGACGTTCTACCTTGTTATGAGCAGGAGTATTCCAAAGTTTTCGGCAATGCAGAGTAAGCTTGACAAAATCAGCCTGCTGACGCGCGAAAACCTGTCGGGCAACAGGGTAATAAGGGCTTTTTCGCGCCAAAAGCAGGAGTGCGAACGAATTGACGCGGCTACCGCAGACCTTGAAAAAGCGTCGGTCAGAGTCAGCGCAATTTCCGCGCTTTTGAGCCCGGTAACCTACGCCGTGACTAACATCGCGATTATTTTTATCATTTGGTTCGGCGCGGTTAACGTCAGCGCGGGAGATATGAGCACAGGCGACATCGTCGCGCTGGTGAGCTATATGACGCAGATTTTGCTCGCGATAATTGTTGTCGCTAACCTTATTTTGCTGATGACAAAGGCGAGCGCGTCGGCGGCAAGAATCAACGAGGTTTTTGAGACAGAGCCCTCAATCAAAGAGATAAATCACGATTATATTTCCGTAGAAGAAAATAAATCCACTCCCAAGATAGAATTTGAGAACGTGAGCTTCAGCTACTCCGGCGGCGACGACGAGCTGAGCGGAATTAACCTTAAAATTGCGCGCGGTCAGACCGTCGGAATAATCGGCGCGACAGGCAGCGGCAAAAGCACGCTTATCAGCCTTATTCCGAGGTTTTATGACGTCAAAAGCGGCAGCGTCAGGGTTGACGGCGCCGACGTGCGCGAATACCCGTTCTCTCAGCTCAGGGAGCAAATCGGCATTGTGCCGCAAAAAAGCGTGCTGTTCAGCGGAACCGTCCGCGATAATCTGAGGCAGCGCGCTCCGTCGGCGGGCGACAGCGAGCTGATTGAGGCTCTTAAAACCGCACAGGCGTATGACTTTGTTTCAAAGCTCGGCGGGCTTGACAGCCGCGTTGAGCAGGGCGGCAGGAACTTTTCGGGCGGTCAGCGCCAAAGGCTCTGCATTGCGCGCGCGCTTGTCGGCAGACCAAAACTGCTGATTCTTGACGACAGCTTTTCTGCCCTTGATTTCGCCACGGAAGCGGCGCTTCGCAGGGCGCTGTCGGAATGGAAATCCGGCGATACCACGGTAATTATTGTCGCCCAGCGGTGCTCCGCAATCAAAAACGCCGACCTTATCCTCGCGCTCAACGACGGCGAGCTCGCGGGCGCGGGAACACACGCCGAGCTGTTTGAGGGCTGCGCGGCGTACAGGGAAATTTGCCTTTCCCAGCTCAGCGAAAAGGAGGCGGCGGTATGAAAAACTCGGCTTCCTTTTTAAGGGTAATTAAGCGGATGAGGCACAGCTACGGACTGCTGTTCCTCGCGCTTTTGTGCGCGGTGCTCAGCGTGTCGCTCACCCTGCTGATTCCCGTGCTTATCGGCAAAGCGATTGACAACATCATCGGCGCGGGAGAGGTGTATTTTGACGCGGTCGCGCAAATTCTCGGGGTGATTGCGTTCGCGCTTGCGGGCGTTAGCGTTTTCCAGTGGCTGATGAACTGGCTGGTCAACCTGATTAGCTACCGCGCGGTCAGGGATTTGCGGCGCGATATTTTCAGAAAGCTCAACTCCGTGCCTCTCTCCTACATCGACTCGAACCCTCACGGCGACCTTATCAGCCGCGTTATCAACGACGTCGACGCGATCGGCGATGGAATTACACAGATATTTTTACAGCTGTTTTCGGGCGTGGTGACGATTTTGGGCACGCTTGTGTTTATGCTGACAATCGACTGGAAAATCACGCTGGCGGTTGTTGTTCTCACTCCGCTTTCGCTGTTTGTCGCGGCGTTTATCGGCAAGCTGTCGCAAAAGCGGTACATTGAACAGCAGCTTTTGAACGGAGAAATTTCTTCCTACGTTGAGGAGTACGTCGGAAACCAGCAGATTATCAAGGCTTTTTCAAGCGAAAAAGCGGCGGTTGAGGGCTTTGAAAAGCTCAACCAAAGGCTGTTTACCGTCGGCTTCAAGGCTCAGTTCGCCGGAGCGCTGGCGAACCCGACGACAAGGTTCGTCAACGCCATTGTGTACGCCGCGGTCGGAATTTTAGGCGCGCTGTCGGCAATTTCGGGCGCTCTGAGCGTCGGACAAATCTCCTGCTTTTTGACCTACGCGAACCAGTACACAAGGCCCTTTAACGAGGTCACGGGCGTGCTGACTCAGATTCAAACCGCGTTCGCGGCGTCGGACAGGGTTTTTGAGGTGCTTGACGCGGACGACGAACCCGACGACAGCAACGCCGAAAACGCGCCGAAGCACTGCCGCGGCGACGTTAAATTTGATAACATCAGCTTTTCATATACCCCTGACAAGCCGCTTATCAAAAACTTTTCCCTTGATGTAAAAAGCGGCAGCAAGGTCGCGATTGTCGGTCCCACGGGCTGCGGCAAAACCACGCTGATTAACCTGCTTATGCGCTTTTACGAGGTGCAGAGCGGAGCGATTTACCTTGACGGAACCGACATCCGCTCCCTCAGGCGCGACGAGCTGAGGAAAAGCTTTGGTATGGTGCTGCAGGAAAGCTGGCTGTTCAACGGAACGATTATGGAAAACCTGCGCTACGGCGCCGAAAACGCCACGGACGACGAGGTTATCGCCGCGGCAAAGCGGGCGCGCGCCCACAGCTTTATCCGCCGTATGCCGCAGGGCTACAACACCGTCATCGGCGAGGAGGGCAACAACCTCAGCATCGGTCAGCGCCAGCTTTTGTGCATAGCGAGGGCAATGCTCACGAACCCGGGCGTGCTGATTCTCGATGAGGCGACCTCGTCAATCGACACGCTGACGGAAATCCGCGTTCAAAAGGCGTTCGCAGAAATGACGCGCGGCAAAACAAGCTTTGTCGTCGCCCACAGGCTGTCCACAATCAAGGAGAGCGACGTGATTTTGGTTATGCGCGACGGCAATATTGTTGAACAGGGCGCGCACGACGAGCTGATTGAAAAAAACGGCTTTTACGCCGAGCTGTATAACAGCCAGTTTGAGAAAAGTTAAGCGCCGCGAATTGTGCGGTGCTGCCTATAATCATTGACCTTCCCTTCGCATATATATCTACTATGCGGAGGGATTATTTTGCTTACTTCACTTAACATCATCACGCCGAGCCCCAAATGCGGACTTACCCGCGCGCTTTTCAGGCTCAGGGGCGACAGCGTTGCCGAAGAAATTATCGCGGGCAAGGGCTTTTCGCTCAGGCGAATAACATACACCTGCCGCAGCGGCAGGGTTAAGCCCAAAAAGCTGTACAAACGGCTCGGCAAAAACGCGCTTGTGCTCGCGCCCGACGGCTGCGCTCTGCCCGGGGGCATACGCCGCTTTTGCTCAAACAGCTTTTCTCAGCGGCTGTGCGTAAATATGGCGCTCGGGGCGCTGCGTCTCGCGAAAAACGCCGCGGGTCTGCGGCTCGGAATTTACGACCCCGAAGCCGTCGCGCCCGATTTTTTGCTTGAAGCCCTAAGGCTCTGCCGCTCCCCTGTCGCCGTGACCTACGACGCCCTGCCCTATGAGGAAATCAAACGCCGCGCGCTTGATGAGCTCGGCGCGTCGGCGATAATCACCCGCGGCTCGGGCGAGCTGAAAAACTGCGACCTGATTGTCGCTCCCACCAAAATCGGCGCGTATCTGC
>CAJOLF010000069.1 GCA_905235295.1 uncultured Ruminococcus sp. | reverse complement strand
GTTGTTGAAATCGCGACCGAAGGCGTTGTAACAGGCAACTTTGCACAGCAGTATGTAACCAAGGGCGCAGGCTCGGGCGTTATTATTTCTGCTGACGGCTACATCATCACAAACCACCATGTTATTGATAACGCGAAAAACATCAAGGTAACGCTTCGCGACGGCTCAACAAGCTATGACGCCACCCTTATCGGCAGCGACGAGGATAACGACATCGCCCTGCTGAAAATCAACGCGGAGGGACTTTCTCCCGCGACCTTCGGCGACAGCTCGTCGCTCGCGGTAGGCGATTATGTTGTAGCAATCGGCAACCCGCTCGGCACCCTCGGCGGAACCGTAACCGACGGCATTATCTCCGCTCTTGCGCGTGAGGTAACAATCGAGGACAAGAATATGACTCTGCTCCAGACAAACGCTCAAATCAGCCCCGGTAACTCGGGCGGCGGACTTTTCAACGCCAACGGAGAGCTTATCGGAATTGTCAACGCTAAGGACAGCGCCACAGAGGTAGAGGGTATCGCGTTCGCAATCCCCATAAATAATGTAATCGACATCATCAAGGACTTGCAGAATTACGGCTACGTAACAGGCAAAATCGACCTTGGCTTGGAGTTTGTAGATATTAATTCGGCAGACACGGCGTTCTATTACGGCGTAAATAAGCTCGGCTGCTACGTTCTTTCGGTAACAGACGGTTCTAACGCGGAAAAAGCAGGCGTCACGCGCGGCGACCTTATCACCGCGGTAAACGGTACCGAAATCTCGGAATCCTCAGAAATCAGCAAGATTCTTGAGAACAATAAGGTCGGCGATACCGTAACCCTGACCGTAACGCGCTCAGGCAAGTCGTCAGAAATCAGCTTTGCGCTTGAGGAGTACGTTCCCTCGGCAAAGCTGAACAGCGACAGCACCCAGGGAGGCAACAACTATCCGCAGGACGGTTCAGACTTCTGGGAGCAAATATTCGGTTGGTAAACAAATCATTTTTTAAATTTCCCCTTTTAAATCGGGCTGTGAATTTTACAGCCCGATTTTTTTTTGCGAAAATTATTGACTTAATTACATAATGTGTTATACTATTTTCTGATAAAAGACTTTAAAACAGATGCCGATGGAAAATTCCGCAGAACAAGGCGGAGGACGCAGGAATCCTTGAGGTGCGGTCAAAATCTTTGATTTTGGGCACCGCACCCATACAACGGAGACGGATTCCGAGGACGACAACGCAGTTATGCGAAATTTTACACGGCAAATGTTAAAGGATTTTATTATAGAATAGTATTAAAATTAAGTATATTAATCTTTTAATATTGCGGAAAATATCAAAGATTAAATACAGTAAAAAAAGGGGTATGATTATGGAAAATAAAAAAACCGAAAAAGCCCAAAAAAAGCAGCGCAATTTTTTCCTGAGCTTTATTTTCGACGGAATTATCCTTATAGCTCTCGGTATCGCGATACTTGTATGGCCTGAAAGTTTATTAAAGATTTTGTGCATTATCGCCGGCGCGGTAATTGCCGTTATGGGCTTGATAAAACTCATAATTTTTATTGTCAACAAGGATGACAAAAGAAAAGTTCTTAATTTAATTGTCGGCATAATCCAAATTGCTTTTGGTATTGTTATGATTATCGAATCGGAATTTTTAGCCGGTCTGTTCTTTATAATCGCGGGAATAATTCTGATGTACGGCTCGCTTTTGATGTTCATACGCGCCTTCCAATTCAGAAAGGAAAAAGGAGCGCTATTCGTATTATCAATTATATTCGCGATTTTAACCCTTGCGCTGGCAATAATAATATTCATAAATCCACAGCAGTTTGCCGGATTTATTGCCCGTCTCCAGGGCGCGTCGCTCATAATTGAGGGCTTGGGAATGATTATTGTGCTTAACAATTCCAAGATTAAGGTTGATTAAATATTTGGCATAAAAATGCCGGGCTGATTTTCAGTCCGGCATTTGTTTTTTAAATTTAGTATTGCTCAGCCTTGTTCGGAATCAATCAATTTCCTTAATAATCTCCCTTATTTTTCCAAGCGTAGAGACTGTCTGCATCATTTCTTCGTTTGAAATTTCAGAGAAAATTTTGTGATAGGCTTTCTCCATCTTGTCATACTGATTAGCCATCGCTTCTTTTGCTTTTCCCGTAAGCGTAACAAAGGTGCGCTCCTTTTTTTCGTCCGTCTGCCAAGTGACAAAGCCCTTGTCCTCAAGGTTCTTCACCGCTCTTGACGTTTCCGTGATTGAAAGGTTCAGCTGCTTTGCAAGCTCAGACATATACGCCTTGTTATCATCGGAGTTTTCCATACACTTTTTGATATTGTACAGGAAAATATATTCCGACCTTTCCATAAATTCAAACATTCTGCTTATGTCAATTCTGTTCAGGAAGAAATCTTCTACTCCTTCATATACCATTTTTTCTGTCCTCCAATGAAATGTAATCTTTTTTTGTTACCAAACTCTTGTATGCCGGACGAATGATTTTATCCGTTGTAACAAGCTCCTCGAGCCTGTGGGCGCTCCAGCCCACAATTCTCGCTATCGCGAACAGCGGCGTAAACAGTTCTCTCGGAATACCGAGCATATTGTAAACAAATCCGCTGTAAAAATCAACATTTGGGCTGACACCCTTGTAAATGTGGCGTTCCTCCGCTATCAGCATCGGCGCAACCTTTTCAATGTTGTTGTAAAGCGCCATATCGTCATCGCGTTTTTTCGCCTTTGCAAGCTGCTCAACAAAGCCCTTCAAGACCTTCTCTCTCGGGTCGGACAGCGAATATACGGCGTGTCCCATTCCGTAAATAAGTCCCTTTCTGTCGTAGGCTTCTTTTCTTAAAATCTTGCGCAGATACGCGGATATTTCTTCTTCGTCGTGATAATCGGAAACATGGGCTCTAATATCGTCCATCATACGCATTACCTGAAGATTTGCTCCGCCGTGCTTTTTGCCCTTGAGCGATGACATCGCCGCGGCAATCGCGGAATATGTGTCGGTTCCCGCCGAGGTAACTACCCTTGTTGTAAAGGTGGAGTTATTTCCGCCGCCGTGCTCCATGTGCAGCAGCAGGCAGATGTCGAGCACCTGCGCCTCAAGCTCGGTATATTTGGTATCCGGGCGCAGCATATACAGGAAGTTTTCGGCGATGGATAGGGAAGGGTTAGGTCTGTGAATATACATACTGCTGTTGCACTCATAGTGGTTGTAGGCGTGGTATCCGTACACCGCCAGCATTGGGAATACGCTGATAAGCTCCATGCTCTGGCGCAGCACATTCTCAATCGAAAGGTCTTCCTTGTAGTTGTCGTAAGAAGCGAGCGTAAGTATGCTCCTCGTCATGGAATTCATAATATCCTCGCTCGAAGCCTTCATAATAACGTCCCTTGTAAAGTTTGTCGGGAGTCTCATAAGCTCGGACAACACCGTCTTGAATTGAGAGAGCTCAGCGTCATCGGGCAATTTTCCGAACAGGAGCAAATATGCGGCTTCTTCAAAGACAAATCGCCTTCCCGACGAGCCGTTTATAATGTCGCGGACGTCATAGCCCCTGTACAAAAGCTCGCCGTCACAGGGGGTTTTTTCTCCGTCAATAAACTCAAACGCTTTAATTGACGAAATGTTGGTAAGACCTGTAAGTACTCCCGCTCCTTTTGCGTCGCGAAGTCCCTTTTTTACGCCGTATTCATCATACAAGGGCTTGCTTATGGCGTCGTTTTCTTCGCAGACGCCGGCGTGTTCCTTTACAAATTCATCAATCATACTCATAAATAAATCTTCCTTTCTATCATAAAAAGATATTGATAATTCCTATCAGCGCGCCGATGACCGCTCCGAGATTAATTACAGCCTGCAGCTCCTGGTTCATAACGGACAACACAAGCTTTTCAAGCTCGTCAACATCCATTTCCTCTACTCTTTTTACGACAATTCCTTTTACATCAATATTATTAAGAATATCCGTGCCGTATTTTTCCGCCGCTTTTCTGAATAATTTTTCAAGAAAGTCCTGCAGTCTTTCCTTATCCTCCGCAATGGGGACAAGCTCTCCGACAGGCTTGTCAGCGGCTTCCTTTATGTATTCCGAAACAAATTGCCTTATCATTTCCTCGCCGTGAGCGTCCAGGTAATTGCGGGCCGCGTTCCCGAGCTTGCCGCATACCCTGTTTTGCATATCCTCGTTAAACAGCATAGCGAGCAAGGGGCTGCTGCCGAGGATAGAGCCGATTGCTTCTCTGCCGAGCTGCCCGATAACGGAATCAAAATCAATTTGCTTAGCCTTTTCAAAAATCCCCTTTGACAGAGTATCGCTGAGCGAATTTATGATTTTATCGTTTTCCGTTTCCTTGGGGAGCATTTCCGTTATGCTGATACCTCCGCACACTTTGGCGGCGATTTCGGATATATATTTATCTGCTGTATTTTCAAGGCTTTCCAAAACGGCTTCTTTTGTAAGCAGCTGGTCGCTGACAGCGTCGCCGACTGCGCGCGCGATTCTTTTTTGATTTTTCGGTATAATACCGGGCGTGAACGGAAGCTTGAATTTTCCGATATAAATCGGCTTGTGCGGTCTGAACAGCATTTTAATCGCGAGGTAATTGGTAAAGTATCCGATGATACTGCCGATTATGATTGGCATAATGATGTGGACGAAGCTCATGCGTGTCATCTCCTTAGTCTGAATTCATGAGCGTATTTCGTTAAATTGCGTTTTACAACAAAAGCATCACCCATGTGAGTGATGCTTTAATTGCTCGCATATTATTTTTGATAATATTTAGTTTTCGTCAACGGTAAAAGCAAGCGAAATCAAGCTTGCGCCGGCGCTTATGATACCGAGTCCGATGAATACGCCGATAACTGACGCAAGGATAAGGGGCATAAACAGGCACAAAACACCGAATACGCAAATTAAAATACCGATGATAAGGGGAAGATACCAGTGAGTACCAAGCATTTTGGTGTCCCAATTTTTATGCAAACGGCGAATCTTGTTTGCGCGGACAATGTAAATGATACCTTGAACAATAAGCCAAAAGGCAATGTAGTAAATAAGGAAGGCATCAATGCCGAGCTGGAGCGCTGCGCTGCTCAAAATCAAAATGCCGAATACCGCGGAAAGGATAGAGCTTGTAAGCGTCCAACCGTCGGATTGACCGGCACGGTTCTCATTTAACCAGAAGACAAAGCGTCCGATTGCGTCAATTAACATAGATATGCCAACAACATAGCCTATTACCAGGTAAGTTCCAATCGGTGTGAACAAGCAGTAAACCCCTCCGACAATCATAAAGATACCGAAAATTACTGCCAGTATTTTTGTAAATGTTTTCATAGTTCATTTCCTCCTAAAAATAGTTCTATTTAAAGTCTCCGAATTTCGGATCCCATTGTATAACCTGATATTCCGCGCCGAGCTCTTTGACATACGGATCGTTTTTCATAATCGCTTCCGCGTCCTCAGCCTTGGGAACGGACAGGATAGACAAGCCCGCAAGCGGATTGTTTACATAAGTACCCGCGGCGCGAAGCTTTTTCTCGTCCAAAAGCTTCTTTAGGTACTCGTCGCGCTTATTCTTTAACTCGCTGACGTCGGTGCCTTCCTTTAACTCAAAGGTCGCGCGGAAATAATTAGTGCCCTCCGCGTCGGGAACAGACGGCTTCAGCATACTGCCGCAGCTTACGTCCCACAAATTAACCGTTGAAGAAGCGACAAGCCCGTGAATTGAATAAGGGTCTCCCGCAACAAGCTTATCCAACTCTTCGCGGTCGGTAACCTTGAAAACAAGCTGGGCGCTGCGTACAGGCGTTCCGACGCCTGGACCTGAAATCTGCAGCTTATCTTCCTTCAAGAGCTTCTTTAGGTACTTGACATGAGCATGCAGAAAGATAGCCCATCCAACGATTTTGGTGTGTGTGAATGTAACTACATAGTATTTCATGTGATCCCTCCTGTTATTTTAATTTTTTAATTCCTTCATCATAGTGCGAAAATCAATAGTTCCGTACCGATAATGCTCCTTGCTGAGCAGCTCCGAAATTTTCAGCTTACGCAGTTCGTTGCAGAAAGCCTCGTTAGCGCGCTCAAACACGGACATAACCTTTTCTTCTTCCTGCTCAAAATCCTTGCCGTAAATAAAAATTCTGTTGCCGATGCCTGACTTTTTCATTTCGCAAGCGTTGCCCTCAAGCGCGGAGTAAACATCATAAATGCTGATTTTTTCAACCGAGCGCGCAAGCTGAAATCCGCCGTCTTTTCCGGGATTAGACGTAATTATTTCGGCAAGCACAAGCTTGCGCAGGATTTTTTTAAGATAAGAGTCGGAAACGGATAAAATATCGCTTAATTCTGTACTTCGCAGCGGACTATGATCCTTTTCCAGCGAAAGGATTAGCAATACATAAATTCCTTGCTCTACGCATTGATTAACAACCACTTGTAAGCGCACTTCCTTTCGTATTAAGGATATTATATATCTATTTATATAAAATGTCAATATATTATGATGTATTTTAGTGCGCTTTTGTAAAAAAATTATGGTCTTATGCAAAATTTATGCAAAACAACCTGTTATTGCATGAAAAAGTTAAGCAGTCTTTTTCTGTAGTCCGGGGCGGTGTCAAACGCGGCGTGACCGTACCCATTGTACATATAGATTTGGAAATCCGTCTTGTTCTTTAGCTTCTGAGCAATTCCCAAGGTAGAATCGGCTCCCAGAACAGCGTCGTCGTAAGAACCGATTGCTAAAACAGGGCACTGAAGTCCGTCCAATTTATCCGCTGCGCAAAAGCCTTTGGTTCCCTCGGCGAGAATGATAAACCGCTCCAATTCCTCGTCCGTCAGCGCCTGACCGAAGCAGATTAACGCGTCACGGTATTGCTTAAAAATCTCAGGAGGATATAGCTTTTCTCCGAAATCCAAATACAATCCGGTCTTGTCTTTTTTCTTCGCCAAAGCTATCCACTTTTCAATGACGCTGTACTGCTCCGCCCGAACATCGGCAGACGTTGAACCCAGTATCAGCTTGTGTACAAGCCCGGGATGCTCTATTGCGATTTCCATAGCAATCATACCGCCCTGGGAAGCTCCGAAAAGACAGATTTCACTCAGCCCCAGCGCTCTGAACACCTCGGCGGTATCCTCCGCCATTTCACTCACGGAATAAAAAGGCGGAAGCTCTTCGCGGCGGTCAAAAACGTAAACGGTAAAATCATTTTTCATCAACGAGTATTCAGCCGCGACCGATTCTGCCGATTCCGTCACGCTCTTAACGCTTAATCCCGGCAGAATGACCAAGACCTTTTCTCCGGTGCCGAACCGAAAGTATTTCATCGTAAAATTACCGGTATTTACTTTTTCAATCGGAATACTCATAATCGCGCTCCTTTATAAACGCTCATATTCAGGGCGCCGTTGTTGCAGGTGTATTTGAAACAACCGAGCTGCCGTCGTTACTGCCCGTATCGGCAGCCTCTTTAATTTCAAACGAATTTCTGTCAATGTCGAGATTGAACGTCTGCCGCTTTCCGTCGGGCGACTCAAGAATCAGCTTTGTTTCGCCTGCTTTTGTAAGCTCGGCATTAACCATATAACTCTTTATATTTTCTTCGTAGACAATATTCAGCTTGCCGAACGATTCGTCCTCCAAATACGCTTTATACGTATCGTCAAACTCAACATTCTGACTGCCGCCGCTGACTATCAAGGTTGTGTTGTAAACGTTTCTTCCCGACGCAAGCGCAAAAGCTGTTCCCGCCAAAAGAATCACAACGCTGATAATCACGCCCGCAATCCTGAGCTTTTTGTTTTTGAAACAAATCAGCGGATAAATGATTAAAGTCAGCGCGCAGAATACTGCGCTGAGCAGGTGAGCCGGGAAAAATGAGAGAGTTTCTTTAAAAAAGTCTATATAGTGGTATCCGACAAACCCAAGAGCGGGAACAAGAATTAAAAGGCTCCACCACTTTTCTTTTCTCATATAATATCCGAGAAAGCCCATCGGGAACGTGAGCAGCGTCCATACGAACCACCGGGGATAATAAGAAAAAATACCCCATCCCATGCTGCTGAACGGTACCTGCACCAGATATACAATCGGCTGACTTATGAGAAAAAACACAAAGCACTTCAGCGCGGAATCCAAAGGCGTTTTACTGTTAATGATGATAAGAACGCCAAATAAAACCCAGCACTCAAAGCTTATGCTTATGTCGGCAAACGAGGTGTTCGCGGTAATCGGCAAAAGCGCCATAACGCCGGTGTATAATCCTGCAACGACCGCGAAAATGATAAGCTTAATCCATGTCAATTTAAACGAACAAAACAACTTTCGCATAATTTTATAATATCTCCTTTTGTACTTATAATTCTTTCATCATATAGCTTTGCCGTAAGCTCACGGCTTCAACGATTGTTTTCTTCCACCGTTTCCGAGATTATTTCTCCCCGCAAAGCCGTAAACCTTTCGCGCAGTTCGTTCAACAGTTCATAGTCGCGTCCCGAGTATCTCTTGTATTCTTCGATGTGGCAATACTCCTGTTCGGTTTTTCCAAACGACGCCGTCTCATAATCAATACTCCAGCTCCACGGGCTGTAATCGGTCACAAAAAGGTCGCTTTTCGGGCGATCCTTCAAAGAGAAAAAATTTTTTTTCTTAATAAACCCTTCGAGCTGCTCCGCCGCTTCGTCGGAAACCCCGTAGACCGTGGTCACCGTAGGCGCGCGGTAATCTTCGCGGTCGCGGCAGACGTACGTCCAGCTTCCGCTATTATCCTTTCTCAATGTTACCTCGTGGTATCCGCCGAGCATATCGCTGTAACCCGGGCTGTAGCTTATTCTGTGTATTTTTATCTCTTTCATATTTACCTCCGATTTTTTATCGAACCCGGACGCCGTCACAGTCTGAAAATTATCGCTCTGCCTGCGCAAGCGAGGAGCAGTAATCCTCAAACTGAGCCCTTGCATCATAATTCGAAAATTCAAAAACCTGATACTTTCCTTGATCGTTCTTCCAGTATAGGAACATCCACGGCCCGGAACTTCCGGATTCGCCGGAATCTTTCCTAGCGCTCACCGTACCGTCCTTCAGGAATGTCAAAAAGTCCTTCCATTCAGCATCCGACAATTCAAAAGTCCCGCTGTTTGTGATATCCTCTTCCGATGTCGGCCCATATTCTCCCGGCTTTTCCCGGGTTTCATGTTGGAACATATACCTTCCGTCTTCTTTGTAAAAACGGTATCTTTGGTAGAATGCGTCATAGTTGATATTCTCGATGGTATAGTAAAACTCCGTAACATTATCAAGCGGGATCTTCCTGTTTGTAACAGTTTCTTCCATGCTTTTACTGCACCCACCGAATAAAAACATAAAACATGATATCATCAATACGACCCTCCGGATTTGTCTCATTTCTTTATTCTCCTAATACCGTTTCCCGCAGCCGCTGACGATGGCAGTACGGGAGTCGTGGTGTGTCTATAAGGCCGGACTTATTTTTCATCAGCCACAATATCTCTAATGTGATTCCGGATTTCTTCGTAAGCAGCTTTTGCTTCCGCACTTGTGAGATCCAGCTCATCCAGATCAAGTTTCACGTTCAGATATGTATCCGGATTTTTTCTAACCAAGAGGACAACCGTCTTCACATGCCTTGGGACAATGTCATTGATGTCATCGGTTCAACCGAAAATATCGTAGGTCAAAACTGTCTGACCGAAAATATCGTGATTAGCCTTCTTTTGTCAATACTTTTTTCTGCCAGCTTTTTTTACCGCACTCAGGGCATTTCATGTATCTTGTCCTGCCTGTATGCATAGCAAGATTTACTTGCCGGAATGTTGGCACATATCTGTGATGGCAATGCCGGCATTCATAGTATCCGGCTTTCTGCTCGATACCAACTGCGATGAAAGCAACTGCGAAAATCATCACAAGGGCAAACGCAATCAGTGCTATTCTTAACCACGTTGGCATTTCTATGAATGACGCAACAAACACCATAACTATTCCGGCAATGACCGCTGGAAACGCAATCCAGTATTCCGTCCTGAGCATCTGCCGGTTCTTTTCTTCGACCTCTCGCCTCATTGCCAGCAGGTTTTCTTCTGCCCGTTTGTCATAAGCTTCTGCCATAATTTTTTCGCCCGACAGGAGTTCGTTGACGTTAATTTTCAGAAGCTCACAAAGCTCCAACATAATCCCGGAATCCGGCATAGACTTTCCGGTCTCCCATTTTGATATCGCCCGGTCACTGATTCCGAGCTTCTCAGCAAGAACTGCCTGAGTCATGCCCTGTTCCTTTCTGCAGGATGCTATGAATTTTCCGATTTTGATTTGATCCATATCGGGCACCTCCTTTCTTGGCTCAATCATATCAGAAAGCACAATACTTTAACACGAACCGGCGGTTGATTTCTGCACACTCTACCGCGGGTTGAGTATCTATCTGTTTACTTCTTTTTCTTCGGAGCAGGCAATTCCGCATACATTGCGTCCAGCAGTTCTCTCAGAAAGTCCCTATTGTCTACATCATCTACGAGCAGCATTTCCTTCGCCCCTTCATATGGCAATTCCATATCCGCACTTGGCATCATTGCCGCAGCGGACTTTGTTGGCTTTACAAGAAAGCGGTCATCGTAAATGCCGCCGACCACCTTATCGCGATAGTAAATGA
>CAJOLF010000068.1 GCA_905235295.1 uncultured Ruminococcus sp. | reverse complement strand
GACGAGCCTCTTGTAAGGCAGTTCGAGAAAAAGCCCCACAGAATTGTTCCCGACATATAAAACAAGAACTGCGGCGTGCCGTCGGTCGGAATCCCGGCAATTATGCCGAAAATTACGGTGAATACCATAGTTGACAGCAGCGGATTAATCACAATCCACAGCGGACCGAGTATGGTTTGCTTGTAGGCGTTTACCAAATCGCGCCTTACAAAAAGCAAAATCAAATCCCGGTACTTCCACAGCTCCTTTAAATTTATGTTGAATAATTTGTGTTTTGAGCTTACATAGGTAATATCGTCATTCATAAGCTTCACTTCCGAAATTCATACTTAATAAAATTCTACCACAATAATATTTTTGTGTCAAATAGTTGATTTGTTAAAAAAATAATGATAAAATAGTAAAAGCCTAATAAAGAAAGGACGTTATTATGAAAATAAAATCTATCGCAATCAAATCAGCGGGCGTTATGCTCGCGCTGGCGCTTGCTCTTTCGGCGGTTATGTTCGCGGGCTGCGGCAGCAAATCGACCTCAACAAGCTCGGAGCAGGAAAAGACCTCGGCAATCTCAGCCTCGCCCAAGTCAACCTCAACATCCGGGGACGCTTATGAAGGCGACGTCGCGATTCCCGACAACGCCGTAAAAGGCACAATCACCGTTAAGAATTACGGAGATATTGAATTCGCACTTCTTCCCGATATTGCGCCCAAGACTGTAGCGAACTTTGAAAAGCTCGTAAAGTCCGGCTTTTACGACGGACTTACCTTCCACAGAATTATGGATGGATTTATGATTCAGGGCGGTGATCCGCTCGGCACAGGTATGGGCGGCAGCGAAGAAAAGGTTGAAGGCGAGTTTTCCGAGAACGGTTTTGACAACAAGCTCAGCCACGTCAGAGGCGTAATGTCTATGGCTCGCTCTCAAGACGTTAACAGCGCGAGCTCGCAGTTCTTTATCGTTCACAAGGACAGCCAGTTCCTCGACGGTCAGTACGCGGCTTTCGGAGTTGTTACAAAGGGTATGAGCGTTGTGGACAAAATTGCCGCTGACGCAAAGCCCACCGACGGCAACGGAACAATCAGCGCCGAAAATCAGCCTGTTATTGAAAAAATAACAATAAACGAATAATATCAATCCGTCAAAAGCCTGTTCGCAAGAGCAGGCTTTTTTTACTGTATGGGTAAGTCCTGAATTTTGATTCCGCCGTCACAGAAACATTGCCGCGCGTTCATACTTTCCAAATGCGGCGAGAGTGACCGCCGGCACTTTTTTATTATAATTCTTTATTCACTTTATAACCGCGCGGAAAAATAGTAAAATATTATCGGCATAAATATTTTGATTTATGAAGGATGTGATTTTATGAAAAAAACCAAAGTTACGGTTTCGGCCGTTCTCGCCCTGCTGATTATTTTTTCGCTTGCCGCCTGTTCACGGCAAAGCGACGCCCCGGAAGCAAGCGAAAGCGCCTTTGAAAGTCAGACCGCGGAATACACCGCCGAAACCACAGTTGAGGAAACGACTGAGCCTACCGAACCAAACTCGGAATATATCAAGGCTATTGAAGCGAATATGAGCCTGGAGGAAAAGGTCGGTCAGATGTTTTTTGTTAACTGCCCCGACGAAAACGCCGTTGAAAGTATCACGAAATACCGTTTCGGCGGATTCGTTTTATTCTCTAAAGATTTTGACGGCAAAACCGCAGGTGAAATTCAGGCTGAAATTCAAAGCTATCAGTCAAACTCAAAAATTCCGATGCTTTTTGGCGTTGACGAGGAAGGCGGAGAGGTTGTGCGCGTAAGCTCTAACCCTAAACTCAGAGAAACTCCGTTTTTGTCGCCTAAGGAGTATTACAAAGACGGCGGAATGAAAGCGGTTATCAACGCAGAAAACGAAAAGGCGGATTTGCTTTTGTCGCTCGGAATTAACGTAAACCTCGCGCCTGTCTGCGACGTAACAAAGGACGAAGCCTCGTTTATGTACAGCCGCTCGTTCTCCGACAACACCGATAAGGTCAGTGAATATGTCACCAAAACCGTTGAGGCGTACAACGCGAAGGGCTTGGGCAGCGTGCTGAAGCACTTCCCGGGTTACGGAGAAAACACCGACACCCACACAGGTTCATCTGTTGACAACCGCAGCTATGCCGAGCTTGCAAACAACGACTTTCTGCCGTTTGAGGCGGGAATAAAAGCAGGCGCGCAGGCGGTTATGGTTTCTCACAGTATTGTTAACTCAATCGATCCCGACTTTCCCGCCTCGCTTTCGGACAAGGTTCATCAGGTTATCAGAAAGGACCTTAATTTTAAGGGCGTGATTATGAGCGACGACCTTGTTATGGACGCTGTCAGCGAATACATCGGAACCGAAAACGCGGCTGTCGCGGCGGTTAAAGGCGGCAACGACATTTTGTGCTGCAGCGATTTTGAAGCTCAGTACCCCGCCGTGCTCGCCGCTGTTCAAAACGGAGAAATCCCCGAGGAACAGATTGACCAGTCGGTTATGAGAATATTAAAATGGAAACAAAGCTTAGGCATATTAGGATTTTAAGGAGTAAAAATGGACTATTCAGGCACTTTATCACAGCTGTTTAACATCAAAGAGGAATACGCGAACAACATCATCACGCTGCTTGACGACGGCAACACAATTCCGTTTATCGCGCGTTACCGCAAAGAAATGCACGGCTCTATGGACGACCAGCTTATCCGCGAATTCAGCGAAAAGCTTGACTATCTGCGCGGTCTTGACAAGCGCAGAGAGGAAATCAGAGCGCTGATTGAAGCTCAGGAAAAGCTGACGGAGGAAGTCTCCGCCGCGCTTGACAAGGCGCAGACGCTCAGCGAGCTTGAGGATATTTACCGTCCGTACAAGCCAAAGAGGAAAACCCGCGCGAGCGTTGCGAAGCAGCGCGGACTTGAACCGCTTGCGCTTGAAATTATCAAGCAGGAAAAGGGCTTTGATCCAAACACCTTCGCCGAGCGTTTTATAAGCGAGGAAAACGAGGTTTTGACCGCTCAGGAAGCGATTGGCGGCGCTATGGACATCATCGCCGAGCAGCTTTCCGACAGCGCGGAAATCCGCAAAAGGCTGCGCGTTATTTTCAGGCAGAACGGTCAGCTCCGCTCCGTTGCCGCCGACGAGGAAAAGGACAGCGTTTATGCCAACTACTACGATTTCAGCGAGCCGGTCAAAAAGATTGCGGGTCACCGTATTCTCGCGCTGAACCGCGGAGAAAAAGAGGGATTTTTGAAGGTGAGCGTTGAGCTTGACAGCTCCCAGCCGCTCAGCGTTATTTACCGCGCGCTCGACAAGAGAGTAAATCCGCTCTGCTCGGATATTCTTAAAGCCGCGGGAGAGGACGCGTACACAAGGCTGATTTTCCCCTCTATTGAGCGAGAAATACGCTCCGAACTGACCGAAACCGCAGACGAAAACGCGATGAAGGTTTTTGCCGTTAACCTAAAGCAGCTCCTTATGCAGCCGCCTGTAAAGGGCAAAACCGTGCTTGGGCTTGACCCGGGCTACAGAACGGGCTGCAAAACCGCCGTGGTTGACGACACGGGAAAAGTGCTCGACACCGCAGTGCTCTACCCCACCCACTCGGAACAAAAAATCGCCCAGTCAAAGAAAAAGCTTCTTGAACTGATTAAAAAGTACAACGTTGACATAATCTCAATCGGCAACGGAACCGCGAGCAAGGAAACCGAGATGTTTGCCGCGGACGCGATTAAGGAAGCCGACCACACGGTTTATTATATGGTAGTCAGCGAGGCGGGTGCTTCTGTTTACTCCGCTTCAAAGCTTGCCGCGACCGAGCTGCCGGAACTTGACCTGACGCTCAGGAGCGCGGTTTCTATCGCGAGAAGATTGCAGGATCCTCTCGCGGAGCTTGTAAAGATTGAGCCAAAGGCAATCGGCGTTGGTCAGTATCAGCACGATATGCCGCAAAAACGGCTTGGAGAAACGCTCGACGGCGTTGTTGAGGACTGCGTAAACTCTGTCGGCGCGGATTTGAACACAGCATCCCCTGCCCTGCTCCTCAGGGTATCAGGCTTAAACTCTACGGTGTGCAAAAATATTGTTGCTTACAGAGAGGAAAACGGCGCGTTCTCCTCACGCGCGGAGCTTAAAAAGGTTCCTAAGCTCGGTCCGAAGGCGTTTGAACAGTGCGCGGGATTTTTGCGCGTGCCCGAAAGCCGCAATCCGCTTGACAACACAGGCGTTCACCCCGAAAGCTACGCTACCGCGAAGGAGCTGTTAAAGCAGCTTGATTATTCTGATAAAGAAATAAAAGAAGCTAAATTCAGCGATATTCAGCAAAGAGTTAAACAGGCGGGAACCAAAACGCTTGCCGAAAAACTCGGAATCGGGCTTCCCACGCTTGACGACATTGTAAAGGAGCTTTCAAAGCCCGGCCGCGACCCGCGCGACGAGATGCCGAAGCCGATGCTCCGCTCCGACGTGCTCGACATCAAGGACCTTAAAGAGGGTATGGAGCTGACAGGCACGGTGAGAAACGTAATAGACTTCGGCGCGTTTGTCGATATAGGCGTGCATCAGGACGGACTTGTTCACATCTCTCAGATTTGCGACAGGTACATCAAGCATCCGTCGGAGGTGCTCAAGGTCGGAGATATTGTAAAGGTGAAAATACTTTCCGTGGACGTCGCCAAAAACAGAATTTCACTTACGATGAAATAAATTTTCTCCGCTGATTTTTGCGTTGAGCATTAAGTCATACAAAAAAGCGTTTCCGTAAATTGGAAACGCTTTTATTGTGTGATATTTTATTTCAAAATCAAATCTGCCGCTGTCTTAACGTCCACATCCAGCGCGAGGGAAATTTCCTCGGAAACCATTTTTATTGCTTCCTTTAGGAACCGTTCGTCGGATATATGAAGGTGTCTGCCGGTTTCGGAAAGCTCGTCGCCGTGGCTTTTTATTAGCCTTATCATCCTGATAAGCTCAACGCAGTCGCCGCCTGAAACAACGTTTTTGAAGCGCTCCGAGCGCTCCTGCTTGTTGTCGTTCCACTCGCCCGCATCGGGAAGGTCGGACAGGATAACGTCTATCTCTTCCTTGGGGAGAACTCCGCGAATTTTCTTAGTTAACTGCTCGTTTTGAGTTGGTACAAAAAGGGTTGACATATTAGCGCTGAGCGGTTTGAGCACATAGTACTCCACACAGACCTTTCCAATCTTTTTTTCGGTTATGTCTTCGACAACACAAACGCCGTTTGTACCGTAAAGAACATTTTGCCCAACGCTGAACATTTTAAACCTCTCTTATCCGCGAAATTCGCTTATTTACCGCATTTTTTACTATATTAATTATAACATATTCCATTAAAAAATAACATTGGCAAAATTACTAAACATATATGGCGAAATAATGTAAATATATTACTAAAATTGTATATTTTTGAGTGTTTACCAAAAGAAAAACAACCGAGACAGGCTCGGTTGTTTTAGGGGGTATATTGGGTTATAGAAGGAATAGCTTAGTATCAATAAGATAACCTTTCTTATTTATTTACATTATACAACTAAAGACGATAAAGTTCAGTTGCATTTGCAACATTCTGAATAAAAAAACAAAAAAAGAAAGGCTAACCCGGTTTGTTCGGATTAGCCCGTTATTAATTTTATCAGTTACTGCTTTCTTTGGGTTCGGTGCCCTTGCTTACAATAATAATGACATTTGTGCCGTACTCAACGGTATCGCCCTTTTGCTGGCTCTTGTAGCCGATTACTCTGCCGTCGGCGTATTTATCGCTGTACTGATACTCGGCGTTGGCAAGCAAGCCCTGTTCGGCAATCGCCGCGGCAGCCTGGTCAAGAGTAAGTCCCTCAATGCCCGGAAGTTCGCGCATTTTTGAGCCCTTGCTGACTGTGACGCTGACGATTATATTGTCCTCCTGGGTTACCTTTGAACCCGCGGCAGGGCTTTGGCTCATAACAACGCCCTCTTTGTAATCGTCGCTGTATTCGTCGGTATAATTGCGTAAAATTGTTATTGTCTGCTGGCTTTCGGCGTCCTTCATAACCTCATCATAGGTTTTGCCGACATAGTTTGGAATTGTGGGGCCTGTCCACTCGGTGCTTGCGGTGGATTCCACGGTAGCGCCTGTGTCGCCTCCGAAAATGCCCTTTAGCGGATTCTGCATTAACCAGAACACGCCGATAATTCCGAGAATAAGCACGGTTGCCGCGACGGAGATAATCACAATGGATACGGGCGACATTCCGTTTTTGTTCTTCTTGTCGTCGTCCGAATTTGAAAGGTTCATACTCGCCGTGCGTGAAATTTCGTCCTGAATTGCCTTTGCTGTGTGAGCGACCGAAAGCTGAGAGCGGAGCTCGTCAAAGTCGGTAATTCGGTTTTCCCTTTCGACCTGCAAGCCGTTAGCAAGAGCCGAAACGACGTGCGGAGGCAGCCTTTTTACCGTTGTGGTGCTCATAAGCAGGCGGCTGTCTTTAAGTCTTTCGGGCGCGTTCTTTGGCATATTGCCTGTCAGGGCAAAGAACAAGGTCGCGCAAAAGCCGTAAATATCGGTAATATCGTCAAGCGGAAAGTTGTTCTCGTACTGCTCGGGCGCCGCCGCTCCCGAAAAGAGCTGGGATTTTAGCGCTGTGCCTCTTTTGCGCTCGTTTTCGGTTGAGAAGCCGCTGATTTTTATTTTTCCCGAAGCGGTGATAAACATATTTTTGGGAGAAATCGCGTAGTGTCCAACTCCCCTTTTGTGCAGCGCCTCCAAAGCCGAGATTACGGGCATAAACAAAGGTCTCGCGATGTCCCATTCAAGGCTGCCGTTGCTGCGCTGAACATACTCCTCAAACGGAATCAAATCCTCGTTTTCCTCAATGACGTAGGCGGTGTTGTTTTCCTCAAAAATATTATGAACCTTGAGCAGAGCGGAAAGCTCCTTCAGCTCCAAAAGAATCTTGTAATAATTAACAAAATCGTCTTTAAGCTTGCTGTAAACAAGGCGGTTTTCGTAATTTACCTTTATCTGAGTTTCACCCTCGCCGCGGTTGATTAAGCCCATCGGCAAAAATTCACAAACAATCAGGGTTTCGCGCGTTTGCTTGTCAAAGCAGAGGTAACGTGTGCTCTCGCCGTTATTGTCAATGCCCACGCCGACGATGTATCTGTTCATCAACACAGTACCGTAGGGCAAAAACGGCGCCTGCTGTTTTTCGGAATTATCAAAACCGCAGGACGGGCAAACTACTTTATTACCGATTTCCTGCATACATCCCATACACAATGACATACTTTGTTCACTCCAAATTTAATTCTTCCGTTATTCAAACTGCATATTTTTTCTGAAAAGAATTATAACATATCATTATTATTCTTTTCAAGATTTATAAGTGTCATTTTAATTACAGTTTTGTTATAGGCGGATAACCGCCGTATTGCAACTGTAACATAAAACATAGTTATATTTTGATGAAAATTCATAAAATTTCGGTTTTGGCACAATATGCTGTGGTACCGAAAAAATAATTATTTGTAACCATTCGAATTATAAAAATTCATCACTTTGGTTAATTACAATCAGCGCCTTGCCGTTTTTTACGTCTATGCGGCATTCATCTCCGCTGAAAACGTTGGAAATGCCAATCGGCAGGCTGCTTTTAAGGTTATAACCGCTCAGCTCATATCTTGCTCCGCTGACCGAGAGCGTTACGCTTTCGCAGCCAAAGGCAAAGAGCGAGAAGGTTAGGGAATCAAGTCCGCTGAAAACGGTTTCTCCCGTTGTTAACAGCTCCACCCTTTCCTTTTCGGAAAGCAGAACCGCTTTTGCGCCCTTTTGCGCTATGTAGTCAAGCAAAAACAGATTTCCGAGCGTGTGGTCAAGCCTTCCGCCGACCGCCGCCAAAATTGTAATCTCATTATATCCGTTTTCAAGCGCTTTGTCGGCGCAGATTAACGTATCGGTAAAATCCTTGTCGGAGTTGAGCCTTACAATCTCAAAATCTCCGCTGACTTCCTCCCTGCAGGAATCAAAATCTCCGATTACAACGTCGGGCTTCAAGCCTGCCGCTTTAGCGTAGGAGTAGCCGCTGTCGGCGCAAATCAGAAAATCCGGGTTTTCCGCCGCGGTTTTAATAAATTCAACGCTGCCTTCGGGCGAGCCAGAAATAATGGTGCATTTCATATTTATCACTTTATCTGCCAGTGCTTGATGTCCTTGACCTCGTTGTACATCTGTACGTAGCTTTTGTGCCTTGACGGACTGATTTCTCCCGATTGTACAGCATCGAGGATTTTGCAGCCCTTTTCGCAGGTGTGCGAGCAGGAGGTGAACTGACACTGACCAAGGTATTTTTCAAATTCGGGGAAGCAGTATTGCAGCTGCTCCTTGTCAATCATCTCGTAACGCTGCAGGTCTACCGTGGAAAAGCCCGGTGTGTCGGCAACGTAACAACCGTCAAGCTCAAAAAGCTCCACAACCCTTGTGGTGTGCCTGCCTCTGCCGAGTTTTTCGCTTATATCGCCCGTAGCGAGGTCCAAAGACGGAAACAGCAGATTTAAGAGCGTGGATTTTCCCACTCCGCTGTTGCCGGTGAACGCGCTGACCTTGTTTTTAAGAAATTCGCGCAGAGCGTCAACGCCGCTTTGATCTTCGGGAGAACACTGAAATACCTGTATTCCGCTTTTCCTGTAAATTTCGGCGACTTCATCGCCGTTTTTTATGTCATTTTTGGAAATTGCCAGCACAGGCGCCATACTGTTGTTGACCGCCGCCGCTGTCATTTTATCGATAACGGTAAAGTTCGGCAGAGGATCAACGGTTGAACACACAATAACCAGCGCGTCTATATTCGCGAGCGCGGGGCGCTTTAGCTTATTTTTGCGCGGAAGAATCCGCTCAACAGCGCAATAGCCCTCGTCGGGAACGGAAATTTCCACCCTGTCGCCCGCAACGGGAGAGCTTCCTTTTTGACGGAAGCTTCCCCTTGCCTTACATTCATATTCCTTTTCTCCGCAGCGGACGTAGTAAAATCCGCCGATGGATTTCATTAGGATTCCCTGTAAATTTTGCATACAGCCTTCGGTTATCAATACTGAACGCCGTTGTCGGGATCGGTCAGCGGCGGCTCGGTGCCCGACGCAGGATCCGTATAATAGGTTGGAGCTTCTGTCTCAGGCTCTGTAACCGGTTCGGTTTCCACAATATAATCGTGAGCGACGGTATTCGTTACCGAGCCGACCGAATAGTCGATTGTGTACTCGCGGTAGACCTGACCGTCAAGTTCGATGATAACCGTTGATTTGCCTGAGCCTTCAAAGCTGAGGGTGCAGGTGCTGTTGTACGACGGAACCAGCGTTTTTGACTGGCTGCTGTCAACCGCGCCGTCAACAATTACCGTCATCTCTACAGAGCCGCTGACGTTTGTCGGCAGGTCAACATAAACCTCTACCGTGCGCTTGTCGCCCGAGCCTGAGCTTACGGTGAGGGTGACAACCGTGCCCTTCTCCACATTGCCGTAGGGCAGCGGAGACGAGCTGAT
>CAJOLF010000067.1 GCA_905235295.1 uncultured Ruminococcus sp. | reverse complement strand
TTTTCATTATACACTACTTCAAAGAAAATGAAAAGGATAAAATGATGATATTTGAAAAAAATTGCTGCAATCTGTATATCCGGAGAACAGCTTGTGGTGTATCCTATTCGATTTTTGGTTTTTCCGCTAATGTCATCGCGGATTGTTGCCGCAAAATCATAAACGGCTTTGTTGTTATAACGATTATGAGCCCGTTTTTTCATAGCTTATCATAATACTATCCTCGTATCTTTTTACTGAATTTTAACATGAAACAGATAATATAGCAATAGAGAAAGTTTTGATTTGTAAGCGGTTTTACCGCGCAGCCCGTCAACATAGTTGACGATCTCAGGGGGCTGGGAAGCTAGTCATCAGCAAGCTCTTTTGCAAAAGTAATATTACTTTGCATTGCTTGCGAGTTGAGATAATACGGCATTTTTCTGATATTACTAATTTTTATTCTATAAGTATTCGACATATACGACGATTATTCACAAGCATAACGGCGATTATTTTTCTCATTGTGCTTTTCAATTTTTCTCTCCTTTCATCTGGAATGGTAGAATTCAATGATTGTTGGGGTCTGTCGCGTGTACGATAATAGTATTTCATGTTTCACTCCTTTCTGCTATAACATAGAACCGGTCAAAGCCTCCGTGCCCGTCTGATATACAAGTAATCAGCGTAAGCAAATCCTTGCCCTCGGTGATATAGCAGTCCGCTGATTCATCTTTTTTATGTATTTGTTTGTCAACAACCTTGTAGGTTAGGGTGTTCCGGTAGTTTTCAACGATGATTTCATCGCCGATATTTAGGTTCGGTAGGTGGTCAAAGAAGATTCTTCCGATATATCCCGAATGACCTGACAGCACGCAGTTTGAGCTGTCGCCGCCAATGGGGAGCGAGGTGTAGGTCATGTGCGCCGCGCCGAGAGCCATGTTGTCATCGTTGCCGCCGAGATAGATGGGAATCTCCATGCTTGATTTCAGACATGGTTTCGGACATGATTTCTTTGACAGACGCGACGCCAACGGAAATCCGTTCCTCTAAACAAACACATTTTGGAACCAAACATCCTTTTTCTTTCCGGCATAGTGACCGCAGTATTTGCAATCGCACATTTCGGCAGTATAGCGAAAATTGCCGGTCACTACGATTCCCGAACTCCTCGGGTAAAAGTTTGGTATGCCCTTCATCATTTGTTCCATGCTGCGGTCATACTGGTTTTCTGTAAATATCAATGTTCTCACACTCCTGTTACATTTTTGAGAAATAAAAAAAGAACCAACCGCTTATTTCTAAACGATTGGCTCAAAAAGGAGACAACATTTTCTGTTGCCTGCCTACATTATTCTTGTTTTCTGTTGTTGTACGAAAGTTCAGTTCCTGTCAGTCTTGGAAATATCCATTTTACATCCATATTTCGTGACAAAAATATCACGCCCCTAAAACGTGAAAAAACCCGATAAAATCGGGCTTTTTCGGGGATATATCTTTTTTGCATATCCTTTATGGTGGAGATGAGGAGAATCGAACTCCTGTCCGAAAAGAATTCGCCGAGATTTTCTCCGAGCGCAGTCGCTATTTTAAATCTCCCTTGCCGCGTCGCCTAACGACAGGCTGCGCGGTTCGGCAGCTCCTGATGTGTGACAGGGCACGGAGCGATTCCCTGTTCACATTTACCTCTAATCGACGCCCCTTGCGCGGCCGAGGTGCTCCGCGCAGGAACGAGCTGCATTAAGCAGCTAAAGCAACTGTATTTTTGTCAGTTATTTTTAAGTTGCGGATTTTATGGCGGTTCCGCACCGCCGCTCGCTTATCAGGGGTCGTTCTCCCCGTCGAAACCTTTACATCCCCATATACAGCGGCAAACTGCCGCGTTTTAATTAGTTTCTGCCCTGCTCCTTGACCGCCCTTTCGATATCGCGCTTGGCGGCGCGCTTTGCCATATCCTCGCGCTTGTCGTAGAGCTTTTTGCCCTTGCACAGACCGAGCTGCAGCTTTACCCTGTTGCCCTTAAAATAAAGGCTGAGCGGAATCAGCGAATAGCCCGTCTGCTTGACGACACCGTAAAGGCGGTTGATTTCCTTTTTGTGCATAAGCAGCTTGCGAACACGCATTGGATCGCGATTAAAAATATTGCCCTGCTCGTACGGCGAGATGTGCATTCCGCTTACAAACAGCTCGCCCTTGTCAATCGAGCACCAGCTGTCCTTTAAGTTTACCCTGCCCTGCCGAATCGACTTTACCTCGGTTCCGCAAAGCTCTATTCCCGCCTCAAAGCTCTCCTCAACAAAATAATCGTGGAAGGCTTTTTTGTTCCGTGCAACGGTCTTTGTTTCAGTCATCAGATTTCGTTCCTGCCCTCCAACGCCCTCGCGAGCGTGTACTCGTCGGCATACTCAAGGTCTCCGCCCACCGGGATTCCGTAGGCAAGGCGCGTAACCTTAACGCCCATAGGCTTTAAAAGCTTGGAGATATACAACGCCGTAGCGTCGCCCTCAACCGTTGGGTTTGTCGCCATTATTACCTCTGTCACGCTTTCGTCCGAAAGCCTCGCAATGAGCTGTTTGATTGTGAGGTCGTCGGGACCTATGCCGTTGAGCGGAGAAATTGAGCCGTGGAGCACGTGGTAAACTCCCTTGTACTCGTGCGTGTTTTCCACCGCAGTGGCGTCCCTCGGAGTTTCTACAACGCAAATCTGGCTGTGATTCCTCAACTCATTCGCGCAAACAGGGCAAAGCTCCCTGTCGGTCAGGTTGCAGCACCTTGAGCAATAATGTATTTTTGTATGGGCTTCGGTCACTGCCGCGGCAAGCTCCTCCGCCTCTGTTTTTGACAGATTGAGCACATAATATGCAAGCCGCTGAGCGGTTTTCCTTCCGATCCCCGGCATTCTCTCAAACTGCTCCACAAGGTTTTCGAGCGGAGCTACGTTATACTGAGCCATAATTAAAACATTCCCGGAATATTAAGTCCGCCCGAAATTGCCTCCATTTGTTCTTCCTTTTCCTTGGCGGCTGCTCTGAGCGCCTCGTTCGCGGCTGCCATTACAAGGTCGGCGAGCATTTCCACGTCCTCGGGATCAACAACCTCAGGCTGAATCTCGACGCTCGTAAGCTCCATTTTACCCGTAACCTTAACCTTTACGGCTCCGCCGCCCGCGGCTGCCTCGTACTCCTTGACTTCAAGCTCGGCGGTCAGATTTTCCATATCGTCCTGGAGCTTCTGCGCCTGACGCGCAAGCTGCTGAATATTGTTTGAGCCGCCGTAGCCCTTTGGTAATCTTGCTTTCATAATATATACATCCTTTCTTTATTGCTCTGTAAAATCGACTCCGCTTTGCTTTAGATTTTCCTTAAAGCTTGTGAGCGGATCCGCTTGTTCAACTTCCTTTTCGGTTTCGGTTTTGTATGGACCGAGCCTGTATGCTTTGCCCGATATTTGCATTAAAATGTCGCGGATTTCTTTTCGCCTGTCTCCCTGGCGCAGCAGTTCAAACGCTATACCGTTTGAGCAGTCAATGAGCAGAAAATCGCCGTTTTCGTAAGCTGTGGAGCCCGAAAACGCCGCCGCGATTGAGCGCGAGGTTGACTTTAACGCCTCGACCACCTCTACCCAGCGCGGGAACGGAACAGCCTCGCGGCTGAGCTTTACAATGTCCTCCGCGCTCTGCGCTGCCTGAGCCTGCGGCGCGGGTTTGACCGAAGCGGAAGCCGCCCCGGGATTTTCGCTCGGTTTTGCGCTTTCCTCGGCTTTGGGAGCTTCCTCTGCCTTTGGCAATTTTTCACTGTGCGGAATTTCCTCCGACTCCTGTTTGGGGTTCTCACGCTCGGGCTCGGGCAGATTTTCGGCAGTAGTTTCCTGCTGCGTTTCTTCCTTTTTGTCTTGATTTTCAATCTGCGGAACGTACTTTTGAGGAGCTTCCGCTATGCCCTTTTTTACGGCGCGTTCAAGCGCTGTCAATCTGGCAGAGATTGCCTCGTTTGTCACGTCCAGCTCGGGAGAAGCGAGCTTGACCAATGCCATTTCCAGCTCGGTTCGGTCGCCCGTGCCCCTGCCCATACGCTGATAAGCGCGTGACAAAACGTCCATAAAATACACGGTTTCGGCAAGCGAAAGGCAGTCTGCCTGTTCCTGCGAGCGTTCAAATTCGTCGTCGGTAAAAACGACTATGCTCCTTGGGTTTTTGACCGACTTAATCAGCATCAGCGCCCTAAAATGCGCGATAAGCTCGTCGCAGAGCTTCGGCATATCCTTGGCTTCGCCGTAAAGTCTGTCGATAATTTCAAGCGTGCGCGCGGTGTTTTTGTTAATCACGCATGCCGCAAGGTCGAAAAGATAATCCTTGCCCGCGAGACCTGCCGCTGAGCGGACGACGTTTTCGTCAACATTTTTGCTGATTGCGAGGCACCTGTCCATAAGAGAAAGTGCGTCGCGCAGAGCGCCGTCGGATACGGAAGCTATGAGCATAGCCGCGCTGTCGGAAAGGGTTATGCCCTCTTGATTCGCGACATACAGCAGCCTGTCGGCAATATCACGCGGCGGAATACGGTGAAAATCAAACCGCTGGCAGCGCGACTGGATTGTCAAAAGAATTTTGTGCACCTCGGTGGTCGCGAGGATGAAAACCACGTGCTTCGGCGGTTCCTCGAGCACCTTTAGCAGCGCGTTGAACGCCTCGGCGGTGAGCATGTGAACCTCGTCAATTATGTAGACGCGGTATTTGCAGTTGTGCGGAGCAGTCTGAACCTCGTCGATAATCTCACGGATATTGTCGATTTTTCTGTTGGAAGCGGCGTCGATTTCAAAAACGTCAATTGAGTTGCCGCTTTCTATAGAACGGCAGCTTTCGCACTCGCCGCAGGGCGAACCGTCCTGAAGGTTGAGGCAGTTGACCGCCTTTGCCAAAATTTTAGCACAGGAGGTTTTGCCTGTTCCGCGAGAGCCGGTAAACAGGTAAGCGTGGCTGATTCTGCCGTTTTTCAGCTCGTTTTTAAGGGTGGTTGTGATGTGCTCCTGCCCTGCCACGTCGTCAAAGGTACGCGGACGGTACTTTCTGTACAGCGCCTGATACAAGGCTCTCACCTCCGAAACAAAGATAGAAAAAATGCAAGCGGTCACGCCGATTGCGGCAAACCGTACAAATAAGCGAACGACAGACTTACTGTATCGCATCGGAAAAACTGCTTAATGCTGCTCGGTTCCCCGCCTGACATGGTTCACAGACCCCAATCGCACAGGGCCTGCCGTTCGCTTATTTGCACGTGATGACTGCTTGCATCATTTTTTATTATAACACAATCGCATTAATAAATCAATAGGTTTTTTAGCGGTCAGCTCTTATATTTTAAATCTCCCGAAAGCTTTTTATCAAGCTTGGTTTTTTTGAAGATAAAAACAATAATAATCGCGGAGATTATTCCCAGCAGCATTCCGCACAGCACGTCAGACGGGTAGTGGACGTAGTTGTATATTCTTGAAAAGGCGATTAAAACCGCGACCGCGAGCGCAGAAAAGCAAATCCACTTTTTATCCCTGAGCATAGCGAAAAGAACAGTTACCGCGGCAAAGGACGAAGACGTGTGCCCTGACGGGAAGCTGTAGCCTGACGGCGCGTGACCGTTGACGTGCGCGGAGGTGTTAATCAAAAACGGTCTCGGCCGGGCAACAACATTCTTAATACACAATTCTCCTGCCAAAAAGCTCAGCGCAATCGCGGCGAGAACGCCCAATCCCGCGGCGCGGGTTTTGCGAAAAAACAAAAGCGTAATGCCGAGCAAAATCCATATTGCTCCGATTTCGCCGATATAGCTGAATACACGCATAATCGGGTCAAGAAACGCGCTGCGGATAAATTCCTGAATGAAATCAAGAATCTGAAAATCTATGCTTTGAATAATATCCATTATTTCACCTCAAAATTTTACTGTAATTATTTAATACTGAGCAAAGCCCGACGCAAGCTTGCTGACACAGGTGATTGGTAATATTAAAAATTTGAACCTTAATATGGAATTGAGTGTTAATAACAAAAGCTTTTTTAATATCATTATCAGCCGTCAACCTCAAAAGCCCTGACCTTGGCGTAAATTATCTCGTCAACAACCGCCTCAACCTCTACGCCCTCGGCAACGTAATCCTCGGAAATAAGCGTGCACTTTTCCCTGATTTCGCTGATAACCCCGGCGTTTGAAAACGGCACAAGGAGTTTTACGCGCTTCATTCTGACAGGCAGGTTATTGTCGATTGCCTCAAGAAGTCTGTCGACTCCCTCTCCTGTTTTCGCGCTGATTTTGATGTACGAATCAAAGTCCTGCGCCGGTGTCCCGCCGTCAATCAAATCGCACTTGTTGAGCACGGTGATAACCGGCGTGTCTCCGCAGCCGAGTGATTGGAGCAGGTCGTTTGTCACCTCAAGGTGTACCCTTGCCTCGTCGCTTGAAGCGTCGCAGAGGTTTATGATGATGTCCGACTGCGCGGCTTCCTCGAGCGTTGAGCGGAATGCCTCCACAAGGTGGTGCGGAAGCCTGCGGACAAGCCCGACTGTGTCAATCAGCATTACGCTGACTCCGCTCGGGAGCTTCAGCGCGCGCGAGGTCGGGTCGAGCGTTGCGAACAGCTTATCCTGCGCGAGAACCCCGGCGTTTGTCAGGTAGTTCATCAGCGTGGATTTTCCCGCGTTGGTGTAGCCCACAATCGCGCAGGTGATTACTCCGTCCTTTTCCCTGCGTTTTCTCAGCATTTGCCTGTGCTTTTCAACGTCGGCGAGCTCCTCCCTGAGCGTTTCCATACGCCTGCGGATATGCCGCCTGTCGGTTTCGATTTTGGTTTCACCGGGACCTCGGGTGCCTATTCCGCCGCCGAGACGCGACATCTCGATTCCCTTGCCCGTAAGCCGCGGCAGGGTGTACTTTAGCTGCGCGAGCTCAACCTGGAGCTTACCTTCCTTTGAACGCGCGCGCAGGGCGAAAATATCGAGTATCAGGGTTGTTCTGTCAATCACCCTGACGCCCGTAAAATTCTCGATATTTTTTATCTGCGTCGGCGTAAGCTCGCTGTCGGCGACTATTAAATCGAGCTCGTTGTCCTCGCACGCCCGCTTGATTTCCTCAAGCTTGCCTGTGCCGACAAAGGTCGCGGACTCGGGCTTTTGAAGCTTTTGAGTAATCGCGAAAACAGGCTCGGCTCCCGCGCTCCTGACAAGCTCAAACAGCTCGTCAAGCGAAGCCTCGGCGTCAAAATCGCCTGTGTCAACGCTGACAAGCAGCGCCCGCGTGACCTTTTCTTCGTTGCTTATAAGTTCCATGATAAGTCCTCTGTTAAATCTTTTTAAGCGTGTAGGGTTAACCGCTGATAATAAATCTTGCATTTGGTTCGCGGCTGCCGGTACATCAAAACCGTACCCTCAATAATTATTGTGCTTTATAAAAAATTTATTATTTACTATTTCTTCAATAAGTAGTATAATATATGTTTAAGAGAATGTAAACCATTATTTTCCGAATATTTTGGAGTTGTTTTTATGGAAAAACAATATGACGTTATAATCGTAGGCACGGGAGTCGCCGGGCTTTACGCCGCGATAAATTTCCCGCCTGAGGTCAGCGTTCTGCTGATTTCCAAGCGCGAGCTTGAGCTATCAAACAGCTCTTTGGCTCAGGGCGGAGTTGCCTGTGTGCTCGATTTGGCTCACGATAACTACAAGCTTCATATTACCGATACGCTGATTGCCGGAAAGTACAAAAACAACCTGAAGGCTGTTGAAAAGCTCGTCAAGGAAGGTCCCGCAGATGTGCTGAAAATCCGCGAGCTCGGCGTTGACTTTGACTTAAACCCAGACGGCACAATGTGCAAAACCTTAGAGGCAGGTCACAGCCGCCACCGAATCGTCCACCACAAGGACTCAACGGGCAAGGCGATGGTTGACGGTCTGACAGAGGTTGTACGGGGACTTAAAAATGTCGATATTCTCGACAACGCGCTGCTTTACTCAATGCACAAAACTCTCGGCGGATTTTACCTGAGCGTGCTCAAGGACGGCAAAAGCCGCTACTTCGGCTGCAGCTACTGCATACTCGCGACGGGCGGAATCGGCAGAGTTTACAAATACACCACCAATTCCGCAATCGCGACGGGCGACGGAATCGCCTTTGCGTATATGCTCGGAGCAAAGGTAAAGCACCTTTCGCGCGTGCAGTTCCACCCCACCGCCTTCGCGGCGGAAAAGGACAGGGAACGCTTTTTGATAAGCGAGGCTGTCCGCGGCGAGGGAGCCGTGCTGCTCAACTGCCACGGCGAGCGGTTCGCCCACAATTACGACAAGCGCGGAGAATTGGCGCCGCGCGACGTAGTGTCAAACGCTATCGCGAGGGAAGCAATCCGCACGGGAAGCGAGAAATTTTACCTTGATATTACCCACAAGCCCGCAGAATTTCTGCGCGAGCGTTTTCCGCTGATTTATTCGCGTTGCCTTGAGGAGGGAATCGACATCACAAAGGACAGAATCCCTGTTTTTCCCTGCCAGCACTACCTGATGGGCGGAATTGACGTCGACCTCAATTCCCAGACCTCAATCGCGGGGCTTTACGCGGCGGGCGAATGTTCTCACACAGGCGTTCACGGCGCTAACCGGCTGGCGAGCAACTCGCTTTTGGAGGCTCTTGTGTTCTCGAGAAGCGCGGCGCAGCACATTACCTACAAGCTCAAAAAATACGGCAGAAAGCCGCTCGGGCTTGAACCCGCTCACCGCCCGATTACAGGCAAGCCGATGCCCACGGGCTTCCGCTCAAAAATCCGCGAGATTATGCAGGATACTTATTTTGTCCTGCCAAAGCCCGAAAAATACGCCGAAAGCTACAAAGAAATTGAAAATATTATAAAGGAGCTTTTCAGCGAAAGCTATGAAATCAGCTCCGATTTGATAGAGGCAAAAAGCATTGCCGTTGCGGCAAGCATTATTCTTGACGAAGTTAGGGAGGGCAACGATGATTAACAGCATCTATGTTGACAATATTATTAAAACCGCGCTGCTTGAGGACATCAACTACCTCGACTGCGCCACAGACTACCTGATTGACAGCGAGCAGGAAAATACCGCCAAATTCCTCGCGAAAAGCGACGGCGTACTCTGCGGAATCGACGTTGCGCTGAGGGTGTTTGAGATTTTACAGCCGAACGGCTTTGAAGCCACGGTTTATAAAAACGACGGCGACGTTCTGCAAAAGGGCGACATCATCGCCGAAATCCACGGCAAAACCCGCGCGATTCTAAAGGGCGAGCGCACAGCGCTGAACCTGATTCAACACATGAGCGGCGTTGCCACAGCCACCGCAAAGGCGGTTGAGCTTGTTAAGGGCACGAACGCTTCTATCGCAGACACGCGCAAAACCCTGCCCGGACTGCGCCCTCTGCAAAAGTACGCCGTGACGGTCGGCGGCGGCAAAAATCACCGCTTTAACCTTTCCGACGCGGCAATGCTCAAGGACAACCACATCGACGCGTGCGGAGGAATATCCGAGGCGGTAAAAAAGCTGAAAGAAAAGCTCGGTCACATGACAAAAATAGAGCTTGAGGTCCGCAATCTTGACGAGCTCGGTCAGGCGCTTGAGGCGGGCGTAGACGTGATTATGCTCGACAATATGAGCGTAGAGATGATGCGATTACAAACGGCCGCGCGGTGCTTGAGGCAAGCGGCAGAATCACCGACGAAACCATCCGCGAAATTGCCGAAACAGGAGTTGACATTATTTCTATGGGCGCGCTGACGCACTCGGTTACCGCGTTTGACATTTCACTTAAAATCAGCAACTAATCTACGGAGGTATTCAAATGATAAAAATAGGAATTTTAGGCTACGGCAACCTCGGCAAGGGCGTTGAGGCAGCCATAAAAAAGAACAGCGATATGGAGCTTGCCGCGGTATATACAAGGCGCGATCCCAAATCGCTCGCAATTAAAACCGCGGGCGCCGCTGTTAAGAGCACCGCTGACCTTGACGCCGGCAAGGAGGATATTGATGTTCTTGTAATCTGCGGCGGCAGCGCCACCGACCTGCCCGAGATGACTCCCAAATACGCCGCGATGTACAACGTTATCGACTCGTTTGACACCCACGCGAGGATTCCCGAGCACTTTTCAAACGTTGACAAGGCGAGCAAAAAAGCAGGCAAAATCGGGATTATTTCCTGCGGCTGGGATCCGGGTATGTTCTCGCTCAACCGTGTTTACGCCAAATCCGTCCTTCCCGACGGCGCCGCATACACCTTTTGGGGCAAGGGCGTAAGCCAGGGACACTCCGACGCGGTAAGAAGAATTGACGGAGTTAAGGACTGCCGCCAGTACACCATACCTGTTCCCGAAGCTCTTGAAAAGGTAAGAAACGGTGAGGATCCCGAGCTTTCGACACGCGAAAAGCACACAAGGGAATGCTTTGTAGTTGCCGAGGACGGAGCCGACCTTGAAAAGATTGAAAACGAAATCAAATCTATGCCCAACTACTTTGCCGACTACGACACCACGGTAAACTTTATCAGCGAGGAAGAAATGAAGCAGAACCACAGCGGTCTTCCCCACGGCGGCTCAGTAATCCATTCCGGAACATCATCAGACGGCAACCGCCACGTAATCGAGTACAGCCTGAAGCTTGACTCAAACCCCGAGTTTACGGGTTCGGTGCTGATTGCCTACGCGAGAGCGGCGTTCAGGCTTAACGCCGAGGGCGTTACAGGCGCTAAAACAGTGCTTGACATCGCTCCGGCGTACCTCAGCCAAAAGTCAGGCGAGGAGCTGAGAGCTCATTCGCTCTGATTGCGCTTATAATCCCGGCGGACGCGCTTGACAAAAGAAAACATTAAGGTATAATTAAGTCGCAAGGCGCGCCACAATCCGCGGCGCAGCCTTGCGCTGTAAAAATAAAGAAAGGAGTTTTGAGCTATGAAATATATGTGCGAGCCCTGCGGCTACGTTTATGATCCCGCAGAGGGCGATCCCGACAGCGGTATCGCTCCAGGCACAGCGTTTGAGGATATTCCCGACGATTGGTGCTGCCCCATTTGCGGCGCGGGCAAAGACGACTTTGTTCCCTACGAGGAGTAAGTTGCAGCAACAAAACATAAAAACAGCGGCGACCGTAAGGCCGCCGTTATATTTTGCAAATATATTTTTAATTTAACTCGGAGCAAAAACCGACGCAAGCTCGCTTGACACCGGTGATTTGTTATTACAAGCTTTCAACTAATCCGGCAATATACCGCTGAATCGCCGTCGCGTCCGACACGCTGACTACTCCGTCGCGGTTAACGTCGGCAAGCTCCGTTTCCCCGGAATTGCTTTCGTCAATCAGCGGCGTTCCGTCATCAAGCGTAAACTTCGCGGAGTGCTTTTGAATCAAGGTCGCGTCCTCAATATCAACCGTGCCGTCTCCGTTAATATCTCCCGCGATTTTCTTGCGTTCAAGCGCGACAAACGGGATATTGTTTTCATTCGCGTAGGCTTCGGCGTATGAACCGCTGTAGCCGTAAATTACAACCTTTTCGCTCTGGTCGAACGCGTCATCTGCGATTTCGGTTACGCTTTCGGGAATGATAACCTGTTCAAGATTTTCGCACGATGCAAACGCCGATTCGCCGATTTTTTCGACGCCCTCGGTAATCGTCACCTTTTTTAGCATAGTACATCCGAAAAAGGTGTTGGGCTCAACGTTTTTCAGGTTCTTCGGAAGCGTTATTCCCCTGAGCTTTCCGCAGAAGAAAAACGCCTGAGGTCCGATATACTCAACGCTGTCGGGAATGCTTACGCTTGAAATATATTGGTTGTTATAAAAAGCGTATTCGCACACCGCAACAGTGCCGTCGGTAATTTTGACAGACTTGTTCATAACCTCCTTTTCCCTGTAGAGTACCTTTCCAAAGTAAACCAAGCCATTTGGCTGATTCTCAATCCACTTTGTGTTCTCAAACGCATCACATCCAACCCTCTCGACGCTGTCGGGAGCGTTAATTTCGGACAGGTTTTCGCAATTCGCAAACGCGCAAATTCCTATTTCTTTGAGTCCCTCAGGCAAAGAAACCCTTGAAAGGTTAACGCAATAACCGAACGCGAAATCCGCTATCTTAGCAGTTCCGGGTTTTATCCTCACAAACGACGGACATTTTTCCTCATTCTTAAAACTGTACGCAATCTTTCCGATATAAATTAAACCGTCGGGCTGATTTTTGTACCACGCCGTGATATCAAACGCGCCGTACTGAACATCCTCCAAATCGTTCGGGAATGTAATATACTCAAGGTTTTCGCAAAACAAGAAAGCGTCGCTTTCGATAGTTTTAACGCTGTCCGGAATCACAACGCTTGTCAGCGAGCTGCAAAATTCAAACATTCCATAACCCAAAAACGTTACTCCGTCCTCGATATTAAGGTCTGTAAGATTATCGCACATACTGAACACGTAAAATCCGGTGTGTTCTATGCTTGCCGGAAGATTTACGCTTTCAATTCCCGAAAATTCAAACGCAAAATCGCCGATTGTTTTCAGATTTTTCGGAAGCACGGCTTTTTTTAGCTTTGTACATCGTTCAAAGGCGCTGCCGCCTATTTCTGTCAGGCTTTCGGGCAGGCTGACCGTTTCAAGGTTGACGCAGCCCGCAAAGGCGTATTCTCCGATATAGGTCACGCCTTCCTCGACCACAACGCCGCTGAGCCGCGCCGTGTTCCATGGATAGGTGTATTTAAGCTTTTCAAAATCATAGTTGTACTCTAACGCGTCACAGTCTATGTCGTAATCAGCCATTCTGCCGTT
>CAJOLF010000066.1 GCA_905235295.1 uncultured Ruminococcus sp. | reverse complement strand
GTCCCGTTCATTTTCGTACTCTTTTCTCTCCTTGCGGATCTTGACTACCATTATACCCAAAAACATGAATGCCAGCAAACCCATCAGGATGGCGTAGTACTTACCGTTGATGTAGTCAACCTCGCCGCCGTCAAACAGAACCTTATCCTCATCTAACGTAAGAGTTACCGAATAGGTACCGTCAGCATTATGAGTATAGAGCGCGGGGGTTACGCCGTTAACGTTGAAACCCTTAACGTAGTAGTTATTTCTCCAGTCTCCCTCGTCAATTGTAGTTGTTACAGTAACGGTAGAGCCGTCTTTTTCAACCTTTAGCAGACTGTAGTCGTTATCCTTACGGGTTCCTGTAGTACCGCCCGATGTCGCAACAGTTGTTGCATGGTTGGCAAAGGTCTGACTGCCGGAACGCAAAGTACCATCCTTTGCGTAGATAACAGCCTTGTCGCTGTTATCAGGAAGATTTGGAAGCCAGATGATTTCGGGATCATTGGTAATTGTCTTTGTCACGCCGTTGATTGTGTATGTATTGCCTTTATAAAGGACAAGAACGTAGTAATCACCGCGCTGAGACGCGTCTAAGTTGTTTGGCTTGATATAATTATGGTTGGCTGCTCGGGTTGCACCGTGTCTGTTGAAGCCGCCCGATGTGAAATTATTGGTATATTGACCGGTACCGCTATCTGTACCGAAATACTCATAGAAACCATCCGCAATAGGCTTAGAGGTATTGCCTCTGTTCTTTGCACCAAGATTATTATACTTGCCGTCAGACACGCCAAAAGAAGAAATATAAATACAATCTATATTAGTAGCTAAAGCGTTAAGATCAAAATATGCTGTGTATGGCCATCCGCAATTGACATTATCCCGCCAGTCATCGTTTCTACCTCTGAACTGGACGTAACGTGCTCCTTTAGGAATACTAATCTTGAAACAACGATCACTGCCATAATATCCATCACTTGTCATTGCAGTCCAATCTTGGCATTGTTCTCCATCAGAAGCATAAAATGCAGCGTCGATTTGAGAAGAATTCCAGCCATGCTTATCTGACCAGCCATCGGGAGGGCAGAAATAAACTGTTCCGTTATGAGCCGGGTCACCGTAAGAAACAGTAAAGAGCTGATCGTTTTCGGTTCTTCCGGTAACATGATAGTAAGAGTATTTTTGACCGTCGATTTTTGCCTCGGTCATGGGCACGCCGTAACGGGAAGAAGCAGGCTGACCGTTGCTGCCGTAGCTGTTATAGTAGAATTTTGATTGTGCCGAATACTCGGTAAATGTCGCGTTAACCGTTACAGCATTATCGGGCATAATGAAAGTAGTTGTTTTTGCGGTAGTATCAGACTTGGTAATACCGGTAAACGACATTTTGCTGAATGTACCTGTATTTTCTACAGCGGTGATTGCAACGATCTGTCCCGAGTAAGCTTCTGCCGGTGAAGCAGTGATTGTACCCAGCGATGTGTCGTTAGACTTAACAGTAATTTTGTATGTAGGCTTTTTGGTAAAGTATCCAACTACAGAGATTGCACCGTTATCACCGCTAAAGTGTGTTGCGTCTAAAGCAAGCGCCTTGTAAACTGATGTTCCGCTTACAGTCGCGTCGGTAATCTCCTGAGTAGTGCCGTCAGCATAGGTAACAACAAACTTAGAGAAATTATAACCGGCATTTATGCTTGCTCGCAGATAAACGGTTGAATCAGTTTGGTAGGTAGTTTTTCTGTTTGCATATGTGGTAGTTGAAGCCGCGCCAACCCAAACATTACCGCCCTGAGTCGGATCGGCTGATGTTGTAATAGCATTGTCATTAGCTGCAAATGTTACATTCAGGGTTGCGTTTGCGGCAGGCATATTAACCGTCCATACATTATTAGAGCCCTTTGTACCTGTTTTGCTTCCTGCTGATACAGTGCTTACAGTGTAACCGGCAGCAGGTGTACAGGTAACGGTAATGGTATCGTCATACAGAACGCTTCCGGAGGTAGTAATAGTGTTTCCTCCTGCTGTTACCGTAAATGTGCCGTGGCTCTCAGTACCCTTGGTCAGGGTGTAGGATTTTTTGGTAAAGTTCGCCTGTACGGTATAGGTACCGCTGGATTTTGTTGTAATTGTTTGGGTTTGATTATCACCGCTTGCTGTATTTGTTACCTGAGTAATACCGCTGCCGTTTGTCCATGAGCTGAATTTATATCCGGTATTTGCGGTTGCCGTTACGGTTGTCGCGGTTGATTCGCCGACAGCCGTAGTTGTGCTGGGCGAAATACTACCCTTAGTTGAAGAATCTACCGAGAAAGTAACATTATGTTTAGTTTCAGCAGGATTTACAGTTAGTGTTGCTGTTGATGAAGCTGCAACATAAATTTTAGTATCATAAGCAGCAGCGTAAATGGTGTATGTTCCGGCAGAAAGGCTGCCTGTACTGCTCGGATTAAATTCGTAAAAGTTTGTGCTATCTGTTGTGTAGAAATACTTAACAGTAACACTTCTACCTGCGCCGGTTGTACCGCTTGCGGTAGCCGCGATAGTACTTGAAGCTGTACCCTCGGTAATTGTGTCTGTGCTTTTTGACCATGTAACCGCGGCATTGCTGGTCTTAGTAACAAGTTTATTGCTACCGTCATTGTACATATAATACAAATAACCTGCTTGGCTTGTGGTCATATTACTTCCATTGTTAATAGACATACCTTCCCAAGAACTCGCTTGGTTTGAAATGCTGTATTTAGCACCTGTGGAGATATAACCATTTGCTACATAACAATTCGAATTATCAATAGTTAGTGTTTCAGATGATCCGGAAGTTGCATTGCTTGTTTGACTTGTTCCGTTTTTCACATACTTTGTGCCACCGCCCCACTTATCACCAAAATAAATCATAATTTTGGTTCTTTTGAGTACTGCAATTAAATCATTATCAGTAATTTTTGTGCCGGCATCGCCGCCTGAGCTACCGCCGCCGGAGCCGCCGCCGGAGCCGGTAGTGCTAACATCATAAGTAACAGTAGTACCGCTGACAGTACAAGTTACATAAATAGTCTCGCTACCTGTAACCGAAGGAGTGAACTGCATAAAACGATAATTACCATATTGCTGGGAATAGACACTGTTTATACCTGTTCCTTTGGTTACAGTAACAGTACCGTTCTGACCATACATACCTGTATAAGTGGAAGTACTGGACACTCCAACAAAATAATTTGTATTATTTGCCCAGCTTGATTGTCCAAAGGACGAAGGCGTGATAGAGAATGAGTAGTCTGATGAAGTAGCATAAGAACCATTGCTCGACCAGTCGGTAGGATTCTGATGATTATAGCTACACAACAAATAGTAAGTCGCGCCGACTGCTTCATCATCCTCAACCTTCGCCGCGTCAGTGGCGATTAAGCCGACCGTCATGCACGATACGAGCATGCATACAGCTAAGATTACTGACAAGACGGAACGCGAGTGGCGTTTTATCTTTGTTTTCATATTTTTACCTCCATTCGTGATAATTAACAATTAACAATTAACGATTAACAGTTAAATGTCAACTGCCGGCGTATGATTTGTAATAAATGTTTCGCGCTGTACCCTTTTCTCCGAAAACAGAAGATTTGTTTCCCCTATCCTCACCTTGCGGTGACAGCCCCTCCGCCGGAGAAGCCTTGCCGTCAGTCGTCAGTCGTCAGCCGTCAGCTGGTTTTCCGTTACTAACGGCTCACGACTAACGACTTTTTGGAACTGATTGTCCGGACGTTCTGCTTTTACTGCCTGACCTACAGTGATATTTTTAATATCGGCAGGAAAAGGGTATTACGCTTAACATTTAATATTGTTTTTTACCGCTGTTCGCGGTTATATAAAAGCCTTGCGGCTATTATACCGATTTTACGCGCTGAGCTATGACACTCTGAGCTGCTGCTTTTTGAACTGCAGCGGAGTAAGCCCGTAGCTGCGCTTGCAAGCGTTTTCAAACGACTTTACATTCGGAAAGCCGTTGTAACTCGCCGCGTCCGCTATCGACATACCTTGATTAAGCAAATCGTCAATTGCGTGTTTTAAGCGAACCGAACCGAGGTAGGCGTTAAAGCCCTGCCCGGTGGAATCCTTGAAATATTTGGAAAAATAAATCGGATTTAACCCGACGATATTTGCCATTACATTTAGGTTGATGTCCTCGCGATAGTGCTCCTCGATATATTCCATTGCAAGCTTTGCGTTGCGGAAGTTAACTTTGCAGTTGCCGTAAAGACTGATTTGCCTTTCACGCAGACAATACGTAAACATCACATGCAGAATATTCATCAATACCGCATACTGTTGAAAGCTCGACAGGCTGTTGTCCGATAATTCACACATATATCGCTTTATAAGCTGTTCAGCCTTTGAAGCCGGCTTTACGACAAAATTGTGCGCGTCAAGCTGACCGTCAAACTGCTTAACAAAATCGTATGAAAGCTGTATCATAAGAATTTCGGTATCATCGCAATCGCCGGATAATTTGTGTATCTCTCCCGAATTCAACAGAAATACTCCGCCTTTGGCAAGGTCAAAAGCTTCGCTGTTCTTCTCTGCTTTTGCTTTGCCTTTTATTACGTAGATTAATTCAATTTCTTTATGCCAATGATAATTAGAGAACAATTCTTCGCTGTTTTCATCATACAGCCTAATTTTTGCAGGCAGATTGTCGTTGTATTTGATTGTTTCATATTCGTATTTCATGGCAATCGCCTCCTTGTATCAACGATACTGTGTGTCGATTTTTCCCTGCTTAATCTCAATCCGCGCCGGAAGATTACTGTTGTACCGAATTAACGCAAATTCACTGTTCACAACAAAGCTCTTTTTACGTTTGTTAAATAATGACACTTTCGCAGAGTACATCACTTTGTGCGAAAAATCGTAATATTATAGATTTAATCGGGATTAACATTTATCTTTGACCAGTTTTTTGACGGTAAATAAAAGCCGGAAGCTATAATCCGATAGCTTCCAGCTTTGTCATATTTTGTCTTTTAAATTCAAGTGATGAGTGTACATAACGCTCTAAGGTAATGCGCGGCGACGAATGTCCCAGCACCTCGCTGAGAGATTTGATTTCAAATCCTACCTCCACACATCTCGTCGCAAAGGTGTGACGCAGCACATGAAAATGCATATTTTCAATGCCACAGGCTTCACTGTAGCGTTTGATGTGGTACTGCAAGATACGCGGTTCGATATATTTTGTTTCGCTTCCGGTCAATAAAAATGCGTTCTTTTCATATTTGCCGGCTCTTTCTCTGCATAATTCAAATGCCGTGTTAGTCAGCGGAACAACGCGCGCTGATGTGTCGCTTTTCGGAGCGGTCAATACAATTTTTGTTTTAGCGCCGTCACCGGTGTTTTTAATACGTTGCATAGTTTCGCGCACAGTCACGGTTTTTTCTTTCAGAGAAATATCGCCTGCTCTTAACGCGCAAACCTCGCCGATTCTCAAACCTGTTGTTAAGGCAAAGAGAACGCCGAATTTACAAGCATCCATATCTTTCATTAAGAACGCGATAAATCTTTGCTGTTCCTCATACGACAACACGCGGATTTCCTTTGCCGTATATTTGGGCATAGCTACCTCGATTGCACCCACATCATTGGTGCTTTGTGAAATATACTGTAAAATTGATTTCAGCATTACCAGTATATCCTTTGCTGTTTTGGCGGAAAGCTGTTTCGTATATATCAGGTGATGGGCAAACGTCGAGGTAAGCTCCGTTGTAATCAACCCGGGCTGATAACCGCCGAAAAATGGCTTGATATGGTTTTCAATCGCGGTTGAGTATTTGGCAAAGGTGGATTCCTTCACCTTGCTTTGCTTAAACAAAAGCCATTCATCGCAGTATTCGGCAAAGCGTTTTGCGGAAGTGGATTTCACTGATTCCGGCAGTAATTTCTGCCGGTATTTCTCCAGCTTTTCTTTTGCCTCACGATATGTTTTACCGTAGCAAGAGCCGTAAACTGTCTTACCGTTGCCTGCAATTCCTTTTTTGTAGCGCCCTTCCCAGCGCCCGTCTTTTCTTTTATAAATATTTTCGCCTTTTCTTGACATAATTTCCTCCTGTTTTCTTGACAATGTATTTGACGGCGATAATTATTATAAAATATATAAATGTAATAGTGAACGCCTTATTAATATTCGAATTTAGAATAATAGTTGCTTAATTAACTACTATAATTCTAAAATCAAATTAAATTTTTTCTAAAAATAAGTTGAATTTGGCAAATTGTTATGATATAATAATATCGTATATTGATGTACTCTGTGATAGAAATTTTGGAAAGCGGTTGCTTTGGGTAACCGCTTTTTTTGCGCCTATAAGAATATAGCGTTTTATAAATTGGTAATATGTTATAACCATATAGTACAGTACCGTTTCTTTCAAATCCTGATGCTTCATAAGTTAAGTTTTTCCTTCAATTATCGCACTGAACATTCACATCAAGCGCATCATTTATCATAGACAATTCTCTTGAATTATGATATAATTGCCTTTGGCAATATTGAAAAAAGAGGATTTACTATGACATTTGAAAAGCTTTCATCCGACAACAGCGAAAAAATTGAGCTGATGTCAAAAATCGCCACGGAAATTGTGCGTAAGCATTACGACCCGATTTTAGGCAAGGCTCAGAATGACTATATGCTCGAAAAATTCCAATCGCCGCAGGCAATAAAAGACCAGCTTGAACACGGCTACAACTACTATTTTATCGTTGAAAACGACAGATATATCGGTTTTACAGCCTTTTTCCCGCGCGGCGACCACATGTACATCAGCAAGCTGTATCTCTACGAAAACGAGCGCGGCAAGGGCTACTCGAAGGAAGCGCTCAAATTTATCTCCGAGGAAACCGAAAAGCTCGGGCTGAGAGCGATTGAGCTTAACGCTAACAAGCACAACCCGTCCTGCGATATTTACAAACATCTTGGCTTCATAATCGACAGAGCCGAGAAAAATGACATTGGCTGCGGCTATTTTATGGACGACTTTGTGTTCAGACTTGAAATATAATTCTTTTATAGAAATTATTTAAACAAAAAAAACGGTGAACCGCTGTGGATTCACCGTTTTTTGTTTATCTGAAATTTTTTAGATTCAATCAGATTTCTCTTTTTACATAAGAGGTATGGAGCAGCTCGTGAGCCTTGTGTGAACCGGGCTTTTCGAGGTACTCGTCATAGATAGCCTTGATTTCGGGGTTATCGTGTGACTTTCTGTACTCAAGGCTGAGGTCGTCCTCATAGAGAGCCTTGGCTCTGAGACCCTTGAGGTCTGTGAAGTTTCTAACGTGACCGGGCTGAATCGGCTGACCGCCGCCGTTTACACAGCCGCCCGGACAGCACATAACCTCGATGAACTGGTACTCGGATTTGCCTGCTCTGATTTCGTCAAGAAGCTTCGCGGCGTTCTTTAAGCCCGAAGTAACGGCAACCTTAACCTTCATACCGTTGATGTCGTAGGTAGCTTCCTTGATAGCGTCTGTTCCGCGAACCTCATTGTAATCAATCTGCTTGAGATCCTCGCCTGTGAGAACGTCCGAAACGGTTCTGAGGGCAGCTTCCATAACGCCGCCTGTCGCGCCGAAGATTGTGCCCGCGCCCGAACCGATTGACATTATGGGATCAAAGTCCTCGTCCTCAAGCTCGGTGAACTGAATACCCGCGGTCTTAATCATCTTCGCAAGCTCGCGAGTTGAGATTGAAATATCGTTATCCTGCATTCCGTCGTGTCCCTGATCGTCACGCTTAATCTCGAACTTCTTGGCAACGCAGGGCATTACCGATACTACAACAATGTCCTTGGGGTCGATGCCCTCTTTTTCGGCATAGTATGACTTAACCATAGCGCCCTGCATCTGCTGAGGAGATTTGCAGGTTGAGAGGTGAGGAATGAGGTCGGGATAATAGTATTCGCAGAACTTAACCCAACCGGGTGAGCAGGAGGTAATCATCGGCAGAACTCCGCCGTTCTGAACGCGCTGGATGAACTCTGTTCCCTCTTCCATAATTGTGAGGTCGGCGCCGAAGTTGGTGTCAAACACCTTGTCAAAGCCGAGCATTTTGAGAGCGGCAACCATCTTGCCCTTTACATTTGTTCCGATGGGCATATCAAAGCACTCGCCGAGCGTAGCGCGGATTGAAGGCGCTGTGTGAACTACAACGTGCTTTGTGGGGTCCGCAAGAGCCTCGAAAACCTTTGCGGTGTCGTCACGCTCAACAAGCGCGCCTGTGGGACAAACAACGGTGCACTGACCGCAGCTTACGCAGGGTACATCGCCCAGCTCTGCATCAAACGCGCAGCCGATTTCAGAATCAAAGCCGCGGTTGTTAGCGCCGATAACGCTGACATACTGCTCCTTACAAGCGGCAACGCAGCGACGGCAAAGAATACATTTATTGTTGTTTCTTACAAGGTGGAGGGTTGAATGATCCTCTTTGTGAATAATATCCGCGCCGCCGACAAACCTTTTTTCATTTACGCCGTATTCAAGGCAGAGCTTCTGGAGCTCACAGCTGTTGTTTCTGGGGCAGGAAAGACACTTTTTGTCGTGATTCGAGAGCAAAAGCTCGAGGTTTGTCTTTCTGTACTCGCGGATTTGCGGTGTGTTTGTAAAAATCTCGGTGCCTTCTCTGTCGATGGGATATACGCAGGCAGCAACAAGGGATCTTGCGCCCTTGACCTCGCAAAGACACATACGGCAGGCGCCGATTTCGTTAATATCCTTTAAGTAGCAAAGTGTGGGAACCTTGATACCGAACTTGTGGCAGGCTTCAAGAATAGTGGTATTTTTTTCGACCTGATAGTCTCTACCGTTAATTTTAATGTTTAACATTTCCATTAATTAATATCTCCTTTCTTTAGCCTTTAACCTTTAGTAATTGCCGCGAACTTGCAGGTTTCCATACAAGCTCCGCACTTAATGCATTTGCCGTGGTCAATTTCGTAAGCGGGCTTCTTCTTGCCGGGAGCGGTGTAATCTGTTACCGAGATAGCGGCAACAGGACACTTCTTAGAGCACATACCGCAGCCATAGCACTTATCCTTAATGATATTGTACTCGAGCAAATCCTTACATACGCCGGCGGGGCACTTCTTGTCAACAACGTGAGCCTCATACTCGTCTCTGAAGTAACGGAGGGTTGAAAGTACGGGGTTCGGAGCTGTCTGTCCAAGACCGCAGAGGGAATTCGCCTTGATAAAGTAGCAGAGCTCCTCCATCTCGTCAATAAGCTCAAGCGAGCCCATACCTGAAGTGATTTTTTCAAGCATTTCAAGAAGTCTCTTTGTGCCGATACGGCAGGGAGTACACTTACCGCAGCTTTCGTCAACGGTAAACTCGAGGAAGAATTTGGCGATGTCAACCATACAGGTTGTTTCGTCCATAACGATAAGTCCGCCGGAGCCCATCATTGAGCCGATGGAAATCAGGTTGTCGTAGTCAATCGGGATGTCAAGGTGCTCCGCGGGAATACATCCGCCCGAAGGTCCGCCTGTCTGGGCAGCCTTGAACTTTTTGCCGTTGGGAATACCGCCGCCGATTTCATATACGATTTCGCGCAGGGTTGTGCCCATGGGAATCTCAACAAGTCCTGTGTGGTTAATCTTTCCGCCGAGGGCGAATACCTTTGTGCCCTTGCTATTTTCGGTACCCATTGAGGCAAACCAATCGGCGCCCTTGAGGATAATCTGAGCGATATTGGCGTAGGTTTCTACGTTGTTAAGGATTGTGGGCTTCTGATACAGACCCTTAACCGCCGGGAACGGAGGACGGGGTCTAGGCTCGCCGCGCTTGCCTTCAATTGAAGTCATAAGCGCTGTTTCCTCGCCGCATACAAACGCGCCGGCGCCGAGGCGAAGCTCAATATCAAAGTCAAAGCCCGAGCCGAAGATGTCCTTGCCGAGAAGTCCGTACTCGCGAGCCTGAGCGAGAGCGATTTGCAGACGCTTAACCGCGATAGGATACTCAGCGCGAACATATATTCTGCCCTGTGAAGCTCCGATTGCGTAGCCTGCGATAGCCATAGCCTCAATTACAGCGTGGGGATCGCCTTCGAGAACCGAACGGTCCATAAACGCGCCGGGGTCGCCTTCGTCGGCGTTACAGCAAACGTACTTTTGGTCAGCTTCGTTGGCAGCCGCGAATTTCCACTTTAGACCTGTCGGGAAGCCCGCGCCGCCTCTGCCGCGCAGACCTGAGTCGAGGATAGTTTGGATAACTTCCTCGGGAGTCATCTCTGTCAAAACCTTGCCGAGAGCGGCATAGCCGTCCTGGGCAATGTAGTCGTCAATCTTTTCGGGGTCGATTACGCCGCAGTTACGCAGCGCAACGCGCTTTTGCTTTGCGTAGAAAGCGGTTTTGTTGAGGGACTTGATTTTGTCCTCCTCAACGGTCTCCTGATAGAGAAGTCTGGTAACGATTCTTCCCTTTAAGAGGTGCTCCTCAACGATTTCGGGAATATCCTCTTCCTTTACCATTGAATAGAAGCTGCCCTCGGGGTAAACTACCATAATGGGACCGAGCGCGCAAAGACCGAAGCAGCCCGTGGTGATAACGTTAACCTCGTTTTCAAGGCCGTTGTCTTTGATTTGCTCTTTTAATCTTTCAACAATTTTTAAGCTGTTTGAAGAGGTACAACCGGTACCGCCGCAAACAAGTACATTAGAACGATACATAAATACCTCCTTATTCCGTGTAAGCTCCGATTGTGAATTCGGTAACTACGTTCTTGTTTACAAGGTGGTCGTTAACAACCTTGATAACCCTTTCGGGGCTCATCTTGACGTATGTAACCTTTTCCTGACCGGGAATCTCAATTTCTACGACCGGCTCGTACTGGCAAATTCCGATACAGCCTGTCTGAGTTACAACAATATCATCCGAAAGGCCGCGCTTCGCGATTTCTTCTACAAACGCGTTAAGCACAGGTCTTGCGCCCGCGGCAATACCGCAGGTTGCCATACCTACCAGCACCCTTGCGGCGTTGGGGTTTTCTTTTCTTAAAGTAACATTTGCTCTTGCCTTATCTCTGATAGCCTGAAGTTCAGCTAAAGATTTCATTAATTGGCACCTCCGTATATAATTTGGGTTTGTTCTTCTAAAAATGCGTTAATCCATTCCAAAACGTCGGGCGTGTCAAGGCTGACGCCCTCAAGCACCTGCCGAAGCTCGCGCGTGTCAAGCGTAAACGAGCCGTTGTCGGTGCTGTGATTAAAAACAAAGTCGATGTCGGGATTGCACCTTATCAAAATCTCAATGGTAGAGTTAATATCTCCCAAAGGCGTCATATCCACGTGGCTTTTGACGTAGGACGCCGTAGTGACGGTTCCCTTGCCGACCTTTGACTCAATCGAAAAGCTGCCGCCCGTCTGTTCGGCGGAAAGCTTGAACAGCGGAACTCCCAAGCCAACCTTGCGGGTTGTGCGCGTTGTAAAAAACGGGTCGATGACCTGCTGCACCTGCTCCTCTGTCATACCGCAGCCGTTGTCGCTGATTGAGATTGTAAGGTTGTCGTTTTTATCACTTTCGGACACGTCGATTGTGACAAGACTTGCCTCTGCCCGAACCGAGTTTTGGGCTACGTCCATTACGTTTAAGGATAACTCTCTCATCAGTCCTGATATTTTTTGAGGATGCCCTCGACATCATCGACGGTGAGTCTGCCGTAAACATCGTCGTTAACGGTGATTACGGGAGCAAGTCCGCACGCGCCTATGCAGCGGCAGGCGGTCAGCGAGAACTTACCGTCGGGCGTACATTCCTCTGCGCCGATACCGAGCTGCTCAGAAAGCTCGTTAAGGATATCACCCGAGCCCTTAACATAGCAGGCTGTACCGAGGCATACAGAAATGTTGTACTTTCCCTTTGGCGAAAGAGCGAACTGAGAATAGAAGGTAGAAACGCCGTAAACCTCTTCAAGCGGCACATTTAGACCTTCCGCGACCATTTTCTGAACCTCAATCGGCAGATAACCGTAAATCTCCTGAGCCTCCTGCAAAACAGGCATAACCGCGCCGGGATCGTCAGAGCGCTTGGCGATAACTTCCTTAAGCTTTGCTTCCTGCTCAGGTGTTCCCGCGAACGGGATACTGCTGATTTTCTTTTGCATCGTTTTTCCTCCTGATTAGAATAGTAATCTTAACTGCAGACTGCATTTTTTGACGCAATCCTGCAATTCTGCCGAATATAAATACACTCAGTACATACATACCCGACTATTGGTTAATATTATAACACAAAAAATTTTGAAAGTCTATACGTATTTTACAACGAAAACAAGATTTTTCGACAAAATTTAATGGAAAGTTAACTGATATTTGCCTAAACTGGGTTTTCGGCGGGTTAGTTAAAGCTAACTTGCGCGCCGCGCAAAAAATCGCCGACACGTTCGGCGTCGGCGTTTGGCTGTTATTTTTTTAAATTCAGATACTCTATTACGCTTTCGGGCGACAGTGAATCAAGCTCGAGGTAATTTTCCGCGTCGCGCATATTTTCAAGGTAATGAGCGTCGGAGTTTGTAACTATGTTCAGGCTGTTGAGAATTTGGTGCTGCTCCCTAAGCTCTCCGAGCCTTGACTTGTCGGCAAGCTCGGCGGTTGTGAAGCCGCAGGACGGATCAATCTCTCCGAGCACGGAAAGAATTGACAGGCTGTCGCGGTCAATATGCGCGGGATAGCAGATTCCGCCGAATTCAGCGACCTTTTCGTGAGCGTTCATAATGCTTACTTCTGTTGCGGGAATGAGCAGGTGCTCAATCTCCCCTATCTCCTCGTCCTCAGAGTTCATTATGACCTGCCTGCCGTAGATTTTGGCGCGGTTTTTGACTTTTATTCTGTGGTTATCAACGTATTCGCTCCAGTCAAGGGCGCGTTCGAGCGTCGGAAACAGGCACACTGCGTGGATATCCTCGCTGGTGGTGAGCTCCATTCCCGGGATTACATAAACTCCGTTGCGCTTGCCTGCTTCAATCGTTGCCTCACAGTTGAGCGAGGTGTTGTGGTCGGTCAGCGCGATAACGTCGAGCCCGAGCAGCTTTGCCATACCCGTGATGTTGTTGGGAGTCATATCCATATCTCCGCACGGCGACAGACAGGAGTGAAGGTGTAAATCGTAAAAATACTTCATATTAACTTGCTGAGCTCAACCGCGAGGGTGTAGCTGTTTTTCTCGGTCGAGAGGATTGTTACATCGTGCATTTCCGCCTTAG
>CAJOLF010000065.1 GCA_905235295.1 uncultured Ruminococcus sp. | reverse complement strand
TACGTCGGCGAGTACGTCAAAAAAATGAAGGACGCGCTGCGCTGAAAAAACTTAGCCTAAGCAAGTTGTTGTGACAAATATATTAAAAAACGACTTAAAATAATTAAAAATCTACCTAAAATAATTGTATTAGTATTAGTAAAAATTAAATTTAAAAGCAAAAGCGCCGGCACGGAGCTGTTCCGTACCGGCGTTCGTATATTTGTATAAGGAAGGCAGCGCCGCATAATTACGGTTCTGCCTTAATTATTTTTATTGAGTTTCGGCGTTTTCTTCGTTTTCGCTCTGCTTTTTGCGCTTGATAACCTTCAGGCGGCTGAATTCCTCCCTGTCCTTTTCGTCGAGGGCATCGGAGATATACTTAACCGTTTCCTCAAACCGCGGAATCATAATGTTTTTCAGCGCGTTGGCGCGCTTCTGGGTTTTTTTGATTGAATCCGCGAGGCGGTAAACGCTGTTTTCAATCTCGGCAAGCTCAACGGTGAGGTACTTTACCTTTGAAAAGAGCTGATAGGTTTTGTCCACAGCCGAATCGGTCGTCATAAGACCGTAGTAGGTGTACTTGCGGTGTGGGTGCTCGGCGATTGTGAGAATAGGAATCTCAACGCCCATAACGCTCCTTGAATCCAGGCTCAGCCCGTCCTCAATCGGCACTGAGTTAGAGATGTCCTCACAAAAGCCGTTTGTGATATTCGCGGTTTGCAGCGCAAGGTACGCCTCCTCGTACGCCTTGTCAATCTTTTCCTGAATCTCGTTTACCTTGTCAATCAAAGTCATCATCTCGCGAATCAGGATATTTCGCTTGCGGTCGAGCAGGTCGTAGCCGATTTTGGCGAGCGCGAGCGATTTTTTTGTATTCATCAAGTTGCCCTTGGTGGGCACAGCCTGAACAGCCATTGTCAGTTACCCCTTATAGTAGATGTCGAGCAGAGCGTCGTCAACCCGGTCAAGCTCGGCTCTCGGCAGGGTGGAGAGCAGCTCCCAGCCCAGGTCAAGGCTCTGTTCAATGCTTCGGTTCTCGTTGAAGCCCTGATTAACAAACCTTTGCTCAAAGAGCTTGCCGAATTCAATGTACTTTTTGTCAATGGTCGAAAGCTCCTCCTCGCCGATTACCGCCGCGAGCGAACGCGCGTCGATTACCTTTGCGTAGGAAGCGAAGAGCTGGTTTGCGAGCGCCTGGTGGTCGCCGCGGGTGTAGCCCTCGCCGATTCCGTCCTTCATCAGTCGCGACAGCGACGGAAGCACGCTTACCGGCGGGTAAAAGCCTTGTCCCTGCAGCGCGCGGTCAAGCACAATCTGTCCTTCGGTGATGTAGCCGGTAAGGTCGGGAATCGGGTGGGTGATGTCGTCGTTCGGCATGGTGAGAATCGGAATCTGAGTAACCGAGCCGGGGTGATCCTTAATCATTCCGGCGCGCTCATACAGCGACGCGAGGTCGGAGTACAGGTAGCCGGGGTAGCCCTTTCTGCCGGGAATTTCGCCCTTTGAGGACGAAAACTCACGCAGAGCCTCGGCGTAGGAGGTCATATCCGTCATAATGACAAGGATGTGCATATCAAGCTCAAACGCGAGGTATTCGGCTACGGTCAGCGCGCAGCGCGGAGTCAGTGTTCTTTCAATAATCGGGTCGTTGCTGAGGTTGAGCAGCATTACAACGCGCGAGAGCACGCCGCTTTCCTCAAAGCTTCTTCTGAAGTATTCGGCAACGTCCTTTTGAACGCCCATCGCGGCGAACACAACGCCGAAGTTTGAGCTGTCGGCTCCGCTGATTTTTGCCTGGCGGACAATCTGTACCGCCAAATCGTTATGCGACATACCGGAGCCCGAGAAAATCGGGAGCTTTTGACCGCGGATAAGCGTCATCAGCGTGTCGATTGAGGAAATTCCTGTGTTGATATAGTTTTTCGGATATACGCGCGACACGGGGTTAATCGGCGTGCCGTTGATGTTCATTCTCTTTTGAGGAAAGATGTCGCCGAGACCGTCAATCGGTCTGCCGGCGCCGTCAAGCACCCTGCCGATAATCTCGGGAGAGAGCGGCATTTCCATCGGTCTGCCCTTGAGCCGTGTTTTGGTGTTGGTCAGGCTGACGCCTCTTGTGCCCTCAAAGACCTGAACAACGATTTTTTCGCCCTCAATCTGAACCACGCGTCCCTGGCGGACGGTGCCGTTTTCGAGCGAAATGTCAACAATTTCCTCATTGGAAACGCCCTTTACGCCGTCCATAACGACAAGCGAGCCGTTAATCTCTTTAACGCCTACATAATCTATAATCACAGCGCGTTTCCTCCTATCATTGTTGAGCTTGTAATTGTCGACAGCTTGTCGTCAATATCCTTTATATAGTCGTCAAACATTTCAAGCCTGCTGTTGGGAATATCGTACTTCATCTTCGTCAGCTTGTCAAAGAGCCCCAGCTCAAGGATTTTTGAAATCGGAACCTCGTGCGCCAAAATATCCTTTGAGCGTGAGTGAAGGTGAAGTATTGTTTTCATCATAAGCTTTTGCTTTTCAAGCGGAACATACGTGTCGTCCTGATGAAACGCGTTCTGCTGCAAAAATCCCACGCGGATTACCCTTGCGGTTTCGATTACAAGCTTCTGCTCGTCGGGCAGAACGTCCGCGCCGATCAGCTTTACAATCTCCATTAGCGAGGCTTCCTCCTGGAGCAGGGCGCTGATTTTGTTGCGGTACTCGATGAACTCGTCGCCGAGGTTTTCCCTGAACCAGGGGTCAAGGTCGCTTAGGTACTCGCTGTAGCTATCAATCCAGTTTATCGCGGGGTAGTGCCTTGCGTAGGCGAGAGATTTGTCGAGCGCCCAAAAGCAGCGCGTAAAACGCTTGGTGTTCTGGGTAACAGGCTCCGAAAAGTCTGAGCCCTGGGGAGAAACGGCGCCGATAAGCGTGACGGAGCCTTCTCCTCCGCAGAGAGCCTCAACCCTTCCGCCGCGTTCGTAAAATTCCGCCAAACGCGAGGGAAGATATGCCGGGAAGCCTTCCTCGGCGGGCATTTCCTCAAGTCTGCCCGAGATTTCCCTGAGCGCCTCCGCCCAGCGCGAGGTTGAGTCCGCCATCATCGCGACGTGGTAGCCCATATCGCGGTAATACTCGGCGAGGGTGATGCCTGTGTATATGCTCGCCTCACGCGCCGCCACCGGCATATTTGAGGTGTTGGCGATAAGCACGGTGCGGTCGGTCATCGGGCGCTGTGACTTCGGGTCAATCAGCTTTGAAAATTCCTCGAGCACCTGGCTCATCTCATTTCCGCGCTCGCCGCAGCCGACGTAGATGATGATGTCCGCGTCGCTCCACTTGGCAAGCTGGTGCTGGTTCATTGTTTTGCCTGTTCCGAAGCCTCCGGGGATGGCGGCGGTGCCGCCCTTTGCGAGCGGGAACAGGGTGTCTATAATACGCTGACCTGTAATCAGCGGGATTGTCGGAGTTAATCTGTCGGCAACGGGGCGCGACGCCTTAATCGGCCACCGCTGACAGAGCGTAAGCTTGTGCTCGGCGCCGCTGTCGTCCTCAAGCACTGCTACGGCGTCGTGAATTTTGTACTTGCCGTCGGGCATAACGCTCTTTACAACGCCCGAAAGGTTCGGGCTGAGCATAACCCTGTGCTCGATAATCGGGGTTTCGGGCAGGGTGGCGTAGATTTGTCCGCCCTCAAGCCTGTCGCCGGGTTTGATTTTGAGAGTGACGTTCCAGAGTTTTTCGGTATTGAGGGGCGACACCGAGGCGCCGCGGCTGATGAACGCGCCGGACTGTTCCTCAATCGCTTTCAGCGGACGCTCGATTCCGTCAAAGATATTGTCGATAATTCCGGGACCGAGCAAAACAGTCATCGGCGAGCCCGTGCCTTCAACCGGGTCGCCGGGCTTTAGTCCCGTGGTTTCCTCGTACACCTGAATTGTGGTTAAGTCGTCGGTAATGCCGATTACCTCGCCGACGAGCTTTTGCTCACCGACGTGAACCATCTCCATCATCTCAAAGCAATCGGCGTTTTTAACCGTGACAACAGGGCCGTTGACGCCGAATATTACATTGTTATTCATATTTATCATCTCTTTAAATTTATCATAAAACGCTCAGCTCGGCGTTTTGGGTAAACCATTCTCTCTGTTCGCGCAGGCTGCTGTCAAGGGTTTCGTCCGCGACTATGCTTTTTTCGCGGCAGTAGCCCTTGATTCCGCCGATTTCGATTTGCGGATCGGCTTTAAGCTCCGATTCCTCCGTGAAAAGCGGAAGAATCTTGTCCCCGAGGCTCAAATCGCGCTCGTTAACATACAGCACGCAGGGCTTGCCCTCAAACAGCTCGGCAAGCTCGGCGGAGCTTTTGAGAAGCTTTTCCCTGTACTCGGGGGTTTTGGCGTAGTCGCTGAGCTTTTGACGCGCCAGGGCAAAAATCTTTTCTGTCATTTCCGCGCGCTCCAAAAACAGCTCGCGCTGACCTTCCCGCGTCCTGTTCGCCAGAATACGGGTTTGCTCGGCGCGCTTTTTATCAAGCCTTTGCTCAATCAGCTTTGCGCTGTCCTGCTCCGCCTGCTTTTTGGTAAGCTCGGTTTTTTGGCTTTCAAGCTGCTCTACCTCGCTTATCATCTGCCTTTTTTGCGCGTTGGCGTACTTTTTTATAGCCTTGAGAAAGTTGTCGGTTTTTGCGCTGTTTCCCATTATCGGTACCTCGATTCGTTATAGCTTTACGCCGATGGCGTCCTGAACGTACTTGGTGATACTGTCCTTGGTTCTGCCGTTGCCGTGGCGGTCGGGAATTTCAACAATCAGCGGATGCTTGCGGTTGAGCTTCAGGTCGTAGATGAGGTCGGGACAGAGGTTAACAAGGCGCTCCGTCATCAGAATGACAGCGACGTCCTCGCGGTCCATCGCCGATTTCAGCTCGCGCCTGACCTCTTCCTCCTCGTGAACAACAACGCCGTCAATTCCGGCAAAGCGCATACCCATTTTGGTATCAACGTTGTCGCTGATAAGAAAAAATTTCATAAAATCAAATCCTTTACGCGGTTTATCAGCCGATGTTGGAAATAATCATAATTGAAATAAGCATACCGTAAAGCGCGATACCTTCGCCCAACGCGACAAAGATGATTGCCTTACCGAACGCCTTGGGGTCCTCGCTTGTCGCGCCGATTGCCGCGGGAGCCGCCTTGCCGACAGCGATACCGCCGCCTATGCACGAAAGACCTGTCGCGACAGCCGCGCCGATGTACGCGATACCGTTCGACTGAGCGTTTGCGACAGCCACAGCGTCGCTGACAGCGGCTGTCTCACCGGCCGCGCTCGCAACGAGCGGACATACAAAGCAAAACGCGAATACAGCGGCAAAGGAAGCAAGCTGAACAAGCAGGGTTTTCTTTCTGCTTTTGCCGTGTTCGGCTGCCTTTGCGGCGATTGCTACCGACAAAATTAAAAATACAACGGGTACTGCCAAAAGGATTAAATTTAATACTGACATAATATTTTCCTCCAAAATTTTAATCAAATTTATTAAGGGCGCCTCTAAAAATATAGGATTGTTCAGAGGTGCGGATATTTTATAGTAGATTTTTGTCAAAACGACGCAGTTATACCGAGCTCAAACGCAGGGCTTGATTTATAAGCGTCTAATCGGTAATAAGCTTAACGGGTTCAAACGGCTTGCCCTCGCCCGAATAAAAGCGGCTGAACATCTCGTAGTATTCAAGCCTGAGCGCCTGAATCGCTACCAAAAGCGCCTCGAGCGCCATTACAAGCACGTTGCCCAGCACCAGGATTATACAGTAACCGAAGCCTCCTGCGGTTTCGGCGAGTACGAATACAACGAGCATCATTCCCGCGTGAACAAGCACGAACGCTCCCACACGCAAAAAGCTCATTGTGTTGGTAACGTAGCTTAGCAGAACCTCGATAGACTCAAACAGGTGTTCAACAATATAGCCGCCCCAGCTTTCGGGCTGCCAGTCGGTCTCGCCGTTAATCAAATCCGTGAGAGGTTCGCTGAAAAAGATAAGGATGAACGGCAGGACAATCAGTCCGAGAACATAGGGGAGAGTCATCACGTGAATATTGAGGAATATTTCCGCGGCAAGTCCGAACACCGTCGAACCGTAAAAGACTATTCCCGCAAGTCCGCTCTGGTTAAAAAGCGCCCTGCCGGGGTTTTTCTGCTTTAGCGATGAATAGACGTTGAGGAACATCGCGGTTATCAGCAGCACAACTCCGAGCAGTATCGAGAGCAAAATAATTTCGCCGGTTTGAGAGTTAACATCAATCAGCTTGTCTTTAAAGCCGAGAGCACGGTACATCGGGTCGAGCAGGTTTTCAAAGCCGAACACGCTGCCGAAAAGCGTTCCGAACACCGCGGAGGATAGTCCGCACGGAAAAAGTATTTTGCCGATTTTCATTTTTTTGAGCTTCCAAATCAGAAGTCCGAACAAAGACAGGCAAAGCCCCTGTCCCAAATCGGCGAACATAATGCCGAAGATTATTATGTATGTAATTGCGACGAACAGCGTGGGATCCATCTCGGTGTATTCGGGCACGCCGTACATCTCGGTGTACATCTCGAACGGACGCGCCAAAAAGCAGTTTTTGAGCTTAACGGGCGGGTGCTTGTCCATCTCGTTTCTGGCGTCCGAAAACTCAACCTCGACGCTCTTGATTTTTTTGAGCCGGTGCTTTAGCTCCTTTTTGTTTTCGCTCGGAACCCAGCCCACAATTATGAAGCTGTTGTTGTACTGCAGAGCCTTTGCGCGGATTCCGGCAAAGAGATAAAGCTCCTCAAGCTTTGAAAGAACCCTTGTAATCTGAGCCTTGTTGCCGCCGATGTAATCGTCAAGCTCGTTTTTCGCGTCGCGGACGTTCATCTCAAGCCCGGGCATTTCCTTAACCAGGATGTCAACCTTTTCGGACGGGGTTTTGCTGCTGTTTACAACATCGTACCGTTCAAAGAACAGCCCGTCAAAGATTCTGTCAATCTCCGCCGCGCACTCCTTGGGCGCGAAGTACACTCCCCAGCAGTGGGTTTTGTCCTCGCTGCACACCGCAAAGTCAACATACTTGTTGTCCTTGTACGCTTCTAGCTTGGGAATACTGTCCTTTGGGATTCTGCCGAAGCGCGCGTCGATGTACTTCATTTTGAGCAGCTTTTCCGCCGAAACGTCAAGCCCGATAAAGCGGCTCACGTTTTTCAGGTCGTTTTTGGCGTCGTCAAGCTTGCTCTGCGCGAGCTGATACTGTTCGCAAAGGCGGTCAACCTCGGCGGAAATCTGAGCGGCGCTCTCCTCGAGCTCGTCAAAGCCCGGGTTATAGTCGCTTGTGTCGGCAAGCTCAAACTCGAGTTTGGTTTGGTTGAGCGAAGCCTTTAGATTGGTCAGCGGTTCGGCGTAAATATTTTTTGTCTGCAGGCGGGTAAAGTTCTTGGGGCTTTTGAAAAATTCGGAAACCTCGTCGGGATGAAAAACTCCCGATTCACCAAGCACGTTGATTACCTCGTCTATGTAGTCCATCAGCCCGATTACGCTGATTGCCTGCATTGATGATACTGCCAAACTTAATTCACCTCTTGTCAGTCTGCCGATTATAAAATCAGCAGGGATTTGATTGTTTTTGCGTCAACATTGTATCTTACTCCCTCAATCAGGCTTATGAGGTTCATAAGCTCGGTGTCGGAAGCGAACATATAGGAAAGCATAACCACGGACGGGTTGGTTGAAAAGCGCAGGTTCTTTTTCGCGAGCCTGTACTCCACGCGCGGCGTGATGTCGCCCGCGTAGTTATAGCCGATTTTGTTAATCATTCTGCCCGATCCGCTTTTCTGCATAATCGAGAACACCTCCGCGGAGCTTTTTGCCGCGCACATTTGGTCAATCAGCTTGTTGCTTATGCTTGTGTAGCCGATAAAGAGGTTGTCCTTTATCCTTTCGGGCGGCAGGTCGTAGTATTTTTTGAGCCTTAGAATACGTGAAAAGGTCATATAGTCGTTAATCGTGTAGAGCATTGTCCTCAGCTCATTGCGCTCCTGACCCTTTGTGTTTTTTACGACCGTGTCCAGCAGGTTGGCGAAAACATAGCCGTAAAGGCTCATTTCTATGTCCGACACAGGCCACTTTCCCTCGCTGTCGGGCTTGTATTTGCTGAGAATTTTGTGGTAAGGCGATTTTTTGAGCGCCTCCAAAATTTCATCGTCGCTGCGCGCGTTCGCCAGCTTGTTAACGTCGATTTCCGTGTGCTTTGAAAAGTACGCCGGAAACTGAAAAATAAACTTGTCGGTGGAATTTGCCTTTTGCAGAATCAGAAATCTTAAAATCTGCTCAATTTCCGTGCGCTCAATAATAAAGCGCGAAAAGCCCGAGCTTACCTCGGAATCGTAGCGGCACAGCGAGTCAAATTCGTAAAACTGGTTTTGCCGCAGGAGCATTTCAAGCCTGCCGCGGTGAACGTCACGCTCGTTTACCTCCGCCAAAACCGACGAAAAGTGCGTGTGCGACTTGAGGTACACCATAACCTCGGCAACGCTCTGGCAGGAAAGCAGGTTGTTGTAGTCCTGCTCCTTGAGCTGCTTGCCGAACTTTGCTCTCGCCTTTGTGAGCACGGCTAAAGAAGTTGACGACATTTTTATGCCTCCTTATCCGATAACCCTCTCGACGATTTCGTCAACCCATTTGTCGCGGTTGTTTTCAAAATCGGATTTTAGCTTAATCATAGCCGAATGCTGCTTTGCGGAAATTTCATTCCAAGCCTTTTCGGTTTTGGCTTCCTCGGCGGCGTCGTTTTTGTCCGCGGTTTTTTCGGCGTCGGCGATGCAGCTGTCGTACATCTCCTTCGCCTGCTTTTCAATCGCGAGCTTTTGCTCCTCGGCTGCCTTTCGGTTGGCTTCCTCCAGTGCTTTTGCCTCATTATCAGCCTCGATAATGCGGTTTATCATATCCTTCATTTACTTTCACCTCTGAATCTCAGGTCAGATGCTTTCTGTAACCGGGCGGTTTATATTAGTATTAAAAGCGCCCGTTTTTAGTTTTTAAGAGCTTGAATCGGGGCGGGGATTCTTCCGCCGCGGTTGATGAACACGTCCGCCGCGCCGTTCCTTACCGGCATAACGGGACCGGAGCCGAGCAGTCCGCCGAATTCGAGCGTATCTCCCGCCTTTTTGCCGATTGCGGGAATCAGGCGAACCGCAGTGGTCTTGGAATTTACCATTCCGATTGCCGCTTCGTCCGCGATAATCGCCGATATTGTCTCGGGCGTGATGTCGCCCGGCACAACAATCATATCAAGTCCCACCGAGCAAACGGCGGTCATTGCCTCAAGCTTTGTGATGTCAAGCCGTCCGCTTTCGGCGGCGGCAATCATTCCCGCGTCCTCGGAAACGGGGATGAACGCTCCGCTGAGTCCGCCTACGTGGCTTGACGCCATAACGCCGCCCTTTTTAACGGCGTCGTTGAGCAGTGCAAGCGCGGCGGTTGTGCCGTGGCATCCGCAGGTTTCAAGTCCCATTTCTTCAAGAATATACGCGACGCTGTCGCCCACCGCGGGAGTGGGCGCGAGCGAAAGGTCTACAATTCCGAACGGAACGCACAGCCTTTTGCTGGCTTCCTTGGCAACGAGCTGTCCCATACGGGTGATTTTGAACGCGGTTCGTTTTACCATATCCGCGATTTCGGTAATATCCTTGCCGTCGCCGTCCTTGGCGAGCGCGGCTCTGACAACTCCGGGACCCGAAACGCCGACGTTAATCACCGTGTCGGCTTCTCCCGCTCCGTGGAACCACCCGCCATAAACGGGTTGTCCTCGGGCGCGTTGCAGAACACAACGAGCTTTGCCGCTCCTATGCAGTTTTTGTCGGCAGTCGCCTCGGCGGTAAGCTTTACGGTTTTGCCCATCATTTTTACCGCGTCCATATTGATACCCGCCTTTGTAGAGCCGATGTTCACCGAGGAACAGACAAAGTCGGTCTCGCTGAGCGCCTGCGGAATACTCTCTATCAGCGCGTAATCTCCGCTGGCGAAGCCCTTTTGGACAAGCGCGGAATATCCGCCGATAAAGTTGACGCCCAGTTCCTTTGCGGCTTTGTCAAGGGTATGGGCGAATTTAACGACGTTCCTGCTCTGGCACGGAGCCGCGACCATACCGATCGGCGTAACGGAAATCCTCTTGTTGATAATCGGGATTCCGAACTCGCGCTCAATGTCCTCGCCGGTTCTGACCAAATCCCGCGCGCTGCGGCAGATTTTGTCATACACCTTGGCGCAGGCTTTGTCGATGTCCTCGTCAATGCAGTCGAGCAGCGAAATACCCATCGTGATAGTCCTCACGTCAAGGTTTTCGTTGTCAATCATATTTATGGTTTCAAGTATGTCCTTGGTTTCAAGCATTTTGGTACTCCTCAGATTTTATGCATACTGTTAAAGATGTCCTCGTGCATAATGTGAATCTTTGTATTTGTGCTGTCGCCGACGGCGTTCAGGCTCTCTCTGAGCTGTTCAAAGCTCATGGTGGACTTGTCAATCTCGACAAGCATAATCATAGCGAACATATCCTGCAAAACGCTCTGGGTAACCTCAACAATATTCACGCTCGCCTGCGCGCAAGCGTCCGAAACCTTTGCCAGGATTCCCACGGCGTCCTTGCCTATTACGGTGATGACAGCTTTCATATATACCTCCGCTTTTTTGTACATTTTCCTTATACCTATTTATATAGATAGTCATACGCTATTTAATTTATTATACTACCTGCGGCGAAGAATGTAAAGAAAAAGTTTATTAAAATGAAAAATTTGGTTATTAAAATGAAAAATTTGGGATGCAAAGCTTTGCTTTGATAAAGCGATTGACATTTAGTTTGATTTGGAGTACAATCAAAATGTATAACTATAATAATGCAAAGGAGGTCTGCGAAGTGTTTAATTTTGACGTAATTTTTGATATAGGCGTTGTCGGTCTCAGAATTTTGCTGCCGATATACGCGATAGTAATTGTATATCAGTGTTACGCCGCTATGCGTCGCCGCAGACGTTCCGAAAAACCGCTTGTGACTCTCTACAACACGCGCACGTTTGAAAAAACTCCCGTTGTACTTTGGGAAAACTCAATCGGACGAGGCAGGGCGAACGACATTACGGTTGACGACCCGACGGTATCGCGCAATCACTGCGTGCTGCTACGCCGCAGCGACGGCTGGTTTGTCACCGACACAAACTCCACCGCGGGAACCTACGTCAACGACGAGCGCGCCGAGGGCAGGACGCAGGTTTTAATCGACGATGTTATCCGCGTGGGCAACACCGAGTTTCAGTTCCTCAGAGGCGAGGAATATGATGAGCGAATCCGCTCAAGCTGGTTTTTTAAGAAGGTAAACAACAAACCCGCGATTAAGGCGTGGAAGCTTATGCTGATGATAACGCTTTTCCACCTGTTTATGAGCATCGAGGCGATGTTCTGGAACGACGGCACCAACGTGTTTTCGCCGCTTATAATGTTCTGCGCGCTGGCGGCGGTTGAGTGGGGCTTTTTCTCGGTTTCCTATTTCGCGCTTCGCCGCGTGAGCTTTGAGCTTGAGGCTTTGGCGCTGTTTTTGACGGGAATAGGCGTAATACTGCTTGTGCGTCAGGTCGAAAAATCCGCGTATGTTCAGCTTATCGCGGCTGTTGCGGGAATGATACTGTTCTGCATAATAATAAAGCTGATAGAAAACCCCGACAGAATCATCAAATTCAGGCTTCCGCTGATGATAATAGCCGTGCTGCTGCTCTTGACCAGCATTGTTTTCGGCAAGGTGACAAAGGGAGCCGCGAACTGGATTTACATCGGCTTTATCTCGATTCAGCCTTCCGAGCTTGTAAAGGTAATTTACATAGTAATCGGCGCAAACGCACTCGACGTTTTGCAGACAAAAAAGAACTTGATTGAGTTTATCATTTTCTCGATGATCTGTGTTGGACTGCTCGCGCTTATGGGCGACTTCGGCACCGCGCTGATATTCTTCGTAACATTTTTGCTCATTGCGTTTATGCGCTCTGGCGATTTCAAAACAATAATTCTGGCGGTTGTCGCGGCGGCAATCGGAGTCACGTTTGTGCTCAGGTTCAAGCCGTACGTTGCCGACCGCTTTAAGGCTTGGCGCCACGCTTGGGAGTACGCCCAGGCAGAGGGCTACCAGCAAACCCACGTGCTCACCTTTATCGCCAGCGGCGGACTGTTCGGCGTAGGCGTGGGCAACGGCTTCCTCAAGCAGGTTGCCGCTTCGGAAAGCGACCTTGTGTTCGGAGTTGTCGCCGAGGAAATGGGCGTAATCGTCGCCGTAACAATCGCGGTCGCGGTGGCGCTTTTGGTTGTTTACGCGCGCGCGATTACAACGCGCAGCCGCAGCACATTTTACTCAATCTCTGCCTGCTGCGCGGCGGGACTGCTGGTTGTACAGCTTTCTCTTAATATTTTCGGCGCGACCGATATTCTTCCGCTCACGGGCGTAACCTTCCCGTTCATAAGCTGCGGCGGTTCAAGCATTTTGTCCTGCTGGGGACTGCTCGCGTTTATCAAGGCCGCGGACGAGAGAACGTACTCGTTAAAACGTTGATTTAACCACGACTGCTGCGGTCGCGGCGACGCCGCGAATCGAGAAGATAAACCTGCAATGTATTTAACGCGGATTTTCCGACAGCGAAAATGTTTATTAAACACCGTAGAAAATACCGCAGACACTGCTGAAAAATCAATGACTGAAATTTTCATTTTCAATTCTTCAAAGGAGGTTTGCTTTGAAACGAATACTTCGAAGAAGCACGCTGATATTACTATTTACAATCGCGTTTATTGTCGGAATCGGTTTTTTTACCGTAGAGCTGGTTATGGGCGCCGACGACTGGGCAAACCAACCGTATAACGCGCATATCTCCGGCAGCGGAGGACTGGAGCAGGCGGGAGCGATTTATGACCGCTACGGCACGGTTCTGGCTCAGACCGTTGACGGTAACAGGGTTTATAACGACGATATAACAATCCGAAAAAGCCTTTTGCACGCGGTGGGCGACAACAGCCTGAACATCTCAACCGCCGTGCAGAGCAAATACCGCTCTCAGCTGACGGGATACAATTTGGTTTGGGGACTCAATATGCCCCAGTCGCTCAGAACCTCGCACGACATCACCCTGACGCTTGACGCGGAAACCTGCGCAGCGGCGTACAATGTTTTGGCGTCCTACGGCAAAAAAGGAGCGTGCGTTGTCTATAACTACAAAACAGGCGAGGTAATCTGCTCGGTCAGCACGCCGGGCTATGACCCTGCCGACCCGCCCGAAATCAACGAGGAAAACGAGAGCGAGTACGACGGCGTGTACCTTGACAACGTCGTGTCGTCATCCTACATTCCGGGCTCGATTTTTAAGATTGTCACCTCCGCCGCGGCGATAGAGAACATTCCCGATTTGTACGACAGAACCTGGGAATGTTACGGCAGCGAGGAAATCGGCGGAAGCGACATCACCTGCGTCGAAAGCCACGGCACAATCAATTTTCAGGAAGCGATGGCTCATTCCTGCAACATCGTTTTCGCTGAGCTTGCCGTTGAGCTCGGCGCGGAAAAAATGACGGCAACCGCCGAAAAAATCGGAATTAACGCTTCCTTCACCGTTGACGATGTGGAAACCGCGAAGGGGCACTACGACGTTTCAAAGGCAAACACCAACCAGCTTGCATGGTCGGGCGTAGGTCAGTACAACGACGCGGTTAACCCGATGCAGATGGCGATTATCTGCGGAGCGATTGCCAACGGCGGAAAGTCCGTCAACCCAACCTACATTAAAAGCGGAACAGGCGACCTTATGAAGCTCATAGGGCTCGGCAAGGGCGAGAGCAGGGATATGTTCAATTCCGGCACCGCCGCGAAGCTTGACGAGGTTATGCGCTACACAATCACAGATTACTACGGAGATAACCTGTTCGGCGGACTTTCGGTCTGCGCCAAGACAGGTACGGGCGAGGTTGCCGAGGACAAGAACCCCAACGCGTGGATGGTGGGCTATTCTAAGGACGCCGACTGTCCGCTGGCGTTCGCCTGCGTTGTCGAGGATTCGGGCTTTGGCTTCAGCTACGCGGGACCTGTCGCCGAGGCGGCGATGATTAAGGCTTCCGAATCGCTGAGAAGCAAGGGATAATAAGCAATTTCTTTTCCGCCGATTAGACGGAATTACGATACAAGCACAGAAAGGATATATTTAATATGGCGATGAATTTCTTAAAAGCAATGTTCGGCAATTACAGCAAGCGCGAGGTTAAGCGCGTTCAGCCGATTTGCGAAAAGGTGCTCGCGCTTGAGGACAGATACGCCGATATGAGCGAGAGCGAGCTGAAAAGCCAGACTTCTCTGTTCAGGGAACGTCTTGAAAAAGGAGAAACACTCGACGATATTCTTCCCGAGGCATTTGCCGCGTGCCGCGAGGCAAGCTGGCGCGTGCTCGGAATGAAGCACTTTCCGGTTCAGGTAGTCGGCGGAATTGTTCTTCATCAGGGACGTATCGCCGAAATGAAAACAGGTGAAGGTAAAACCCTTGTCGCCACCCTTCCGGCGTACCTAAACGCGCTCACCGGCAACGGCGTTCACATTGTAACGGTCAACGATTACCTTGCCCGCCGCGACTCCGAGTGGATGGGCAAGCTCTACAAATATTTGGGGCTTTCGGTCGGTCTTATCACCCACGACCTCGACAACGAAAGCAGAAAGGAAGCCTACGCCGCGGACATCACCTACGGCACCAACAACGAGCTTGGCTTTGACTACCTGCGTGACAATATGGTCGTTTACAAGGAGCAGAAGGTTCAGCGCGGACACGCGTTCGCCATTGTCGACGAGGTTGACTCAATCCGCATAGACGAGGCGAGAACCCCTCTTATCATCTCCGGAAAGGGCGACAAATCCACCGACCTCTACGAAAGAGCCGACCGCTTCGCGAAAACGCTGAAGCTCGAGCGCTTTACCGAGCTTGACTCCAAGGAGGATAT
>CAJOLF010000064.1 GCA_905235295.1 uncultured Ruminococcus sp. | reverse complement strand
GCTTTGCCTCGTACTGCCCCTTTACCTGAGAAAAATCGGGGACAGTCCCGGCAGGGCTTTGCGCGGAAATTCCTGATGATTTGCGCGGCTCGGCGGCGACGTCGCCGTTCAAAATTTTAATCAGCTCTGCAAGGTTTTCGGCGGCGTAAACGTCGATTCCGTCAACAACAGCGGCTTCGCCGGCGTTGCTTTCGGGAACAAAAATCCTTTTAACGCCCAGCTCGCGAGCCTTGATAACCATTGGCAGAACGCCGTGTACTCCGCGGATTTCTCCGCCGAGAGAAAGCTCGCCGATAAACGCGGCGTCGGCGACGCTTTTTCTGATTCTTCCGCACAGCTCGCTTAGCGCTACCGCGATAGGCAGGTCGAACAGCGAGCCCTCCTTTTTGACGTCGGCGGGAGCAAGGTTTACGGTGATGTGGCTTGACGGAAGATAAACTCCGCTGCTTTTCAGCGCGCTTTTAACCCTGTTCCGGCTCTCCTTAACCGCCGCGTCGGGAAGTCCGACAACGTCAATCTGCGGCAGTCCGAGCTGGGAAACCGCTTCAACCTCAACCTTAAAGCCGTCAATTCCGTTGATTCCAAAACTAAGGCAACCGAAAACCATAATACCCTCCGAAAGCGTTTGATTTGTGATGATATACGCTCATTGTAGCACTTTTTGCAATATTTTACAATACAATATGGAGTAAAACAGGCAAAATCTATGGATATATTGCATAAAATTTTATTGTTTTATAAGGCATATATACGAAATTAATAAAATTATATTGACTTTGATATAAAGTTGTTGTAATATTTTGTTACAGAGCGTTCGTGTTATGGGGTGAAAAAGTGAACTTCGCAAAAAACTCTTTCGGCACTTTTTCCGACGATGCTCTTGCAACGCTGTCAAAAAACGGTGACGAGAGCGCGTTCAATGAGCTTGTAATGAGGTATCTCGGCAAAATCAGTTCTATCGCGCGCAAGTATTCCGCGCAGGGATATGAGCAAAGCGATTTTGTCCAGGAAGGTCTTATGGGGCTTTTGTACGCGGTAAAAACCTACGATAAAAACGCGGGAATGAGCTTTAAGAGCTACGCTTCGCTTGTTGCCGAACGCAGGTTTGTTTCGATTATCCGCAGGCAGAACGCCAAAAAGAGCGTTCCTTCCTCGGCGATTGTCGAGCTTGACACTCTTGACAGCGAGGTAATTGATCTGTCCCGCACGCCCGAGGAACAGATTATGCTCAAGGAGCAAATCACCCTTACAGAGCAAAAGCTGAGGGGGATTCTGAGCAAGCGAGAGCTTGAGGTGTTGATGCTTTACACAGACGGCTTGAGCTACCGCTCGATTGCGGAAAAGCTCGGAATTACCGAAAAATCGGTGGATAACGCCTTGCAAAGAGCTAAAAATAAGGTTGAAAAGCTGTATCCTTTACCATGAGCATACGCGCGGATTTGCCCGCGCAGGGCAAATTATGTACCGAAAAGAGGTAATGAGCAATGTTTGAGGATAAGACACTCATTTGCAAAGAATGCGGAAACGAATTTGTTTTTACTGCCGGTGAGCAGGAGTTCTACGCAGAAAAAGGCTTTGAAAACGAGCCCCAGCGCTGCAAGGAATGCAGACAGGCGCGCAAAAACGCGGCAAAAGCCAACCGCGAGTATTTTGACACAACCTGCGCCGAGTGCGGCGGACCTGCGAGAATCCCGTTTAAGCCGGTAGAGGGCAAAAGCTATTACTGCAGCGAATGTTTTGCAAAAAGAAAAGCAGATGCTGAGTAATTAATTTTTATAATAATTCAATTCTATTAAATTTTTATTAAATTTTTTAATTAGCTACTGTAGCGGCAGGCGGTTGTCTGCCGCTTTTCTTTTGCTTATTAATGAAAAAACTGAAAAAATTATAGGCTGAAAATAAAGGTCAAAAAAAGTCAAAAAATTTTCAAAAATTAGTATTCGCGAGTATTTGCGAGAAAACGTGAGAATAATAAAGATAAGATAATAAAAACTGACTTTAACTGACTTTGACTTTCTCTGACCTTAACGCTATAATGTGATTAAAGCGTCGGGGATATGAGCCAAAGGCAGTTTGAACCGCGCCTGAGTTTCCCGCTTCGGGGAACGGAAAAGAGGTAAGAAAAATGAGAATGAGTGATTTGGTCGCGAGGTATATCCTCGAAATGCTCGACGAGCAAAACGGCAGCGCAGAAATCAAGCGCAACGAGCTTGCCGAGGACCTCGGCTGCGTGCCGAGCCAGATTAATTACGTAATAACTTCACGCTTCACGCCCGAACAGGGATATATAGTAGAAAGCCGCCGCGGAGGCGGAGGCTACATTCGCATAAGCCGCGTCAAAATGGACAGAACCACCGCCGTAATGCATATAATAAATTCGGTAGGCAATACTCTTGACAAGGCGGCGGCGGAAGCGATGCTCAACAATATGCTGTCGGGCGAAATAATCGAGCTTTCAACCGCGAAGCTGATTGCGGCGGCGCTGTCGGACAGGGCGCTGAAATCGGTCGAGCAGGATAAAAGAGATATGGTAAGAGCTGATTTGTTCAAAAATATGCTCTTGGCAAGCTATACTAATACCTAAGGTTAAAGGGAGGTATTTTTTATGAAATGTCAAAAATGCGGCGCCGAAAACGCCAACACACACGTAAAAACTATAGTAAACGGCGAATTTAAGGAGTACGACCTCTGCGCCGACTGCGCCCGCAAAATGGGCTACACAAACGTATTTTCAGATATTGAAAACGAATTTTCGGGCTTTTTGGGAAGCTTTTTCGGCAACGTTTTGCCGGCGAGAACTCAGGCGACGCGCTGCGAGTTCTGCGGAAGCACCTATTCCGAAATCGCGAAAACAGGCCAGGTGGGCTGCGCCAAATGCTACGAGCTGTTCGCAGACAGGCTCTACCCCTCAATCAGAAGGATTCACGGAAACACAACCCACTGCGGAAAGAACAGCAAGTCGGCTCAGGCTCAGGCGCAAAAGCCCGAGGCAACAAAAGAGGATAAAATCAATGAGCTGAAAGCCGAACTCAGCAAGGCGGTAGAAAAGCAGGACTTTGAGCGCGCCGCAGAGCTTAGGGATCAGATTAAGGGAATGGAGGCGTAATTATGAGCGACGTAATTATTTCAACCAGAGTCAGGCTTGCCAGGAACCTCAGGGACTATCCGTTCCCCTGCAAGCTCAGCGAGCAAGGCAGAGAAAAGGTCAGCGAAATGGTAAAAGCCGCCATTACCCAAAGCAACAGCGCGCTTCAAAACGATTTTGAATACATCAAGCTCGGCGAATTGTCGCCCACACAAAGCGTGTCGCTTGTAGAAAAAAGGCTTGTCAGCCCCGAATTTATCAGCGACCAAAGCGGACGCGCGCTGCTTTTGAGCCGCGACAACAGCCTGAGCATTATGATTAACGAGGAGGACCACATCAGGCTGCAGGTCATCAAAAAGGGCTTGGCGCTTGAGGAAGCTTACGAGATTGCCGACAGGCTCGACACCCTGCTCGACGAAAACCTCGATTTTGCGTTTGACGAAAAGCTCGGCTACCTCACCCAGTGCCCGACAAACCTCGGCACGGGTATGAGGGCTTCGGTTATGCTCCACCTTCCCGCGCTTGAAAAAAGCAAGGCAATAGGACGCATCGCGGGCAGCCTGTCAAAATTAGGGCTGACAATCCGCGGAGCGCACGGCGAGGGCACCGAGCCTAAGGGAGCGCTGTATCAGCTTTCAAACCAGGTAACGCTGGGAATTTCCGAAAAAGCGGCAATCGAAAATCTGAAGAACATCGCTTTGCAGCTTGCTTCTCAGGAGGAGCAGGCGAGGGAGCGAATCTGCGCGAGCATTGACGTTCGCGATTCAATCGCGCGCAGCCTCGGAATTTTGAAATCAGCGCTTTTAATCTCGCACGACGAGGCGCTTGAGCTGCTTTCAAACGTAAGGATGGGAGCATTGTCGGGACAGCTCAAGGACATAGATACCGACGTAATCGACAGCCTGATGACAGAGATTGAGCCTGCCACGCTGTCGGCGGCTTCCGGAAGTAACCTTTCAGCCCGCGACAGGGATATTGAAAGAGCGAAGCTGATTAAATCTAAAATTTAGATTAATTATATAATTTATGGAGTTTTGAAATTAACACAGTAAAGGAGAGTTGATTTTATGTTTGAATTCAAGGGTTTCACACAAAAGGCAAACGGAGCGCTCAACCGCGCGGTTGAGGCGGCTCAGAATATGGGACACAGGTACGTCGGCACAGAGCACGTACTGTACGGACTCGCGTCGGAGGGCAGCGGAGTAGCCGCGGCGGCTCTTGAACAGTGCGGCGTAAGCGCGGACGCGATTAAGGATAAAATTATCGAAACAAACGGCACGGGAGCGCCCACAAGGCTTTCGGCGGACGCTTTCACTCCACGTACAAAAAGAGTTTTGCAGACAGCGGCGTATATCTCCGCGAAAACCGGACAAAGCTACGTCGGCACCGAGCACCTTTTGCTCGCGATTATTTCCGACGGCGACAGCTATGCGGTCAGCTTCCTGCGCGAGCTGGGAGTAAGCCCGAACAGCCTTGCCCAATCAATACAAAACAGCCTGTCGGGCGGCAGCGAGGATTCCGCCTACGGCTTTTCTGAAAATTCACAGGGCGAAAGCGGCGGCAACGCCCTCGATAAATTCGGCAGAGACCTTACAAAGGCTGCCAAAAACGGCGAGATTGACCCTGTAATCGGCAGGGAAAAGGAGATTGCGAGGTTAATCCAGATTCTCTCGCGCCGCACAAAGAACAACCCCGTTTTAATCGGCGAGCCCGGCGTAGGCAAAACCGCCGTAGCCGAGGGCTTGGCGCTTGAAATCGCGAACGGCAATGTTCCCGAGATTCTCCGCGACAAGCGCGTTGTCAGCCTTGACCTGACGGGAATGGTAGCGGGCGCGAAGTACAGAGGAGATTTTGAGGAGCGCATAAAGTCCGCGATTGACGAGGTAAAGAACAGCAAAAATATAATCCTCTTTATCGACGAGCTCCACACAATAATCGGCGCGGGCTCCGCCGAGGGCAGCACCGACGCCGCGAATATCCTAAAACCGTCGCTTGCCAGAGGAGATTTTCAGGTAATCGGAGCCACAACGCTCAACGAGTACCGCAAGTATATTGAAAAGGACGCCGCTCTTGAAAGGCGTTTTCAGCCGGTAACGGTCGGCGAGCCTACGCCAGAGCAGGCGGTTGAGATTCTAAAGGGACTGCGCGACCGCTACGAGGCTCACCACAAGGTAAAAATTACCGATGAGGCGATTGAAGCCGCCGTTAACCTTTCGTCGCGCTACATCGCGGACAGATACCTGCCCGACAAGGCGATTGACTTAATCGACGAGGGCGCTTCAAAGGTAAGGCTGAAATCGCTAACCTCGCCCGACAACGTAAAGGAGCTTGAGGAGCAGATTGAGGACTGCGAAAAGGAGAAGGCGAGCGCGATTGACGAGCAGGATTTTGAGCGCGCCGCAAAGCTGAGAGACGAGCAAAACGAGCTAAAGGAAAAGCTTGAAACCGCCAAAAAGGACTGGCAGCAGAGCCAAAAGGACAACAGCGGCTGCGTTGACGCTCAGGTTATCGCTGGGATTGTTTCCGACTGGACGGGTATTCCCGTGGTTCAGCTAACAAAAGAAGAAAGCGAACGTCTGCTCAATATGGAGAAGGTTCTCCACGAGCGCGTAATCGGTCAGGACGAGGCTGTAAGCTCAATCGCGAGGGCTATCCGCCGCGGCAGAGTAGGACTTAAAGATCCGAAACGTCCGGTAGGCTCGTTCATCTTCCTCGGCCCGACAGGCGTAGGTAAAACCGAGCTGTGCAAGGCGCTTGCTCAGGCGATGTTCGGCGACGAAAACGCAATGCTCCGCCTCGATATGTCCGAGTATATGGAGAAGCACACGGTGTCCAAGCTCATCGGCTCACCTCCGGGATATGTCGGCTTTGACGAGGGCGGTCAGCTCACCGAAAAGGTGCGCAGAAAGCCGTACTCGGTAGTTCTTTTCGACGAGATTGAAAAGGCTCACCCCGACGTGTTCAATATGCTCCTGCAAATCCTCGAGGACGGCAGACTTACCGATTCTCAGGGCAGAACCGTCGATTTTAAGAACACCGTAATCATTATGACCTCTAATGTCGGCGCGCGTCTGATTACCGAAAAGCAGAAGGCGCTCGGCTTTACAGGCGGCGAAAACAGCGGCGAAGCCAAGGACATCAAGAGCCTTGTGCTCGGCGAGCTGAAAGAGGTTTTCCGTCCCGAGTTCCTCAACCGCGTTGACGACATCATCGTGTTCAATAAGCTCACTCAGGACGAGATTAAGCAGATTGCGTCCAAAATGCTCTCTACGCTTGCCGACAGGCTCGGGAATATGGACATCAAAATCAGCTTTACCGACGAGGCGGTAACCGCGATTGCCGACAAGGGCTTTGACGACACCTACGGCGCGAGACCTCTCCGCCGCGCTATCCAAAGCGAGATTGAGGATAAGCTCAGCGAGCAGATTTTGGAGGGCAAAATCAAGGAAAACTCAAGCGTTGTCTGCGATTATAAAGACGGCGGGTTCGTGTTCGGCAATGAATAAATAATACTTCAACAGCGTTCCTTATGTTAGGAGCGCTGTTTTTGTAACTTGACTTTTAAGTATATATAGATTACTATAAAAGTATATTTTTGGGAAAGGCGGTTTGCTATGAGCCCTAAAAAGAAAAAAACTATTTATACAGTTGTCGGAATTTCCGCTGTTGTTATAGTTCTTATTATAATGAATTTTTTTCACGTATTTAACTGTGTTTCCTGCAACCCGGTCGCGGGACAGGCTCAAATAACAGTTAACGGCAAAACGGTTTCCGCAAGTGATGAGGATTCCGCAAGGCTGAAAGAATTGCTCTACGGCAAGGGTTTGCACTACGATAATCCATCCTGCGGATTCAGAGAGGGCGTAAGCGTTTCGTTTGGTTTCGATAAATTCCTGCCGGCAAATGACGGAGACGGTATCATTCAAAACAACGGAAAGTATATGTATTTAACCGATGAAGAAACAAACGAATTTCACGAGATTCTGAAAAAATACGGTTTGGAGTTTCCTTGTTTGTAAAATATTATAGCAATATAAAAGCCTGTTCCAAGCGCATTGCTTGTGAACAGGCTTTTACTGTTAATTGTTAATTGTAAATTGTTAATTTGAATATCCGTGTGCTTTGTCGAGCAGCATATCCTTTACCTTCATCAGCCTTGTGCGGCTTGAACGGTCGTTTTCCTCGAGCTTCATCGAGATGTACTTGATAGTTTCCTGATACCTCGGAATCATAACGTGCTCCAGAGAATTAACTCTGCGGCGCGTTTTTTCTATCTCGGCGCTCATCAGCTCGCAGCTTTTTTCGTACTGCGCGAGCTTAATCAAATCGGGCAAAAGGCTGTCAAGGCTCGCCACCGCGTCGTCAAGCTCAAAGGATGTGAACGCGAAGCCGTAGGGGAAGATGTCGCCGCTGTCGGAGGTTCGCGCGGAGGTCTCAAACTGCGGAATTTCTACGCTCATAACGTTTTTGCTTGTTACCTCAACGTTAATCTGCTGCTTGGGCGAGAGTAGTGAAGCGTCAAGGCTCTCCTTGCTCATAACCGCGGAGGCGTTGACAAAGTGAGCGTTGCAAAGCTCCAGCTCGCGGTCGACCTTTTCGCGCAAATCCTTTGTCTCGCGCACAAGGTCAAGGAACTGCCGCATCAGCTCGTCGCGCTTGTCCTTTAACATTTTGTGACCGCGCATTGCGGTTGTAAGCTGCTTTTTGAGCTTGCTCAACTGCATACGCGTGGGGTTTACATTCATTACTGCCATAATTCTACCCCTTACTTGCGACCGTAGAATTCGTCGAGCATATCGTCCTTAATTCGTTTCAGCTCGCTTCTGGGCAGAATCTCGAGCAGCTTCCAGCCGATGTCGAGGGTTTCCTCAATCGAACGGTTGGCGTCGTAGCCCTGAGAAACATATTCCTTTTCAAACGCCTCGGCAAACTCGGCGTACTTTTTATCCATATCGGTAAGAGCCGCTTCGCCCAGAATTACCATCAGCTCGCGCGCGTCCTTGCCTCTCGCGTAAGCAGCGAAAAGCTGGTTCATCGTAGCGGCGTGGTCTTTTCTGGTTCTGTCGGGACCGATACCCTTGTCCTTCAAACGTGAAAGCGAGGGGAGCACGTCAATCGGCGGCGTTACGCCCTTGCGGTAAAGCTCACGCGAAAGGATAATCTGACCTTCGGTGATGTAGCCCGTAAGGTCGGGAATCGGGTGGGTTTTGTCGTCCTCGGGCATTGTGAGAATAGGAATCAGCGTGATAGAGCCGTCCTTGCCCCTGAGCCTTCCCGCTCTCTCGTACAGAGTAGCAAGGTCGGTGTACATATATCCGGGGTATCCGCGTCTGCCGGGAACCTCCTTGCGCGCGGCGGAAACCTCACGCAGGGCGTCGGCGTAGTTGGTGATGTCCGTCATAATTACAAGCACGTGCATACCCAAATCAAACGCGAGGTACTCGGCGGCGGTAAGCGCCATTTTGGGAGTCGCGATACGTTCAATCGCGGGGTCGTTGGCGAGGTTTACAAACATAACGGTTCTGTCAATCGCGCCGGTCTCCTTAAAGGACTGAATAAAGTAGTCGGATTCCTCAAAGGTGATACCCATAGCGGCGAAAACAACGGCGAATTGCTCGTCCTTTCCGCGCACCGTTGCCTGACGCGCAATCTGCGCCGCAAGCTGGGCGTGGGGAAGACCCGAGGCGGAGAAAATCGGGAGCTTTTGACCTCTTACCAGTGTGTTAAGTCCGTCAATCGCGGAGATACCTGTCTGAATAAACTCCTGGGGATAGTTCCTCGCGGCGGGGTTCATCGGGGTTCCGTTAACGTCAAGGCGCTTTTCGGGAATCAGCGCGGGACCGTCGTCAATCGGGTTGCCGAGACCGTCAAAAACGCGCGAGAGCATATCGGGAGATACGGGAAGCTCCATTGAGCGTCCCAAAAATCTTACCTTGCTTTCGGCAAGGTTAATGCCCGCGGCGGAGTCAAAAAGCTGTACAAGAGCGTTGCTTCCGTCAACCTCGAGCACCTTGCAGCGGCGTGTTTCGCCGTTTGGAAGCTCAATTTCGCCGAGCTCGTCGTACTTTACGTCCTCAACGTCGCTGATCATCATCAGAGGACCCGCGACCTCTTTTATTGTGCGGTATTCCTTAGGCATCAGTCGTCACTCCTTTTCAGTACATCTTTGATTTCGCTGTCAAGCTGAGCAATAATGCTGTCGTACTCGTCCGCAACCTTGTCCTCGGGCTCGTACTTAAATCTGCCGATTCGCTCCCTGACGGGAAGACCGACGAGAAGCTCGATATTCGCGCCGGATTTCAGAGCCTCAAGGGACTTGTCGTAGTAGCTCAGAATAGCGCGCATCATAAGCACCTGCTTGGGCAGCGAGGTGTAGGTGTCTGTGGGGTCAAAGGCGTTTTGGTGCAGGTAGTCCTCGCGGATTGAGCGCGCGGATTCAAGCTTGAGCCTGTCGGGAGCGCTCAGCGCGTCCATACCGACGAGGTTTACAATCTCCTGCAGCTCGCTTTCGTCCTGAAGCAGAGCCATAAGTCTGCCTCTGAGCTCCATAAAGTCGGGCGCGGCGTTCTCGGAGAACCACTTTGAAAGCTGGTCGGTATAAAGCGAGTACGAGGTCAGCCAGTTAATCGCCGGGAAGTGGCGCTTGTACGCAAGGTTCGCGTCAAGTCCCCAGAACACCTTAACGATTCTCAGCGTTGCCTGAGAAACCGGCTCTGAAATATCGCCGCCCGGAGGTGAAACCGCGCCGATTACCGAC
>CAJOLF010000063.1 GCA_905235295.1 uncultured Ruminococcus sp. | reverse complement strand
GTGAGGTCTTTGGCTTCTTCTTTGCTGTAGGTGAACGCGACCGAGCCGCTCTCGGCAATAACTCGCTTGAACAAGCCCTTTGCCTGTGGAATAATCGGCAGGAGAGAAACGCTTCCGCCGCCTGCGGACTCGCCGAAAATCGTCACGTTATCGGGATCGCCGCCAAAGGCGCTGATGTTGCTTTTTATCCAGCGGAGAGCTTCAATTTGGTCGAGAATACCGAGGTTCGGAGCATCGGGAAAATACTCGCCGCCCTTAACCCCCGAAAAATCCACAAAGCCCATAAGTCCCGTGCGGTAACCCACCGTTACCAAAATCACCTCGGGGTGCTTTTTGACTAAGTTGTTGCCGTTGTACAGCGGGTCCGCGGTGCCTCCCCAGCCGTATGAGCCGCCGTGGAAAAACACCATTACCGTTTTGTTTTTTGTTTCATCCGCGCGGTTGAGCCAAACGTTTAGGTACAGGCAGTCCTCGCCCTTAGGATAGTAAGAAGCCTGTTCTGTCTCCCACTCGGTCTGAATCGGGGTTTTGCCGTTGTAGTACGCCTCAAAAACCTCGTCGCTGTCAGAAACAGGCGCGGGCTTGCGCCACCTGAGATTTCCGACGGGATGCTTTGCAAACGGAATCCCGCGAAATTCGGTATTGCCGTCCTTATCCTTACCGACAAAGGTTCCGTTTTTGCAGACTGCCGCAAGCTCGGCGTTGTATTCTCCGGTTATCTTTTTATTTTCACCATAGCTTGAACGGACTTTTTCTATGGATTGCGCAATTTGCTTTGAACTCATTTTTTTCTCCTGATAATACCGATAATGCTTTCAAAAAAGTTCTTTGTTATTAAGCTAGCCGTAAAGAACGACAGCGTTTTGCTTTTAGTTCGCGTACTACTCAAGCAAATCTATAATAGACAAGTTGTTTGAACCCATTTATTCTATGGTAAGAATATCCGAAAAGCCTGTTACTTCAAATACATCTACTATTGTTTCGTTAACATTTATAAGCTTCATACTGCCCTGCTTGTTCATTTTCTTTTGCAGCATAAGCAGAACGCGCAGACCGGCGGATGAAATATAGTTTACATTGGCAAAATCAAGCACCAGCTCGCTGATTCCGTCAAGCTTGGACTTAACCTGAGAATCGAATTCAGGCGCTGTTACCGTATCAATTCTTCCGCTTATTGAAACTGAAAGCTTTGAGTTTTCTGTCTTTGTTTTGATATTCATAAGTATTCTCCTTTGATTATATTGTGATTGTAAGATTATTTAAATCAAGTGTGCTGATATAGTTTACTTTCTTTGCCATTCCGCAAACCATACGGATTCCGATATTTGCGGTAGGATCGTCTTCGTCGTGCAGCTTTATCCACTCGGTCGGATCAAATTTGCGGCAGTTGTCCCTTAACCTAAGCGTCCAAGTGTCGTTAAGCTTGAACGCCCTGATGTCGATACTGTGCTTTTTTCCGTCCGCAAAGCCGTACTTTATGATATTGGCGCAAAGCTCCTCGACAAACAGCGACAGCATCATCGCCTGCTTTTCATCCGCTCCCTTTTGCCTGCAAAAATATTCAAGCTCTACGGACGCGGTAATCACCTGGTCGCCGTCCTTTACGGAGATTTCAAACAAATCCTCCTGCGGCACGCCGAACGGCTCCTTGAGGAACAAAAAGTCCTTTGCCCTGTATGGGAAGCCGTGCTTTTTTACGGCTGCGATAATGTAGATTGTCAAAATAGTAATTGCCTCTCCGATTATAAACGAAACCCATACGGCGTCGGTAGTCAAAGTGCCCGCAAGCGCTAACGCCGGAACTACGATAAACACAAAGTTATCGAGGAAACAAATGGTGTTTGAAAGCGCCATACGCCTCATACCCTGAGTATAGTTGATAAACACGACGTTAATTCCGTAAAGCACTATGCTCACCGAGTAAAACCGCAAGCCTCTCGCGGCGAGCTCGACCATTTGACGGCCGTTTTCCGAGCCGAAAATTCCGGCAATCTGATTTGAAAAAGCAAAAAGCACAACCGCGAGCAAAGCGCCGATAACAACCGCGGTTTTTACCGAAATCTTGACCAGCGCCTCGGCGGCGCTCCTGTCCTGCTCGCCGAGTATCATTCCCGCAATCATTGCCGTTGTCATGGCAACGCCTAACATAACGGATGATGTGAGGCTGTAAACAGTATTAACCACGCTCAAAGCGGCAACCGCTGTGCTCGAAAGCACGGTTGCTACCATAATCTGATTCAGGACGGCGTTGCGGAGCATTGAGGAGGTTGAGCCTACCGCCGAGGATGAACCCGTGCCCAAAATCGCGCCCAAATCCTTAATACTGAGCCCCTTGAACGAGAACTTAAAGATAATGTCCTTCTTTGTAAAGTGAAGCAGCATAATCACAAGCGCCGCAAAGTAACTCAGCGATGTTGTGAGTCCCATTCCAATCATTCCGCCCTTGATTACAAGCGCGTTGACAAGGTCGCCCAATATGTCGAGCACCGTCATAACAACCACGGCAACGATAACCCTGTTTGCGTCGCCGTCAAGCCTCATAAGCGAGTTGAACTCAAAGAGAAGCAGCACCGAGGGGAACGAAAATACTATTCCGAGCAGGTAATCAGACGTGTAGGGCAACAAGTGCGCCGAATTTCCCCTTGCGCCGAGCATTACGCTGATGTCGGTTCTGAAAATCAAAATAATCGCAATCATCAGCACCGACACAACCGCCGTGATTATCATACACATTGAGAACGCCCTGCGGGCTTCCTCTTTTTTGCCCGCGCCCAAACGCTGAGCGCAGATTATCTGCGCTCCCGTTGCCAAAACTCCGCTGAAAGCGGTGGCAAGGTTGATTACGGGAGTAACAAGCCCGTAGGCAGCCATACTGTCGGGACCCATAATTCTGCCGATTACAATGCCGTCCACAACAATGCCGAGCATAGTCGCAATCGCCGCGGCGATAATGCTGATTACCGAATTGAGGAACAGCTTGTTGATTATTTTTCCGTCTTTTTGTAAAGTGCTCATTTATTCCAGATTTTTCTTAATTTTAAGAATGTTTTTGCCGTCTTTATACTCGTAATCGACCAAATTCATTGTCTTTTTAACAAGAAAAATCCCAAGTCCTCCTTCCTTCCTTTCGTCCAGCGAAAGAGAAACGTCCGGGTCTGCCCGATTTAACGGATTAAAAGGCTTGCCGTTATCAGTAAAAGTTATCACAATAGCCAAAGGGTTGTTTAATACATCAATTTTGACTGACGCTTTGCCTATCTTCGGGGTATAGGCGTAGCGCACAATATTGCCGAAAATCTCGTCAATCGCAATATCAATCTGATTTTTTGCCGAAGCCGGACAACTGAGCTTTTCAAGCTCGTTGTTGACAAAAGAGGTAACCTCTTCAATGTTATCGACAATCGCGTCAAGAGTTAACTCTTTCATTTTTTCCTCCTTTGTATTCTACGCACAGAAAAGTAATGTCGTCAAACTGCGGAGCAATATCGACAAACGCTTCCACCGCCGCATGCGTTTTCTCAATCAATGCCTTCGGGTCTGCCTTGGAGTTATCATTGAGAACCTTCAGCAGCCTTTCGGCTCCGAACTGCTTGGCTTTGGTATTTTCAGCCTCGGGCGCTCCGTCGGTATATACAAACAACTTGTCGCCGGGCTGCAAATCGAACTCATATTCCTTGTATTTTACGCCTTCCATTCCGCCGATTACAAAGCTGTGCGGATCGCGTAAAAACTCAAATTTGCCGTTTTTGCTTATAATAGGATATTCGTGCCCAGCGTTCGAGGCGGCAACCCTGCCGCTTTTTAGGTCTATAATTCCCAGCCATACGGTGACAAACATTTCCTCGCGGTTGTTGGCGCAAACCTGTTCGTTTACCATTTCCAAAATCCGGGACGGGCTTTTGCCTGTCATCGCGCAGTTTTTAATAAGAATTTTTGACGCCATCATATACAGAGCCGCGGGTACTCCCTTGCCCGAAACATCGGCTATCACTACGGCGAGGTGGTCGTTGTCGATAAAAAAGAAATCGTAAAAATCGCCGCCGACATTCTTTGCGGGATCCATAGAAGCGTAAATATCAAATTCCTGCCTTTCGGGCATAAACGGAAAGGTGCTGGGCAGCATATCCGATTGAATCCTTGTCGCGAGCGTAAGCTCCTTTTCGGTAGATATAATCGACTGCTCGCGCTCGGCAAACAGCACGCCGTATATCAGGACGATGGAAACGGTTACCGCCGCGTATTGCGTGGAAAATCCGAAGGTGTATTTCACTATCAACTGATTTACCAGAGGAATTAAAACGAACGTGGACATAATCATCTTGTTCTTTAAGGAAGACTTTGAACGAATAAGCCCTACAAAAAAGACAGAGTATCCTATTATAAGGTAAATTTGGCTTAAAAACCACAAATTCTCACGGTGATAAAAGCCGTTGATGTCAACAGAAAAAACCAGCGGATAAAGAAAATTTACCAAACACAAAAGCATGGCGGGTATCAGTAAAATTCTGAGCGAACGGTCGGCAATCCGCATAAGCTTTGAGTCCAGATTGAGAACATTTATCGTATAATTCCAGAACATATAAACCAACAAAGCTCCGGTCATAAAGTACAGCACGTTGACAATTATATTTAACGGTCTGAACATCGCCCAGCCCTGAAGTATCCAGGTGCAAACGTCCAAAAACAGCGCTATTACGTTGGTGGTCAGCAAATTAATAAAAGTCAGCGTGTACTTGCTTTTATCCTTGCGGCTCAAAAGACAGCTGAAAGACAACATAGTGCAGACAGCGGTACAAAAAATATCCGCCCCGATGCTGAACGTCCAGTACGTGTTGAGATTTAGAATACCTCTGTGCAGACAAATGGCGATTTCCGAAACCAACAGAGCGCAGGAAAGCGCGAAGCTTATTGATATTATCCAGTACTGCCTGTCAATTTGCTCCATTAGTTTTTTCGCATGTTTTTCCATAGGCACCCTCCCGCTAAACTATTTAAATTATATTATAGCATAAATTTTTGTTCATCACTCACTTGTTACAACATTGTAACAAATATCATCCGTGAATTTGCTAAAAATATGTAAAAATAGCAGAGCCGGAGCACAGCAAAGCAAAGCTTTATCGCAATATTAAACCACATTAAAAGGCAACGCCGCGCGCTGAATTACGCGGCGTTGCCTTAGTTTTAAGATTTTTGAGCAGACCGGCGGAACAGATTCCGCAAGCTGCGTGTTCAACCGTTAGTATAAAATTTTCAGCGGTTATTGACGCTGCGGTTGCTTAAAATTTGAATGAGCAAATCGAGAATTTTTATATAAATCCAAAGCACCGTAAACGCGAGCCCGTAAGCCGCCATCCACTCGTACTCTGCGGGCATTTTATTCTCTACAACATTCTCAATCATGGCAAAGTCCGACATAAGGAACATTGTTGCTATGATGATTGAAAGTACGGTGAATCCGATAGAAAGCCAGAAATTACCGAAAAGCTGCGCTACAAACGGTCTTGTAAGCGGAATAAGATAGCCGATAAACGAAAACAGCGAAATTCCAATCATTGCCGCGAAAAGCGTAAACAATATCATTTGGAACTTTTTTCCGAGCTTGATTACGCGTGTGGCGTACAAAATCGCCATTACAAGCACATCTACGATTGTGATTGCGAGCGCGAGGATTCCGAGGTACTCGTACCCCTTGATTACGGTAAACACTACGAATGAAATCAGATAGCCCTCGCAAAACGCAAAAATTGCGCCTACTACCGGGACTGCCTTTCTTGCGAAAGCCGACACAATCTGAGTAATAACCGCAATCACGCCTACGCCGATGAAGAAGCCAATCTGCATTGACGAGGCGCTAACCGAAAAGCCCCTGTGGCTATAGTTTATCACAGCGGGCTGGTTGGCGAAAAGCATTTGGTTCATAGCGAGATATACAAGCAGTCCCGCTACCGTAAAAAGCAGAAAATAAACTGTTTTTAACGCAATTCTTCCGTAACCCGCGGATTTTTCGTTAACGGAAACGTCGTTGACCTTGCTCAAACGATTCATAACGGGATTTGCGCGAAAATAAGATTTTTTCTTTTTTTCCTGTACCTGAGCCTGAGGAAATTCATCTCTAAAATTGCTCATAATAAACTCCTATCCCCTGCGCTTTCGCGCAGATAAATTTCCCTTTTGGATTTAATACTAATACCTAATAAAAAGTAGACAATCTTTGCGGTCTATTTTCCGCAATACTGCGTTGTCGTCCTTGCAAGGCGCCAGCCTTGCAAGGACGACAACGCAGTTATGCGAAATTTTACACGGCAGATGTTAAAGGATTTTATTAGAGAATAGTATTAATGCTTGAAATGGCATATTTACACCAATAAAACTATATACCGTTTCGGCAAATAAAAAAAGACACCGTATCGTCTGTTCAAACTTTACGGTGTCCTGTTTTAAGAATTTTTAAATATCAGCTCTGCCGAAGCATTAAAACAGTGAGTAAAATGCTCGGGATTAGAACAATCAATGTATTTCTAATCATTTTAAACCTGAGCTTTTTCCATTCTATTTCCGTGAGCTGTCTTACCTTCGGGGTTTTGAGAATACTCAAAATAACCGCGGAAGCCAAAAAGATAAAGTACGCGTTTATAATAAAAAGATACGCCGCTCCGCCGAGCATTTTCCAGTTGCCGTTGGCGATAGAGTAGCCGCAGGTGCAAAGCGGCGGCATAAGCGCCGTGGCGATTGCAACGCCGGGAATAATGTTGTTAAAAATTCCCTTGCGCGTTTGTCCGATAATTCCCGCAACGCCGCCTGCCGTGGCGATTAAAACGTCAAAGAAGGTGGGGGAGGTTCTCGCCAAAAGCTCGGGAGTAGCCTCTTTAACGGGCGACAGCAAGAAATATATTGTCGAAGTCGCAAGGCTTATTACAATCTGCATACCAAAGCCTATCGCGTGGTTTCGCATTAAGCGGAAGTCGTTCGACACCAGCGCGTAAGCCATCGCTAAAATACTGCCCATCAGCGGCGATATAAGCATTGCGCCAATGATTACCGCCGTTGAGCTTACGTTCAGTCCCACCGAGGCGATTACCATCGCACAGATTAACACGCACATATTTGTGCCGGTAATCTTTCCGCCCGAGATCAGCCTGTCGCGGATTTCCTCGTGAGTTGCGGTGTCCTCCTTTAGCGAGAACATTCTTTTTAAGGTGGTTTTTACTTTTTCGGGTTTCGCGTTCATCAAAAATTTACCTCTTAGTTTATTTTTCGATTACTATTTTATCATAAAAATACAGACTTAACAATACCAAAATTAAGCGGCGCCGTTACAAAAACAGCGCCGCTTTGAAATTAAAGCCAAAATTTATTTCTTACAAATCCGGAAATCTTATCGTAGTTTTTGGCAACAACTATAGCTACGCCGACAACTGCGCCTGTAATAACAAGATTAGTAATAATCCTTCTTCTGATTTTTTTGATAATTGATTTTTTGAACTTGTCCTCAATAGCCTGTTCAACAATTTTCTTTATTTTAACCTGCGCGTCATAGCTCAGGTCTACCTTATTGTTATTGCCAATCATTCTGCGGTTTCCTCAACAGGAGCTTCGGGCTCGCCGTACTTCTCAATATACTCAGCGGCAACATCTGCAGCCTCGAGCAGAGTTAAATCAGCCTCAACAGCAGCCGCGAAAGCAACCTGCTGGCAGCTCTCAGCGTAGTCGAGCAAATCCATAATGTAAAGCTCCATAGCTGCCTTGTCGTTCTCGGCACGCTTTGCCGCGAGCTTGTCCTTAATAGCCTCTGCCTTCATCTGAGCTTTAAGCTTAAATGCATAAATCTTGCTGTCCGCACGCTCTTTCTTAAGTTTTGCGTTCTCCTTAGCGGCGTTGATGTTGCCCTCGATTGTAGCAACGTCGTCAGCTACCTTAGCGTCAGCCTTTTCCATCATAGCGGCGTCAAACTTAGCGTAATCCTCGGCAACTGATTTGTCATACTCGTTGACAGCAGCGTTGTACTTTGCGTAATCTTCGGCAAGCGCGGCGTCAAGCTCATCAAGGTCGGCGTTGATTGAATCCATAGCAGCGGCAATTTCTTCCTTCTTCATTGCGCGAGCGGCTTTTGCTTTCTCGGAAGATGCAGCCATTTTTGCCTTAAAGGCTTCCATTTTCGCCTGCGCAGCGGCGATTCTTTCTTCATAGGTCATTGCTAATTCCTCCTAAATATTTTTTTGCGTTGCCGAATTAGTTTCGGCAAACTACATCTTCTATATATTATCATAAAAGCGCAATATAGTCAATATATATAGGGAAATTTTTGTTTATTTTTTTAAAGAAAAGATATTATTTTGTCTTTGTTTTCTTTTCTTCACGCACCGCCTTCATAGCCTTAATTTGCTCCGCAAGGGTGCTGTCGGAGCTGAACGGCTTAAAGAAGTGATATTTGCTCTTTTTCTCGTCGTGATACGCGCGGATTTTGGTTTTAAGCTCCTCGTAGCGTATTACAATATTCTGCTCGTCCGCAATCTTTTTGAGCTTTGTAATGAAGTTTGCGGAGTAAACAAGGTCGATGATAAACACGCCGTAGAACATTCCGATAAAGAACGAGAACGCGAGGTTATGCGAGAGCCAGTTGAGAGCGTCAAGAATATTCGGGTGTACCAAATAGTAATATGCAACGCCCAAAATACCCCAGGCAAGCGAGAACTTCGGACAGATAATACCCTGAATATTTCCCCATTCCTTTGAGTAGTCCCAAAGTCTTACGTGGAAGCCCTTGTAGGAGATAATTCCGGCGATGTACTCAATTATAGTCATAGCCAGAGCCATAGCCACAAGCAAAGCGATGGTGTCGATAATCTGATTTCCGAAGTTTATGTACGGGCGGATTCCGGCAATCAGGTACAAAATACAAAGTCCAGTGCCGTAAAGGGGAAGGTACGGACCAACGCAAAAACCGGGGTTAATCCACTTCCTCTCAGGGTTGTTTTTAGAGAAAAAGCGCCTGAAAAGCAGTTCGATTACCCAGCCTATTACCGAACCCATAAAAAACAAAAACGCGAGAATAAGCAGTATGTTCATTATAAATTTCCTTTCTTATATCAATCTCTCAGATAGTATTTTACCACAATAAAACCGTTTTAACAACAAAAAGTAGGCTATTTTAAGTTCTTTTGTTTACAAAAAAATTGAAAAAATATCAAAAAATAAAGACATTTAAAGTTTTTTGTGTTAAAATAATAAAAGGTAATATTTTATCAATACAATTCAGGAGGTTTATATGCTATTTGATTCATTAGACAAACTAAAACGAAACTCCATTTTATCGTCAATTTTGCTGGTATTTCTCGGAGCGGTTATCATTATCTGTCCACAGTCGTATATTCCGGTTTTGACGCTCGCGTTCGGCTATATTTTGGTAATCATTTCAATAATATTGATTCTTAACTTTTTGTCGAGCAAAAAATCGCTTATGGACTACATTAAGTTTACCGGTTCGATGATTTTGGGAATTGTCGGACTCGCCGTTCTGCTTTACAGAAACGACGTAATGCGCGTGCTTGCGTGGCTGTTCGCGTTCCTGCTTATTCTCGACGGCGCGCGGACTTTGTTCCACGCCTTTACCTACGCCCGCCGTTCACAGCGCAGGGGCTGGTGGGTACTCGCGATTCTGTCGGGCATTTTAATTGTGATAGGAATCGTGCTGTTTATCAACCCGTTCCGGAACACTTCCGACACGCTGATGAAGGCAATCGGCTGCGCGGTATTCTTCTCCGCGATAGTAAGCGGAATTCGCCTGATTTGGACATGGCCGCTCAGAAGCTCAAAAGGAGGTAACGAAGATGGCGAATGATAACAACAAAAATATTGATAAAGACGAGCTGCAGAAGGAGCTTGACAATATGAATACTAAAAGACCTCACAAGCCTCATGAGATGGGCGCAAAGCTCAGGGAGCTTTTAAAGAAGGACATCAGCGACTATAAAATGCGCAAAAAAACCCGCGCTGCTGAGATGATCGGCATT
>CAJOLF010000062.1 GCA_905235295.1 uncultured Ruminococcus sp. | reverse complement strand
CGTCGCCGTTCTCTACGCTGTCGAGCTCCTCCTCCATCTGCGCGGTAAACTTGACGTTTACAATCTTCGGGAAGCGCTCCTTCATCAGCTTGGTGATGACCTCGCCGAGCTCGGTGGGCACAAGCGTCTTTTGCTCGCGCTTGACGTATTCGCGGCTTGTGAGCGTGGTGATGGTTGCGGCGTAGGTTGAAGGTCTGCCGATTCCGTACTCCTCAAGGGTTTTTATCAGCGAAGCCTCGGTATAGCGCGCCGGCGGCTGGGTGAAGTGCTGGTTCTTTTTAAGCTCCTTTAGCCTTACGGGCATATTTTCGGCAAGCTCGGGAAGCTGGGTTGATTTTTCCTCTGCCTCGTCCTTGCCCTCAACATAGAGCGCGGTAAAGCCCGGGAAGGATACATAATATCCCGAAGCCTTGAAGGTGTAGCCGTTTGCCTCAATGTCTGCCTGAGTGGTCTTTTGAACGCAATCCGCCATTTGTGAAGCGGTAAAGCGGCTCCAGATAAGCTTATAAAGCTTGTACTGGTCTGAGGTCAGGCTGTTTTTTATCTTGTCGGGCTCAAGGCTCGGCATCGAGGGTCTGATTGCCTCGTGACCGTCCTGAGCGTTCTTGCGTGATTTGAAAAACCTCGGCTTAGGCGGCAGATAATCGCTGCCGTAAGCGCTTTTAATATAATCAGTTACCTCGTCAATCGCGATGTTCGAGATTCTCAGCGAGTCGGTTCTCATATAGGTGATAAGACCTGTCGCGCCCATTCCCTCGATTTCAACGCCCTCGTAGAGCTCCTGGGCGACATTCATTGTGCGCCTTGACTGGAAGCCGAGCTTGCGCGACGCCTCCTGCTGGAGCGTTGAGGTGATGAACGGCGGAGCGGGTGTTTTCTTTCGGGTTCCGTGCTTTACCTTGGTAATAACGTAATCGGCGCCCTCCAAATCCGCTTCGATTTTATCCGCCTGTTCGCGGTTCTGAATCTTTATCTTTCCGTTTTGGTCTGAATAAAGCGTCGCCGAGAACGACTTGCGGCTACCCTTGGGAATGAATTTGGCGTCAACTGTCCAGTATTCCTCGGGCTTGAACTTCCTGATTTCGTTCTCTCTGTCAACAATAATTCTCAGGGCGACCGACTGAACCCTGCCTGCCGACAGACCTCTGCGGATTTTCTGAGAAATAAACGGGCTTAATTTGTAGCCGACAAGCCTGTCGAGGATTCTTCTTGCCTGCTGGGCGTTAACAAGGTCGGTGTTGATTGAGCGCGGATGAGCCATTCCGTTCTCAACGCCCGACTTTGTAATCTCGTTGAACTCAACGCGCTGACTGTAGTCCTCGGGCAGACCGAGAATGTATGCCAAATGCCACGAAATCGCCTCTCCCTCGCGGTCGGGGTCCGTCGCGAGATATACGCTGTCGCTTTTTTCCGCGAGCTCCTTGAGCTCCTTGACGAGCTTTTCCTTTCCTTTTATTATATCGTATTTCGGAGCGAAGTTGTTTTTGACATCAACGCTGAGACGCGCCTTGGGCAAATCCCTTACGTGTCCCATTGAGGCGACAACCTCGTAGTCCTTTCCGAGATACTTTTTTATAGTCTTTGCTTTGGCAGGTGACTCCACAATTACCAAATCTGACATTATATTCCTCCTAATTAATCACTGCTTGCGCTTACGCAAAATCTTCTGCCGGGCTCAGCTTTGACAACGCCCATAATCATAAGCTTTGTCAGCGCCGAGGAAACGCCGTAGACGGGAATACCGAGCTTTTCGGAAATCTCGTCAATATGCACGGGTTCGGCAGTCAAAAATTCATATACCTGTTTTTCAACGCCCTCAAGCTTTAATTCCTTTTTCGGTTTCGCCGGGGCGGGTATTTCTTCCTTATTATCGTTTGTTTCTGTCTTTTTATTTTTCGCCTTCGGCTTTGCGGCCGTTGAGCTTTTGACGGGAACCTGCTCAATATCGGCAAAATTCAAATTGTCAAAATCAAAAGCCCCGTCCTCGGTGTACCTTCCGCTGAACGCGGACAAAATGTCCATAAAATCGGTTACGGGAACGGCGGTACCCTCTTTTATTCTGGCGTTTGAGCCTTCGTTTTGCGGACTGTTGTTGCCGAGCAGAGCAAAAAGCTCCTTGCCCATATCAAGGGCGAAATCGGCGGTAATGAGCGAGCCGCTCTTTTTGCCCGATTCAATTATCAGAACTCCGTCGGACAACGCGGCGATTATCCTGTTGCGCGCGGGAAAATTATACGGCAGCGCGGGAGAATCGGGCGGATATTCGGAAATTACCGCTCCGCGCTTTGCGATAGATTTTCGCATTTCACGGTTTTCGGAAAGATAATTGGTGTTAATTCCGCAGCCGAGCACGCAGACGGTAACGCCGTCCGACGCGAGAACGCCGCGGTGAGAAGCGCAGTCTACTCCCAGCGCTCCGCCGCTTACGACGCACACGCCGTAGCGCGAAAGCGCGTAGCCGAACTTATAGGCGTTTTGAACTCCGTAGCCGGAAGCCTTGCGCGTGCCGACAATACCGATTGAAAGTATATTATCAACGTCGGGCAGGTTGCCGTCAACGTAGAGCACCGCGGGAGAAGCGTAGATATTGCGCAGACATTCGGGATAAAGATCGTCGTCAATCGCGATTACGGAGTATCCGAGCTTTTGGCATTTCAAAAGAATTTCATCCGCGGACTGAATACTCGTGTTCTTTAGCTTTTGAAGCTCGCCCGGGGTGAAAATTCCGCAAAATCTCCACTCGGCCATACCTCCGGTATAAAACTCGTTAATGTCGGTGTAAAGCTCATAGAGCTTGTTGACTTTGTCGCAGTTAAAGCCGAGCGCGCCGGCAATCCATATCCAGTAGCGGGCATTAGAAGAAATCATTTTATCATTTCCCAAATAATAATTGAAGCGGCGGCGGATGCGTTGAGCGATTCCGCCCTTCCGCGCATCGGAATAGTGAGCCTGTGGGAGCAGGCGGAAACCGTGCTGTCCCTCAGTCCGCTGCCCTCGTTGCCGATTACGGCGACGCAGCTTTGGGGAAAGCTGATTTTGTCAAGCTTTTCGGCGCTGCCGTCAACAACGGCGGCAAAGGATTCAAGCCCGGGATTCTCCGCCAAAAAAGACGGAATACCATCCACTGTAACAAACGGAAGCCTGAAAACCGCTCCCATACTGCCGCGGACAACCTTTGGATTATAAATATCGCAGCAGTCCTCGGTCAAAATTACTCCGTCAACGCCGAACGCCTCGGCTGTACGCAGTACCGTGCCGAGATTGTTGGGATCCTGTATATTTTCAAGAGCAAGAAATTTTCCGCCATTCTTTATTGTATCAAACTCAGTGACTTTGTCAAGTGTTTTTATTACGCAGAGGACGCCCTGGGGGCTTTGCGTGTCGCTCAAAAGCCTGAAAATTTCATCTGTAACTATGAAGGAATTTGACGATTTTTCGCATATTTCCTCAATTATTTGTCTGTGCTTTGTAAGCGCGTCTTCGGTTACAAAGGTACTTTCAATTTCCGCTCCGCTCAAAACAGCGTCACGGCAGATTCTCAGTCCCTCCGCGATAAACAACCCCGACCTGCGGCGGAATTTTGCTCCGTTTTTGAGCTTTACGGCATTTTTAATATTAACGTTATCCTTGCTTGTCAGTTTAAGCATAGAAAATCTCCAAAGAAAAAAGGCGTTCAACGGTTGGGTAAAAATATTCTCTGATTGTATATACAAATCACGGTTTTATTTGATAATAGTATATAGTTAAAAAAGCGTTTGGGAAGCCCAAACGCTTTTGCAGTTAGATTAATGATTGCTTACGCGTTTTTAACCTGTTCAACAAGAGCCGTAAAAGCAGCGGGGTCGGAAATAGCGATTTCCGAAAGCATTTTGCGGTTAAGATTGATGTCGGCCTTTTTAAGACCGTTCATAAATGTTGAATAGTTAGTACCGTTAGCCTTGCAGGCAGCGGAGATACGTGTAATCCAAAGACGACGGAAATCTCTCTTTCTCTGCTTGCGGCCGATGTAAGCGTAGTTGCCGGATTTCATTACGGCCTGCTTGGCCATCTTGAAGTGCTTGGACTTGGAGCCCCAGTAACCCTTGGCAAGCTTTAAAACTTTTTTTCTTCTCTTGCGAGTCATCATCGCACCTTTTACTCGTGCCATTATATATTACCTCCGATATTTTGAAATAGTGATAAGCGCTGTAGATTATTTATAAGGAATAAGACGCTTAATCTGCGGTGTATTGGTCTTGTCGGCAACAGTCGTCTGACGCAATCCTCTTTTGCGCTTTCTTGTCTTTTTGTTCAAGATATGGCTTTTGTTAGCGTGAGCACGAATAACTTTTCCGTTTTTGGAAAGCTTAAAGCGCTTTTTTGCACCGCTGTGTGTTTTGATTTTAGGCATTTTTATATCCTCCCTTGAATAATTTACTTGTTTGGCTTTGGCGCAAGAAACATAATCATATTGCGGCCTTCAAGCTTAGCAGACTTTTCGATTACAGCGACCTCCGAGCAAGCCTCGGCAAAACGCTGCATTATTTCAAGTCCGATTTCGGGGTGGCCCATCTCTCTGCCGCGGAAGCGGATAGAGACTTTGACCTTATCGCCGTGCTTTATGAACTTCAGGGCGTTGTTGAGCTTAGTGTTAAAATCGTGGGTGTCGATATTGAGCGAGAGGCGAACCTCCTTAATATCAACAATATGCTGATTTTTTCTGGCTTCCTTTTCCCTTTTTGACTGTTCAAAGCGATACTTTCCGTAGTCCATAATTTTGCAGACCGGCGGCTTGCTCTGCGGAGCAATCTTTACCAAATCAAGGTTGTTCTGCTCAGCCAAATCAAGCGCCTGTTTGGCGGACATAATTCCAAGCTGCTGACCGTCGGAACCGATTACCCTCAGTTCCTCGTCGCGGATTTCATCATTAATCTGAATGTTGTTATCTTTCTTGCCGATTGTTAAGCACCTCCAAAGCACTGTTTAATAAAAATAATAATGCGGACAGAGAAACCCCGTCCGCATAACAATACACTGATAAAAGCTTGTATTGACCCGTGCAGACGGCACCCCACAGGTGAAAGCATCTCTGCTTTGCTTTATTTTACCGATTAATTATATAACAGAATTATAAGAATGTCAAGTACTAATTAATTATTTTTTTATTTCCGAGGCTGTCGTAAATCAAATCGACTACCCTTTGAGTTGAATTTCCGTCGCGCTTGTCAAAGAACATTTCCGCAAAGGGCTTGATTCGCTCCGTGCAGTAGTCCTCCCTGTTTATCGCTTCAATAAGCTGGTCGGTGGAATAAACAATCTTGCCGGGAGCGTAAAGCTTAAAGTCAAAGTAAAAGTCGCGCTCGTTGATATACTTTTCGAGGTCGAAAACGTAAAAAATCATAGGAATATCAATCAGCGAAGCCTCAAATACAAGCGACGAATAGTCGGTTATGATTACGTCAGTGACAAAGAGCAGATCGTTGAGCTCGTTGTCCTCGGAAAGGTCGATTACCCTGTCGGCGTACTTTTCGGGAATCGGCTGGACGTCGTTTACAAACGGGTGGTGCTTAATGATAATCGCGTAATCATCGGGAATCTGCGAGCAGACCTCGTTGATGTCGAACATTTCCGTGGGATAAAACGCGGTTTCCTTGACCATTCCCCTGAAGGTCGGGGCGAAAAGGATAATCTTTTTGCCGATAAATCCGGGGTGCTCCTCAAAGAATTTTTCACGAGCCTTCTGCTTGTATTCCTCGTCAAAGAACACGTCGGTTCTCGGAATACCTGTTGCGACTACCTTGTCGGTCGCGATACCGAAGCCCTCGGAATGGCACTTTTTGCAGTAGCTTGAGCTTACGGTTACGTAATCGTAGCTGCGGTGGTTCCTTGTGGGCTGCGGCGAGCCCTTGGGCTTTGAAAGCCTTGTGAAGCCGAAGGTCTTGAACGCTCCGCAGGCATGCCAGAGCTGGAACAGAGTGGTTCCTCTGCGAAGATTGATATAGTGAATCTGAGGAGTAAACTCGTCAAGAATTACCACCTTGCTGGTGGCGCATGCCTTGGTGAACTCGCGGATTTCCTTAAAGCTCATCTCGGTGATCGTGTGGTCGTTGAGGATAAAGTTGATGTCAAGGCTCTTGTCGTCCTTGAGCTTATCGTAAACAAAGGCGAAGTTGCCCGAAAGGTCGTCGCGTCTGAGGGAAATAAAGGTGATTTTGTTGTCCTTTATCTTCCTCATTGTATATAAATCGAAGCAGCGGCAGAAGATATACCTTTTAACCTTCCAAAGGGAGAAATCCGTTGTTGAAACCCTTGAAAAACGCCATACAATATACGCCAAAAACCTTTTTACCGCGCTTTCGTCATTAAAACGCGCGGGAAGGTTAAGGATTCCCGTAAAGCGTAGAATCGCCTCTAAAACAAACAGCGGAAGCATACAAACCGCTATGAAAAACTCGATAATCTTTACAATGTCATTAACAAAGGTTACAAAAAACCGCGCTGTCGGAGAATGAAGAATTTTCCTTCTGTCGGGGTAAAAATCGTAATGGTTGCCGTGAATTTCCAGCTTGTAATTTTTATCGTCGGTTTCCAATAATTCGGGAGTTAAGTTAACGTCGATTTTTTCCTCATAAAAATCAGCAAAGCTGAGGTTAAAGTACATATTGAACGGCATATAGCTTTCTCTTGTTTTCCAGAACAAATAGTTCAGGGAATAGACGTATCTGCCGGAGAAAAAGCACTTTCCGTCAATGTGGGTAACGTTGGTTAGAACAAACGGAATCCGCCTGTCCTCCCTGCCGTTGTCAAAATGCATAACAAGCTTTGGCTTTGAAAGAAAGTGAGAATTAATACTCTCGTCAAGAATCGCGCCCATTACTGTTAGCGTCATTTTATTTTTCTTTATTATAAGTTCTTTGACCTGAATTTGGTATTCCACTAAAACACCCCAAAAAGTTACTGAACAAGCTCGTTCATTCTTTTAATGCTTTCGTCAAGCTTTAATCCCTTTTGATAAATCGAGGAGGAACCCGCGACAAAAATATCGGCGCCGCACTCCCTCATTTTTTTACAGAAATCCCAGCTTACGTGACCGTCAACCTCAAGCAAAAGTCCGCTTTTGTTTTCGTCAATAAGCTTTCTAATCTCGGCGAGCTTTTCAAAGCTTCCCTCAACAATCGGTCTGCCCGCAAAGCCGGGGTAAACCGTCATACACAGCACGCCGTCGATTATATCAAAATAATCGAGTAAAACCGAGGGCGCGGTGTCGGGGCTGATTGCGACAAACGGTGAAGCCCCCCTGCTCCTTATTTCACCGATTACGGCGCGCAAATCATCGCACGCCTCATAGTGAACGGCTACTATGTCGCCCTCGCCGATGTCCATACTGTCAAAATACTGCTGAGGCTCATACGCCATAATGTGAATATCGCGCCTCATATTTTTCAGCACGCCCTTGACAGAGCGAATCAAAGTTGGGTCAAACGTGATGTTGGGAACAAACTTGTTGTCCATAAAATCAAGATGTATATAGCTTACGCCGAGACTGTCGAGAGCTTCAAGCTCCGACTGCAAATTCAAAACGTCGGCGCACATCAAGGACGGAGATAACAATCCTCTCATACTCTGCCTCCTTCTGCCTGCTGAAAATCAGTCGTTTACAACCATAATTTTTGCGAAAAACTCGGAATTATCGCGCATAATCTCAAGCCCCTTGTCCATTGTTTCAAGGCTGAACCTGTGCGTAATAAGCTTTTTTGCGTTAATTTTACCGTTCGCAACCGCGTTGACAACAAGGTTCCAGTCGCTTTTGTGGGTATCGCTGTAGCTTGAATTCCACGTGCCGAAAATTCTGAGCTGCTTTCTGAGAATCTGCCAGTAGGTGTTCTGCGGGAATGTGAAATCGCCGTGAGGGTTGCCCACGAAAATTACCTTTCCGCCGCTTGCCGCGGCTTCAAGACAGTTGCACGCCGTCAGCGCGATACCAACCGCCTCGATAGCGATGTCCGCGCCGATACCGTTGGTTTTTTCCTTAACCCAGGCAATCGCGTCCTCGTGCGAGGAATTGCAGTATTCGGTAAAGCCGAGGCTCTCAATAAATTCCCAGTTGTTGGCGTCGGTTCCCACAAGCAGAACCCTTGCGCCCCAGGCTCTCGCCCACTGGGCAATCAACATTCCGATTGTACCCGGTCCGAAGATTACCACGTTGTCGCCGATTTCAATTTGAGCGCGGCGAAGCGCGTGAAGCGCTACCGCGACAGGCTCGGTCATAGCGGCTTCCTCAAAGCTGAGGCTGTCGGGAATCGGAACAAGGTTCCACACGGGCACGCGAACGTACTCGGCAAAGGCGCCGTCGCTGCGCGAGCCGAGGTAGTCGTAGCTTTTGCACATCTCGTAATCGCCGTTGTTGCAGTTTTCGCACTTTTTGCAGGGAATCAGCGGAAAAGCAGCGGCTCTTGTGCCGATTAAGTCCTTATTTTTATCATCGCCTACTCCCACTACCTCGCCGGAAAACTCGTGACCGGGAATTGTGGGAAAGTGGTAGGTTCCGTTTACAAATATTCTGGGAATGTCCGAACCGCAGATTCCGCACGCCTTAACCTTAAAAAGCACCTCGTCGGGCTTTACCTCGGGCATAGGGTAATCGCAGTAATCGAGCTCGCCTACGGCTCTTAAAACTCTCGCCTTCATTGTATCCATATCATTCGCCGCCTTTCAAAATAGTTTCAAAGGTTTCCAAATCTTCTATCGTAGTAATTTTCAGGTTTCGCTCGCTGCCCTTTACCATTCGGATTTCCATACCGTGGCGGTACGCAATCTCGCTGCTGCCTGCAGTTGAGCCGATTTCCTCATCTGTAACCTGATTATGTATGTCAAAATATTTTCTGAACTTAAAGCTTTCGGGCGCCTGACCCGCAAAAAGCTCGCTGCGCTTTAGCAGACAGCCGATTTCCTGTCCGTCCTTGCTCTGATAAACCGTGTCCTTGACCGAGATTACGGGCATTGCGCCGTCGTATTCGGTCGCGCCCTTGATGCAGTCGGAAATGATTTGATCCGAAACAAGCGGACGCGCCGCGTCGTGAACGATTACGATGTCGGTGCCGGGAACGTTTTGGTCAACGATTTTCAGCCCGTTATAAATTGAGTGCTGGCGCGATTGCCCCGCGGGAGCGTAGCCCTTGATTTTGGTTACGCCGTACTTTTGGGCGTATTCCTCAACAAAGCCCTGCCACTGTTCGCTGACAACGACGACAATGCTGTCAATTTCACTGTGCTTCTGAAAAATATCAAGGCAGTAAGAGATAATCGGTTTATCCTGAACCATCAAAAACTGCTTTGGTCTGTCTACTCCCATACGGCTTCCTACGCCGCCTGCGAGAATAATTGCTGTATTCATAAAAATCTCCCGTAAATTGCAAAAAATATAGTTCTATACACTTTTTATTATACCATATTTACAGATTAAATGTCAACAAAATCACAAGAGATTGTGGTTTTGGTGAAAAATGAAGGTATTTGACCGATAAGTCTGTGTATCATTGCTCCTCCAGCGCCGCCACGGCTCTTTTAATTCCCTCTTTAAGGTCGACCTTGGGAACCCAGCCGAGCTGTTTAAGCCTTTCGCTTCTGAGAATCTCGGGCTCTGTTGACAGCGGATTTTGAATAATCTCGGGCTCGGGCTCATCCCCGGGGTTTTGAAAGCTGAGGGTGATGTTCCTTTCGGGGAAAGCCTCGCAAGCCGCTTTCGCAAAGCCGCGGATTGTGGTGTCGGACTTTTCGTAAGAAATGTTGTAGGGGTAGCAGTTGTCTCCGCTTAAAAGCACGCACAGCATAGCCGACGCGGTGTCGGTAACGTAACAGAACGAACGCTTGGCGGCGCCGTTGCTTTTGAGCAAAATGTTTTTCCTCTTAACAACGTCGGCGATAAACTGCGCCCAAACCCTGTCGTCATCAAGCGAGCTCGCGCCGTAGATGTAGGCGGGTCTGCACAGCTTTACGTTTACGCCGTATTCCATGTTATAGCTCGATGCAAGGGTTTCGGAGGCGCGTTTGCCCATAGCGTAGCAGTTTTTGTAGGAGGTAAAGTCAAGGTAGCCCTC
>CAJOLF010000061.1 GCA_905235295.1 uncultured Ruminococcus sp. | reverse complement strand
CTTGGGATTGCAGGTATACCACTTAACGCCTGAAGTCGTTGAAGTAAGCGTAAACGAGTTGCCGAGGTACGCAAGCGCCGAGGTCTTTGAGATATTTACGGCTGTGCCGTCCTTAACATAGACCTTGCAGGTTCCGGTGCTGCTGCCGGACTTTGCGGTAATTACGCAGTTTCCTGCCGCCTTAGCGGTGACTACGCCTTTGCTGTCTACCGTTGCAACGTTTGTGTTCGAGCTTGACCATGTTACCGAGCTGACGTTATAGGCGGTAATAGCAAGCTGAGTGCCCTTGTAGATTGTATTACTGGTATTGGAAAGCGTAATTGTTGTAGGAGCGTTTGCCTTAACATAATCTTTATTGACATAACCGCTTTTGTTGGTGGTAAGCTCTGTAATCTTATACCATGCGGAATTATACAGCACTCCGTCTGTAAATGTGACCTTAGTATTCTTCATCATTGAGGTAACAACCGAATAACTTGTTCCCGCGCCTGAGCGCAGGTTAACATAGTCGCCGGTTATGTATCCGCTGCCTCCCGCAGTGGGAACAGGATCTGCCGCCTGAGCGACAACAGGAAATGAAGCTGTGAATAAACTAAGCAAAACAACCATTGACAAAAATATACTCAATGATTTTTTTGTTAATTTATGTTTCATTTTTACACCTCCGATTAAATCAGTGTTTATATTCTTGTTTTCCAATTTATCTTTTATTATACCACAAAATTACATTTATTGCAATTAACAAATTACGTATTGCCCCGGAAATAATTACCTTTTTGATTTGAAAAGCTTAGGGCTGATTTTTCTTACATAAAAAATAACGAATAACGTGAGCGCCCTGTCGTAAAGCAAAAAGAAAATATTGCCTGCAAGCAAGAACAAATAAGGAACATATACCCCAAAAACCGTGTATTCCTCCGCGGGAATTCCGAGAACGAAGCTCGCAAAAAAGAACGAAGCCGTAACAGCGATGTTGAACAAAAGAAGCTTTAGTATAAACGAGACGATTTTGTTCTTAATTTTGCTTTCAAAAACGTTCTTTACTATCGGATAATATCCGAAAAACGCGATAAAAAACACAACCGCCTCTTTATCGCCCGCCAAAAATACCGAAAGAACCGAAACGACAAAATAGATTCCGAGCGCCCATTTTGCGTTAAATTCAATTACAACCGATACAAATAGCGCTCCCGCGAGACACGGCAAGGCAAAGGTTCCGATCGGAACAAGCGTGGTGAGCATCATCAACACTACAGCCAGCGCCGCGATAACCGCGCAAAATGTGATTTTGAAGGTCTTGTTATTAAAGGTATTTTTCATAATCAGCAGGCCCTGCAGCAGTTGCACATACAGTTGAGGCACATAACAGTAGAACAAATATCACACACGGAACAGCCCGAAACATTGGTGTTGGGGTTTGCGGCGTATCCGCCGTAATTGTACGCACGCTGATTGTTCATATTATTAACGGCTGTGCGATATTCAGGATTGTTGGGATCCATATTGCACGCTGTGTTAAAGTAGGTGTTCGCCTGCTCGTTAAAGCCCCGTCGGAACGCGCACATACCCTTGAGGAAGTTCCACTCGGCGTCGCGCTTTTCGGGAGGAGCTTCGTCAAGAATTTTCTCCGCCTCGTTAATCATATTGCGCTGAATATAAATTCTTACGCTGTAATACTGCGAATTTTGCGCGCTGTTGTAGGAGCCGTAGCCGCCTGCGCTCTGAGAAGAACCGGTACCCTTACCCTTTTGGCGCATACGGTTAATCTCATCATAGGCTTCGTTGATTTCTTTCATCTTTTGCTCAGCGACATCCGCAAGCGGACTGTCGGTGTAGTTGTCGGGATGATACTTTTTGGCGAGGTTACGGTACGCCTTTTTAATATCTTCATCTGTAGCGTTTGGAGAAACACCGAGTACCTCGTAAGGATTATTCATCTTTAATCTCCCCTTCCTTTTGTAAAACGGAGTTTTGTTTTTTTGGAAAGCCATACAAAAGCATATTGTCAATTATCGGCTTAAAATCTATAATATCAAGAAGATTGTACGCGTCATACGCCCTTGCGAGCGATTGATTGAGCACAGAGGAAACGTAGTCCGCTTCATAGCTGCCTGTAATAATAAACGGATTAAAGGAGCCGTGTTTTTTGTCCTTTTCGTAATCATCGGCGGCGTCAATCAAATATATCCACCTGCCGATGTGGTATCCGAACTCCCTGAGCACCCTGCGCTCGGAGTCGTCCTTCGCTTCAAGCTCCAGCAGTGAAGCCGTCATCTCCGCTGTCGGATTCGCTGCTGAATCAATGTTTACCTCTCCGCCGCGCTCAAGCACGTTTTGGCTTTTCATCATTTGATTTACAATATTTTCAATTTGCGGATAGCCTGCGGCTGCCCTTTTCTGCCAATGGTGAAAAACAGGTTTTATTATTCTGCAAAGCAAACGCTTAAAAAATCCGCCGTCGTTAATATCGTCAACAAGCTTATAGTAAGCGGAAATTACAGAAACAGCCGCCGCCTTGCTGTAAGCGTCGTCCTCACAGCGGGCGTATTTGCACTTTTTAAGCGGATTAAACCTGCATCTTCCGTCATCAAAGCCGCTGCAGGAGCGTTTGAGCGACATAAGCAAAATAGCGTAAAAGGTGCAGTCGTAGCTCAAAATAAGCCGCGCGAGGACGCCGTAATCCCTGCCAAGCTGACGGCAAAGACCGCAGTAAGCGGATTTATAGGCTTCATATTCCTTAACTTTTAGCTCATCCTTATGAATTTGAAGATACCCAAACACAAAAGCGCTCCTTAATCTGCATTTCTATTATTTTACTATAAAATTTCAATTTTAGCAATAGTTTGCGGTGATTAGTCAAAAAATTTTTCTAATTTGGAAATTTAACGCCTTATTTTTATGATAACATAGTTATAAATTGTGGATTTGGTGAGATTTATGAACGTTTATGATTTTGACAAAACAATTTATGACGGCGATTCTACCGCGGATTTTTACAAATTTTGCCTTAAAAGGCATAAAAAAATAATAACCCTCGCCCCTTCCCTTTTGGGCTCGGCGGCAAGGTTTTATGTTTTCAAAAAGGGCAGTAAAACCGAATTCAAGCAGGTAATGTACCGTTTTTTACGCAACTGCGATATTGACAGGGATATTGCCGATTTTTGGGAAATCAACAACGCAAAGATAAAAAAATATTATTTAGACCAAAAAAAGAGCGATGATGTTATAATCTCGGCTTCACCCGAATTTTTGCTTGAACCGATGATTAAAAAGCTCGAAGCCGGCACGCTGATTGCCTCGCGCGTTGACAAAGTCACAGGAGAATACAGCGGAATAAACTGCCACGGCGAAGAAAAGGTCAGGCGGTTTTACGAAGAATTCCCAAACGGAAGAATTGACAGCTTTTACTCCGACAGCTACAGCGACACTCCGCTCGCCGCAAAAGCGTATAAAGCTTATATGGTTAATAAAGATAAGGTCAGCGAATGGGTATTTAAGTAAAGGTCAGTAAAAAAACCTATTTTACAGCAAAACAGCTCCCCAAAAAAGAGGAGCTGATTTTTTGCAATTATTTATGCGTGTTTTGCTTTTGCCTTTGGCAGTACAGGTTTATCCTGCTTTTTACCGTTGATGATAACATCCTTTACAAAGGCGTAGGTTGTATAGGCGTAAAGACCGACAAAGACTACCGCCGCAAGCTGCAGACTGACAACCTCGTAATTGTCAAAGAGATAGTAGCAATAGCCGCGAAGGCTGACAAGGCTCGAAATCACCGCAATCGCGTAATGCTTGCGAGCGACAACAACATAGATAATCAGCAAAATATCGAGCAGATAACTGTAGCGCTCGTGCATTGAGCTTAAAAACATCAAACAGCTGAACGAAGTCCAAACCGATGTAAAAAGGAAATTTTTAGGTTCGGTAAGGTCAACTTTTTTATAGAGGATAAAGCACAGACCGACAGCAAGCACCAAAAATGTCAGCCAAATTGAAATAGGCTTGAAAAGATAATAATAAGTCATATCGCTGCCGTTGCACATAAAGGCGTAGATGTTCGGGCAATTCATCTGAATAAGCTTTCCGTAGTCGGTTTGATCAGCATAGATTTTGATAATATCTAAAACGTTGCGTCCCATAAACAGCGCCGGCAGACAGGCGATAAAATCGACCGCCGGAATGATAAAGAAATGAAATACGGAAATCTTTTTTGACGATAAATAATAATACAGGTAAACAGGCAGAATAAACACCATTTGAAGCTTAAAAGCAAGCGATAATCCCAAAAATACAAACGCTCTTATGTGCTTGTCTTTAAGCGTTGAATAAATCGCGAGTAAAATGAACGTAACATAAATGCTGTCGCACTGAGCCCAAAACGACGAGTTAAAAATAACAATAAGCGAGCAGAAAACAAGCGTGTAGGTCAGCGCGGGCAAAAAGCTGAAAAGCTTCTTTTTAAGCGCTTCGCTTACAAGCAGCGCGGCGCTGAACGCGAGCGCAATATCAAAGACAATCGACAAAAGCTTGTAGGCTGTCAGCGCCTCAAACGGCAGCAGCGTAAGAAGGAAAATGATAATCTGATACGGAATGTTATAATTGCCTACCTGTTTGGACAGGCTGTTTATTCCGCCGTCCTCAATTACCTTCCACCAGCCGTTTAGGAAGCTGTTAAAATCATCGCTGCGGAACTCCATACCGTAAAAACGAATAATCAGACCAATCAGTGTTGCTCCGATGAACACAAGCAGCGGAAGATATTTTTTGATAAAATCAACGATTTTTTTCTCTACCTCAGTCATAATTTACCTCTCTTTAAGATGAATACCGGTATATCCGATACGCACTCATTATTTAATATATTATAGCATTAATTATAATCGCTGTAAATAGGCTGAAATAATTTTTAGTCAAGAATTAGTATTTGCAAAAAAATCAGCTCCTCGAAAAGAGGAGCTTTGCTGAATTTGATTAGTTGCAGTTGCAGTTGAACTTTGCGCAGCCCGAATCATCCTCAACAGTGCTGGGCGGGAAAAACGAATCGCTCGGGAAGTCGATTCTGTTAAACGCCTCGCAGGGATCGTCTGTTCGGTCTGCACATTCCTTGCGCGGAACGCAAAAATCATAGGAAGGAATTGTAAGCTGAACGCTGCGGCTGAGCTGAATGATTGAAAATATGCCGAGCGTAACCGCTACTCTTTGGGTTGTCGGAGCAACAAGCTCCGCCCCGAAGAAATCCGTCACGTTCTCGGGCACAAACGGCAAAATAACAGGCGTTGTAACAGGCGCGATTCCCGCGGAAAGCACCATTGGGAAGGAAACCTGAACCTCAGCCTTAGGCAGCGTTCCCGATTCTCCCGAGCAGCAATCAAAATCGGCGGGATCAATCGCGGCAGGAATATCGTCGCTTGAATAGCTCTTTACATTAGCGTCGCTGCCGTAAAGCACCGCGCGCTTAGCGTAAACCGCGAGCCCCGTTACGCTTGTAGGAAGCGAGCCCGACGCTGTGTAAAGCTCAACATAGACCGCAAAGTAAAATACCGCGTCAACTGCATAATATCCCCTGTGGAACGGCACGCTCTCAACATTTACAGTGGTTGTAAGCACGCTTGCCCTTGTAACCTTTGCCGCCGTTGCGGTTTCTACGAGAGCCTGATCCGCTTCGGTAAAAAATACGGTCAGGTCTCTTAAACAATCCTTTGCTCCGCAGCTGTCGTAGATTCGGTCAACATCAACGCAGACGGGTTCAAATTCAACATCCGAACCGTTATTTTCATCGTTTTGAAAATTCTCGGCTTGTGTATCCATAGCTTCAGATACTTCCGACATAAAAATACCTCCAAATAAGTATTTACAGACGTAGGCTGTACAATACAGTTTATGGAGGTATTGATATTTTGTGATTATAGCGCGTATTTTTGAATGGATTTTTTAAAGCTTGAGCGTAGCTCGGCGTTGTCGGACGAGGTGTTGTTTGTCAGCGCGATGTAGATTTCCGATTTATCGGTATTATAAATCAAAACCGAGCTGAAAGCGTCATATCTGTTAATCGAGGTAACGCTTTTGTTGTCAATATTCACGCCGAAGCCGTAGGATTTTTTGTTGTCTTTGAGATTAGCGAGCTGATTTGAGAAAATCTGCTTAAAGGATTTCTCGCTGAGAACCTGATTGCTCAGCAGGCTGTCAGTCCACTTTAACAGGTCGGAAACGTTGGAAATCAGTCCGTAGGCGGAATATCCGACTCCGCTGTAATTGAGGCTCTTGGTAATCGCGCCGTTTTCATAGGCAACCGCCATTTTTTCGTCAGGCTCAAAATTTGTGCTGCCCATACCGAGCGGATTAAAAATCTCGTTTTCAAGATAGCTGTAATAGGATTCTCCGCTTACCTGCTCAATAATTTCGCCCAGAAGGAAATAATTGCTTTCGGACGAATAGAACTGTGTTCCCGGCTCAAATGAAAGCTCCTGGCTGTATATCCAGTCGTGTATAATGCTCTTGTTTTGCTCTGCCGAGTTGTCCTCGCTTAATTTTTCTGCGAGCTCTCCGTTGATGTAATTCTGCGGATTGGTAATCTCGTTATGATTGACATACGTCTTAATTCCCGCGGTCATATTGAGGAGCTGTTTGACGGTGATTTTTTCTCCAAAAGAATAATCCGGCAAATAATTGTCAATGGTTTTGTCAAGGCTGAGCTTGTTTTTTTCGGAAAGCTGCATTACGGCAGCGGCGGTAAACTGCTTCGTAATATCGCCGACATAAAAACGTGTATTGATTGAGTTGTCAATATGCTTGTTGTTGTTCGCCGAACCCGTTGAGCTGATATACTCAAAATCCGTGCCGAGCTTCATATATATTGAGCCGTTGAACTTTTTTTCCGCAACAATTTTGTCAAACTGAGAGATAATCTCTCCCGAGTTTTTCTTAATCGCTACATAGTCATATCCGCCTTTTTTGGCAGAATCGGGAGTTGCCGGAAGCGTTGTCGGCGCAGCGGTGGTAGGAGCCGCCGTCACGCTTTGGGTTGTCGGCTCGGTATCGGACGACTGTTCGCCGTCAGAATTGCATCCGCAAAAAAGCGCCGCCGTCATAATTAGCAGAACCAACAAGACGCTGACTGATTTTGTCAATACAAATCACCTCTAAATCTTTTCCATTTTACAGAAATTTGCCATAAGCTTTTTTGTTCCGGCTTTGTCAAAGGCAATCTCCAGCAGGGTATCGTTGCCCATTTTTTCGGTCGAAACAATCATTCCCTTACCAAAAACCTTGTGCAAAACAGAATCTCCTACCGCGTATGTCACGCCCGACTTGACAGCGGGCTTTTGATAAAATCCCGTCTTGGATGGATTGAAGGCGGTTTTGGGCTTTGAGCCGATTCCCGAAGAATACGTTTGACCTGTGCCCTGGAACATACGGCTCTCGCCTGTTCTCTCGACAAGCTCGTCCGGAATTTCAGTAACAAAACGCGATTCTTTATTATATGTAGTTGAACCAAATAACATTCTCGATTTTGTTTTGGTAAGATACAGCTTTTCCTTTGCGCGCGTTATTCCCACGTATGCAAGGCGGCGTTCCTCGTTAATTTCCTCGGGATTCATCACCGAAGCGATTGACGGAAACAAGCCGTCCTCCATACCCGTGATAAATACAACGGGAAATTCAAGCCCCTTCGCGCTGTGCAAGGTCATCATCACGCAGGTGTCTGACTCCGCGTCGTAATTATCAATATCCGATAAGAGCGAAATTTCTTCCAAAAACGAAGATAAATCCGCCTCGTCGCCGTAGTCCTCCTCAAATTTGATGATATTTGAGGAAAGCTCCTCGATATTTTCAATCCTGACGTCGGAATTTTCCTTTTCGGTTTTTAAGTAATTAACATAGTTAGTGTGCTCAATTATCAGGTTATACAGCTCGGCGAGAGTATAATCTCCGCTTTGCTCGGCTTTCGTAAGTCCGTCAATCAGCCCGACAAATTCCTTTAGCTTGGACGCCGCGCGCGAAAGCTGAGGATAAGCGTCGGCTTCTTTGATTACGGAATAAATGCTTTCGCCCAAGCCCGAGGCAATCTCGGCGGCAACGGCAACCGTCCTCGCGCCGATTGAACGCTTAGGAACGTTGATTATTCTTGTCAGCCTTACATCATCGTGAGGGTTGTTGACAACCTGGAGATAAGCCACCATATCGCGGATTTCTTCTCTGTCATAAAACCGGTGGCCGCCGATGATTCTGTGCGGTATTCCGCTTCTTGACAGTGCCTGCTCTATGGCGTTTGACTGGGCGTTTGTTCGGTAAAGGACAGCATAGTCACTGTAATTTCTTCCGTCGGCAACGCCGTCCATAATGGTTTTGGCGACAAACATCGCTTCGTCGCGCTCAGTGTCGCAGGTGTGAACCTCGACCTTTTCTCCCTTTGGATTGTTTGTCCAAAGAGTTTTTCCTTTGCGGATTGTATTGTTGGAAATCACTCCGTTCGCGGCGTCAAGAATTGTTGAGGTGCTGCGGTAGTTTTGCTCAAGTCTGATTACCTTCGCGCCCTTAAAAGTATTTTCAAAAGAAAGAATATTCTCAATAGTCGCTCCGCGGAATTTATAGATACTCTGGTCGTCGTCGCCGACAACGCAAATATTGCCGTGCTTTTGGGCAAGCATTGACACAAACTTATACTGAACCTTGTTTGTGTCCTGGTACTCGTCAACCATAATGTACTTAAACTGATTTTGATAAAAACCGAGGATTTCAGGATACTGCTCAAAAAGCTCAACGGTTTTGCAGAGCAGGTCGTCAAAATCCATCGCGTCGGCGGTTTTTAACCTCGACTGATAAACCTCATAAATTTTTGCGATAGAAACCGCTCTGTAATCATACTCGGCGTTTTTCAGCATATCCTGAGGGCTAAGCATCTTGTCCTTAGCCTTTGAAATCTCAGCCAAAACAGTCTTTGCGGGAAGCTGCTTATCGTCAATATTAAGCTGCTTTGTTATATCCTTAACAAGCCTTTTTTGGTCGTCTGTCGCGTAAACGGTAAAATGGCTTGTATAACCGAGCCTGTCTCCGTATCTGCGAAGAATACGCGCGCAGGTTGAGTGGAAGGTTGCAGCCCAAATGTCAGCTCCACCCTCGGGTACGGCGGCGCATATTCTCTCCTTTAGCTCACCAGCCGCCTTGTTGGTAAAGGTAATTGCCAAAATATTCCAGGGATTGCATAATCCGCACTGAAGGATATAGGCAATCCTGTTTACAAGCACGGTTGTTTTTCCCGAGCCTGCTCCGGCTAAAATCAGCAGCGGACCTTCGGTTGTAAATACCGCCTGCTGCTGCATATCATTCATAAAAGAAAATTTGCTTTTAATTTCGTTTTGATCCATATTCTGTCCTTTGCGTTTATAAGAAAATCGGGCGAACAGAGCCGCCCAAATTATTTATCAATTTTATTTAACTCTGAGCAAAGCCCGACACAAGCACGCTTGACATCGGCTGCGACGAGGCAACCTCACCGCAAGAGCTTTAGCTCCTCGGTAATTGGTTATATTATAATACTAATTTTTGTGATGTCAAGTTTTATGATAATATTGTAACAGATTGAAAGGCTGTTTTTCGCATAAAAAAATAATATTAGGACAATCCAGATATTATTCTGTCATAGGAAACCTGCGCCGCATTGGGCTCCATATTGCAGGTCAGGACGTAAAAATCCGTTAGCTTCAAAAGCTTGTCAAAATTGTTCAGCATTTTTTCGGCGGTTTTTGCGCTGACCATGTGGGCGGTCTGGAAATAGAGCTTTTTAATTATTTCTTTGCTGTCGGGGACTCGCACAGAGTTGCTCTCTCCCCTCTCGATGAAGATTATAGCTTTCAGCGGATAGGCTTCGTTCAGAGCTATGCCGCTTCCGCCGTCAAACGGAGTTCCGAAAGCAACGGCGTGGTCGTCATAAAGTCTGACTACGGGTTTATCGTCGTTCATTATATGAGCTTTATCTCCGAGGAGATTAAGCAGGAGCCTTGTGTGGGTTGACTTGCCTACCCCCGAATTGCCCGAGAATAAATACGCGCCGTCGTTATAAATCAACGCTGAGGAATGAACA
>CAJOLF010000060.1 GCA_905235295.1 uncultured Ruminococcus sp. | reverse complement strand
TAACGCTCTACACCTACCTCAACGTCCGCGAGGACGCAATGGAGCTGTTCGGCTTTTCGTCAAAAACCGAGCTTGACACCTTCAAAACGCTAATCGGCGTCAGCGGCGTAGGACCTAAGGCGGGAATCGCGATACTCTCAGAGCTTACACCCGAGCAGGTCGCAATGGCAATCGCCACGGACGATATTAAAACCATCACCCGCGCCCAGGGAATCGGCAAAAAAATTGCCCAGCGCATTGTGCTCGAGCTAAAGGACAAGCTTGCGAAGTCGCTTTCAGCGGGCGACGGAAATATACCCGTGTCAAACGCGGCTGTCAACGCTTCCTCGGGCAATATTTCAAAGGCGATAGAAGCGCTCGGCGTGCTCGGCTACGAGCCTGCAGACGTATCCCCGGTGCTGGCGGGTCTTGACAGCTCGCTGCCGGTTGAGCAGCTTATCGCGCAAACTCTCAGACAGATGGGAAGACAGTAATGAGCAATACGCATTTTTCGGACGAATTTGATTTTGAAAACAGAATAATGGATACAAACGAAATCCCCGAGGACACCTCCGAGGGCGATAATCCCCTGAGACCGAAAAACCTTGACGAGTACATAGGTCAGGACAAGGTAAAGGAGAACCTGAAGGTGTATATCGAGGCGGCGAAAATCCGCAGCGAAACCCTCGACCACGTCCTGCTTTACGGACCTCCGGGGCTCGGCAAAACAACGCTCGCGGGAATCATCGCCAACGAGCTCGGAGTAAATATCCGCATAACCTCGGGTCCCGCGATAGAAAAGCCCGGCGATTTGGCGGCGCTGCTAACTAACCTAAACGACGGCGACGTGCTGTTTATCGACGAAATTCACAGGCTCAGCAGGGCTGTTGAGGAGGTTTTGTACCCCTCAATGGAGGACTTCGCGATTGACATTATCACAGGCAAGGGACAGATGGCGGCTTCATATCACCTGCCGCTGCCGAGGTTCACGCTTGTCGGCGCGACGACAAGGGCAGGTCAGCTCACGGCTCCTCTGCGCGACCGCTTCGGCGTGCTTTTAAGGCTTGAGCTTTACACACCCGAGGAGCTTGCGGAGATTGTAACCCGCAGCGCGGGAATTTTGGGTATAAAAATAGATTACGACGGAGCGATAGAGATAGCCTCGCGTTCGCGCGGAACTCCGCGAATAGCGAACAGAATGTTAAAGCGCGTCCGCGACTTCGCCCAGGTGATGTCGGACGGCGTAATCACGCTCGAAACCGCGCGCACAGCCCTCGACAGGCTCGAAATCGACGAGCTGGGGCTTGACCAGAATGACAGAAGAATGTTAGAGGCTATTATCCGTTTTTACAACGGCGGTCCCGTAGGTCTTGAAACCCTTGCCGCCGCAATCGGCGAGGAGGCTGTGACGATTGAGGACGTGTACGAGCCGTACCTTATGCAAATCGGCTTTTTAAGCCGCACTCCGCGCGGAAGGTGCGTCACCGCCGAGGCGTGCAGGCATCTCGGCTACGACTTTCCCAAGGGCGCGGTGAACGGCGCGGCAACCCAACCCAGCCTACTTGATTAATAAGGAAAGATTTTTTAATGCGATTATCACAAAACTGGAAGGATTACGAGCTTATCGACACCTCCGACGGCGAGCGGCTTGAACGCTGGGGAGATATAATTTTAATCCGTCCCGACCCTCAGATTATCTGGTCGTCGGGCAAAAAAAATCCCCTTTGGAAAAACGCTCACGCGCGCTACCACCGCTCAAACAAGGGCGGAGGGTACTGGGAGCAGTACAAAAAAGTTCCCGAGCGCTGGACAATAAATTACGGAGAGCTTGTTTTTAATATCAAGCCAATGGGCTTTAAGCACACCGGGGTTTTCCCCGAGCAGGCGGTAAACTGGGACTTCGCGGCTGAAAAAATCCGGGGTCAAAACCGCCCTCTCAGGGTGCTCAACCTTTTCGGCTACACGGGCTGCGCCACGCTTGCGTGTATGAGCGCGGGCGCGTCGGTATGCCACGTTGACGCCTCAAAGGGAATGGTGCTCTGGGCAAAGGAGAACGCCGCTTCAAGCAAAATTGCCGACAAACCGGTAAGGTGGCTGGTTGACGACTGCGTAAAATTTGTGCAGCGTGAAATCCGCCGCGGCAACCGTTACGACGGAATTATTATGGACCCTCCGTCCTACGGCAGGGGACCCGGCGGCGAGGTCTGGAAGCTTGAGGAACAGCTCTATTCGCTTATAGACCTTTGCAGGCAGGTTTTAAGCGACAATCCGGTATTTTTTATTCTTAACTCCTACACAACGGGGCTTAGCCCTGCCGTGATGCAATATCTGCTCGGAATTTTGCTTCAAAAGGACTTTGGCGGCAGAATTTCAAGCGATGAAATCGGACTAAAGGTGAGTGACACGGGGCTTGTTTTGCCGTGCGGCTCAACCGCAATTTGGGAGAACTAAAATGGATTTTATCTCAATTCAAAATGTGTTTTTTTCCTATGCCGATCCAAGCGAAAACCCAAACGCTCAAAACGCGGTTGACGGAGTATCGCTCGATATAAAAAAGGGCGAGTTTGTCGCCGTAATCGGTCACAACGGCTGCGGAAAATCCACTCTCGCAAAGCACCTCAACGCAATGCTATTGCCGGACAGCGGCAAGGTGTATGTGGACGGTGACGACACGAGCGATGAAAATAACGCATATACTATCAGAGAAAAGGTCGGGCTTGTGCTCCAAAATCCCGACAACCAGCTTGTAGCCTCGGTTGTTGAGGAGGACGTTGCCTTCGGTCCCGAAAACCTCGGAGTAGAACCCGCGGAAATCAGGCAAAGGGTTGACGACGCGCTGAAGGCGGTCGGTATGTACGAATACCGCCTAAAGGCGCCCCACAAGCTTTCGGGCGGACAAAAGCAGCGCGTGGCAATCGCTGGCGTACTGGCGATTCAGCCGCAGTGCATTGCGCTTGACGAGCCTACTGCTATGCTTGATCCCAGCGGCAGGGACGAGGTTATGAAAACCCTTATCAAGCTCAACCGCGAGATGGGAATGACCGTCGTTTTAATCACCCACTATATGGAGGAGGCGGTCAAGGCCGACAGGGTAGTGGTGATGGACAGCGGAAAAATCCTTACCCAAGGCACTCCGCGCGAGGTTTTTTCTCAGGTGGAGCTTCTTAAAAAACACAGACTTGACGTTCCGCAGGCTTCGGAGCTTGCTTTCAGGCTCAGGGGCAGCGGAGTTAATATACAAAGCATTCCGCTCACAGCGGAGGAATGTGCCGAAATGCTCGGGGAGGTGCTCGTATGAGCGGTATCCTTGAGTTAAAAAATCTCGGCTTCGTCTATTCTCAGGGCACGCCTTTTGAAAAGCGCGCCGTCAGCGACGTAAGCCTGTCAATCAACAAAGGCGAGCTTATCGGAATAATCGGTCACACGGGCTCGGGAAAATCCACTCTTGTACAAATGCTCAACGGGCTGATAAAGCCCACAGAGGGAGAGGTTTTGCTCAACGGCAAAAACATTTGGGACGAGCCCAAGAAAATCCGTTCGGTTCGCTTCAAGGTCGGAATGGTTTTTCAGTATCCCGAATATCAGCTTTTTGAGGAAACCGTGTACAAGGACATCGCCTTCGGCGCGGCAAATATGGGCAAAAGCGGCGATGAGCTTGACCAAGCGGTAAAAAGCGCCGCCGAATTTGCGGGTATTAAGCCCGAGCTTTTGCAAAAATCTCCGTTTGACCTTTCGGGAGGAGAAAAGCGCCGCGCGGCAATCGCGGGCGTAATCGCGATGAATCCCGAGGTGCTGATTCTTGACGAGCCGACCGCGGGACTTGACCCTATGGGGCGTGAAGTCCTTTTAAGCAGGATTGTTCATTATCATAAGGAAAAGAACAACACGGTGCTGCTTGTTTCCCACAGTATGGAGGACGTCGCGCGCTTCGCCGACAGGATAATGGTTTTGGACGACTCGCGGCTTGTTATGTTCGGCAAAACAAAAGAAGTGTTCAGCGTGCCCGACAAGCTTGAAAAAATCGGGCTCAGGGTTCCTCAGGTAACAAAACTCACGCAGCTTTTAAGGCAGCGCGGATATGACATTCCCGAGGGCATTTTGACTGTGGACGAGGCATTTTCGGAAATCACAGCTTTCCTGAAAAAGGAGGGCAAAATATGGTAAGAGACGTTGCTTTCGGTCAGTATTTTCCCGGCAACAGCATAATTCACAGGCTTGACCCGAGAGCAAAAAACCTGATCTTCATCGCGTTTGTAGTAATAATCTTCTGCGCCTTTAACTACGTTTCGCTGGGGATAACCGCGGCGTTTACCCTGCTGTTTTTAATTCTAAGCAGAATCCCCGCCAAGTTCTACTTCAAGAGTATGAAGGTGATACTTTTTATTGTGCTTATCACCTCGCTTTTTAACATTTTTTACGGAACCGGCGACGTAATCTGGCAGTGGTGGATATTCAAGGTGACGTGGAACGGAATCCACAGGGCGGTGTTTGTAACGGTGCGGATAATCTGCCTTATTTTGGCGAGCTCGTGCCTTACCTTTACAACCTCGCCGACAGAGCTTACCAACGCCATTGAATGGATGATGAAACCGCTCAGCGTAATTCACTTTCCGGTTCACGAAATCTCAATGATGATGTCGCTTGCTCTGCGCTTTATTCCAACCTTGATGGAGGAAACCGACAAGCTTATCGCGGCGCAAAAGTCAAGGGGAGCGGATATGGAGTCGGGCAACGTGTTCAAGCGCGCAAAGGCTTTGATACCTATTTTGGTGCCGCTGTTTGTTTCGGCTTTCAGGCGCGCCTACGACATCGCGACGGCTATGGAGTGCCGCTGCTACCGCGGAGGCGCGGGACGCACAAGTATGAAAACTCTCAGCTTTTCCGCCCGCGACGCGGCAGCCTTTATCCTGACGGCAATTACAATTTGCGGAGTAATTTTATGCAACATATTTGTGACGAGCGTAATTTAAGGCAGAACGGCGCAAAAAACGCGCGGGAATTAAGCGAAACTGCCCTAAGAAACCTGCTGATTACAATTTCATACGACGGAAAATGCTTTCACGGCTGGCAAATTCAGCAGAACGCCTACACCGTTCAGGAGGCTTTTCAAAAGGCTCTCTCAAAAATAATCGGCGACGATTATGATTTGAAGGGCTGCAGCAGAACCGACAGCGGCGTTCACGCCAATATGTACTGCCTAAGCCTGAAAACTGCCCACCCGATTCCGCCGCAAAGGCTCAAGGCGGCGCTCAACCGCTGGCTTCCGCTTTCGGTTGCCGTGAGCGACTGCGTAGAGGTATCTCCCGGTTTTCACGCGCGGTACAGCTGCGTGAGCAAGGAGTACATATACAAAATCTGGAACAGCGAGGTTCGCAATCCGTTTTTGGACGGTTACGCCCTGCATTACCGCTACCGCCTTGACGAAAAGCTGCTCAATTCGGCGGCTCAGGCGTATGTCGGCAGTCACGATTTTACATCCTTCTGCACTGTTGACAGCCGCGAGGCGGAAAATATGACGCGAAACGTAAAGAGCTTTTCGGTCACCCGCGACGGTGATATGGTAACAATGCGCGTTGAGGCGGACGGATTTCTGTATAATATGGTAAGGATAATGGTCGGAACTCTGCTCAGGGTTCAGCAGGGCAAAATCAAGCCCGCCGATATTCCCGAAATTATCGAAAAAAAGGACAGAAGCTTCGCGGGACCGACAGCTCCCGCGTGCGGACTGTATTTAAATAAAGTATATTATAAGTAATTTTAATGGAGTTAAAAATGTTCAAAAAAAGAAAAGGACGATACTCTGAAAAAAAGGTAAATAAAGACCGCGAGGTCATAAGCTACGAGGATATGCCGCTGGAGGATTACGAGCAGGAAAAAACCGAGATTTCTCCCTCGGCGGTCAAAAAGATTATCCTCGGCGTCGTAATCGCTCTTGTGGCAGGGCTTCTTGTTCTCGCCTTTGCCAACCGCGACAAGCTCACGCGTGAAAACATCGCCGTTTGGTGGTCTTACGACGTGCTCGGCAACGCGGGCAACGGCTATCCTGCCAACATTGTGGGAACCGAGGTAAAGGCAGGCAATTTTTCCGAGAATCAAAACAGAATCGCCTATGCCTCCGACACCTCATTTGTCACCCTCAACTCAACGGGAAACGAGATTGCGAACATCCAGCTCAGGCACTCAAAGCCCGTTATGAAGTCCGCGGAAAACAAGTTTTTGACCTACGGACTGGGCGAGACCGAGTACCAGATTATGAGCTTTGACAAATTGCTCTACACAGGAGAATCTCAGGGCGTAATCTACACCGGCGATATCGCGTCCAACGGAGTTTACTGCTTCGTTACCGAGGGCGACGGATTTTTAAGCGAGCTTTACGTTTTTAACAACGACAACAACCGTATATTTAAATATTCTTTTTCAGAATATTACATCAATTCGGTCGCGCTCAATAAAGACGGTTCGGGTTGCGTTTGCTGCGGAATAACAAGCGACGGCGGCGCGATTAAGGCAGTGGCTTACGTGCTCGATTTCGGCAAGGAAGAGCCTGTTTCTGTTTATTCAATAGAGGATGACGTGATTATCGACTGCAAATATATCAGCGGCAGCCGCGCGGCGCTTGTCGGAGAAAACGCGGCGTATGTTGTAAAAATCGGAAACGAGAACTACAACACCGTAAGCTATGAGGACAAGCCTATGAAAAACTACTGCTTCAGCCCTCAAAGCGGAACGTTCGCGCTCGCCTTGTCAAAGAGCGGCGACGGCAGAAGCTGTACGCTCATCAGCTACAACGACAACGGCGACAAAATCGCCGAGGTTGACAATCCTTACGGAGCCGAATCGCTCTCTATGCTCGGCGGAACAATGGCGGTACTTGACGGAAATATGATTTATGCATATAATAAGGCAGGAGAACTGACTTTCTCCTGTGACGCGGGCTCCGGCTCGCAGGCGCTGATTCTCACGTCTGACAAAACCGCCTATGTGCTCAGCATCAACCAGATTAGATTCATAGATTTCAGTAATTCCGCTTCTCCCGATTCCGCAAAATAGGTGATTAATATATGATTTATTATCAAATCGGCGCGCTGGCAATAATAATCATATTTATTTTTATCGGCGCACACAGAGGAATAGCCCGCGGCGCGCTTAACCTTATCGGTCTCGTGCTTGACGCGCTGCTGTCCTACTATATTGCGGGACCTGCCGCTCAGTGGATTTACGACACCTTCTTTAAGCAGACGGTAATAACCGCAATTCAGGAAAACATCGCCGCTCAGGGCGTTAGCTTCGCCGTTGACAGCGTGATGTCGGCGCTTCCCGACTGGTTATCCAAAGCGATAGGCACCGTTAACGGCTTAACAGGGCAGAATATTGACCAAATCGCGAAAAGCTACACTCTCCCGGAAAGTCAAACGCTCTCTATGGCGCAGTCAATCGAGAAAGTAGTGGGCGCGCTGGCGGTTTCGCTGCTGACGGTCATTACGGCGCTTGTGCTGTTTGTAATACTGATGATAATAATTAAACTGATAATCAGGATGATTTTAAGAGCGGTTAACGTTCCTGTTATCAGACAAATAAATAAGCTTTTCGGCGCTGTGTTGGGGGCTGCCGAGGGCATAGCGATTGTTTGGTTTTTGTGCCTTGTTCTTAACATCAATCTTTTCGCATAATTACATCAAAGTGGTGGTTAAAAATGGAAAACGATAATTGGAGTTTTAAATTTACCGACTTGTTTACAATTCCGAATATTTTGACATATTTGAGGTTCGCGCTTGTAGTTCCTTTTGTGTATTTCTTTATTAAGGGAGTTGAAGGAGCGCAGGAGAATTACATTTACTCCGCAATCTGCATCATAGCTTCGGGACTTACCGACTGCTGCGACGGATTTTTGGCGCGAAAGCTGCACCAGGAAACCTCTTTGGGAAGAATCCTTGATCCCGCGGCGGATAAGTTAACCCTAATATCCGTTGCTGTTTGTATGGTAATCTACATTCCGCGCCTGCTTCCGCTGATAATTGTTCTCGTAGTAAAGGACTTTACCATGCTTGTCTGCGGATTTATTCTGCTCCTCAAAAAAATTCCGATTCCCGCGTCACGCTGGTACGGAAAAATGGCGACTGTTGTGTTCTATATTTCCGTCGGAATCATAATATTCTTAAAGGCGGTCTGCAATTACGAAAATCCTGTGTTGGTAATGGTTTTGTTCTGTATTACCACTTTGGTAATGGTTTTTGCGCTGCTTAACTATTCAAAAATGTTTCTCGATATAATCAGAGAGGACAAGGAAAAGAAGAAAAGTAATAAGTAATTATTAATAATTAAATCATATAGTGAAATTCAGTAAAGTAATGAAACTCATAGAATCAGATATGGAGGTATATTATGCTTTGCAGCAGATGTAAAAAACGGCAGGCTGTCGTTTTTGTTACAAATAACAACTCAAAGGACGCTCCGACAACAGGCTATTGCCTGAGCTGCGCCAAGGAGCTTGGAATCAAGCCTGTTGAGGATTTAATAAGCAAAATGGGAATTTCCGACGAGGACCTTGAGACTGTTCAGGACCAAATGAACACCCTTATGCAGAATATGGGCGACGGAAGCGATATGTCCGCGATGATGGAACAGCTCGGAGTCGATAACCTCGCCGAGCAAATGGAGGAGTTTTCTAAAGAAAGCACCGGCAGCGAGGACGACGATTTTTCTCACGGCGCGCCCGCGTTCCCAAATTTCTTCAACAATATGTTCGGCGGAAACAAGGGAGAAAACCAGAGCGGAAAAGCAGCTAATAATTCCAATAAAGAAAAATCAAATAAAAAGAGAAAGCACCTCAACCTTTACTGCGAGGATTTGACGCGCAAGGCTCGCGAGGGCAAAATCGACCGTATCATCGGCCGCGACAGCGAGATTGAGCGCGTAATTCAGATTTTATCCCGCCGCAGCAAAAACAATCCCTGCTTAATCGGCGAGCCCGGCGTCGGAAAAACCGCGATTGCCGAAGGGCTTGCGCTCAGGATTGCCTCGGGCGATGTTCCGCAGAGGCTTAAAAACAAAGAAATCCAGCTTCTCGACCTCACCGCGCTTGTCGCGGGAACTCAGTTCCGCGGACAGTTCGAGAGCCGCATCAAGGGACTTGTCGCCGAGATTAAGGAGAGCGGAAACATCATTCTATTTATCGACGAGGTTCACAGCCTTGTAGGCACCGGCGACAACGAGGGCACAATGAACGCCGCGAACATCCTCAAGCCCGCTCTTTCGCGCGGCGAGGTTCAGGTTATCGGCGCGACCACCTTTAACGAATACAGAAAGTATATCGAGAAGGATTCGGCTCTTGAAAGAAGGTTCCAGCCCGTCAAGGTCGGCGAGCCTACTATTGCCCAGACAATCGAGATTATCTCGGGCGTAAAGGAGTACTACGAACAGCACCACAGGGTTATTGTTGACGACGATACCGTCCGCAAAACCGTTGTGCTCTCCGAACGCTACATAACCGACAGGTTCCTGCCCGATAAGGCGATTGACCTGCTCGACGAAAGCTGTGCCTGCGCCGCTCTGCGCAACAAAAAGCTTGAGCGTGCCGACAAGTTAAACGAGGACAGAAGCGCGCTCCTGCTCCAAAAGGAGGAGATTACCTCCGCCGAGGAGGTTGACTACGAGGCGCTTGCCAAGGTCAACACAGGGCTCGCGAAGATTGACAGTGAAATCAGCGGGATAAACCCCGAGGACCTCACAACAAGAGTCGGCGAGGAGGACATCGCGAAGGTTATTGAGCTTTGGACGGGTATTCCCGCTTCAAGAATCCGCGAAAACGAGCTGATAAAGCTCGCGGACATCGGGAACGCTCTCAAAAGTAAAATTATAGGTCAGGACGAAGCGGTCGAGGCTTTGGCTTCCGCTATCAAGCGCAGCCGCTGCCAAATTTCACCGCGCCGCCGTCCTGCGTCATTCATATTTGTAGGACCCACAGGCGTGGGCAAAACCGAGCTGGTAAAGGTGCTCAGCCAGGAGCTTTTTGACACTCCCGAAACCTTAATCCGTCTTGATATGTCCGAGTTTATGGAGAAGCATTCGGTGTCGAAAATCATCGGTTCGCCTCCGGGCTACGTCGGCTATGAC
>CAJOLF010000059.1 GCA_905235295.1 uncultured Ruminococcus sp. | reverse complement strand
TGTTCATTCCTCAGCGTTGATTTATAACGACGGCGCGTATTTATTCTCGGGCAATTCGGGGGTAGGCAAGTCAACCCACACAAGGCTCCTGCTTAATCTTCTCGGCGATAAAGCTCATATAATGAACGACGATAAACCCGTAGTCAGACTTTATGACGACCGCGCCGTTGCTTTCGGAACGCCGTTTGACGGCGGAAGCGGAATCGCTCTGAACGAAGCCTATCCGCTGAAAGCGATAATTTTCATCGAGAGGGGAGAGAGCAACTCCGTGCGAGTTCCTGACAGCAAAGAAATAATTAAAAAGCTCTATTTTCAGACCGCCCACATGGTCAGCGCAAAAACCGCCGAAAAAATGCTGAACAATTTTGATAAGCTTTTTAAGTTAACGCATTTTTACGTTCTGACCTGCAATATGGAGCCCGAGGCGGCGCAGGCAACTTATAATTCTATCTTAGAAAATAAACGAGAGTGATTCAAATTCACCCTCGTTTTATTTTATCTCAATTTTATTGTTTCTCAGCACGGTTAAGCTTTCGCAAGCGGATTCCAGATTTTCAATTTTCTCATTGTAATATGAGCTGCTGTTTCCCGTATAAATAATATTCGCGCAGTTCAGCTCAATATAATCTTTTCCAAGGCTGTCAAGTACAGCGTAGTCGGCGCTTTTGTATTCTTCGGGCAAATCGGAAACCTTACCGCCTCTCGGAACAAAAATAACGCTGCTTCCTTCGGTAGTAATATATTGATAAACCTTGCTGTTTTTGCAAATAACCGTTACTTCATCATCTGTGTTCAGCTTAACGGTTTGAATAGTGTTTTCTTCTATTAGATACGGATTTTTTTCGGAAATCAGCCTTACATCTTCATAGGACTCGGCGTTGGTCAGCAGATTATTAACCTCAAATTCCTCGGAAATATATGGGAGAATATCCAAATAATAATTCGCGTCAGGAATTATAATGTTGTCCACCTCATAATTCCCGCTTGAAATTTCTTCATAAACAGTATCGGCATACCTGCTGTTTCCGCCCGCGCTCAGCAGCGAGATATTACCCTCTTTTTTGACCTCAAGGCATACGCCGTTGCCTGACTGATAAACCGTAATTTTGCTCGACGTGTCCGCCGTTAGGTATGAAATCGGCACAAAAATCAGCATCAGTGCAAAGGATATGTTAATCGAAGCAATAACAAAGTCCCTTTTAGCCTTGATTATATACCCGATAATCACAAGCAGCGCCGTTAAACCCAGCCAAAAGTAAACGAGCTCGCTTTCCGCTTTTACGGAAGAAATCGGAAGGTCAGCAAATCCTTGATTAATATTAATCAGCAGCCGGCAAAGCAAATCGTCAGCGTAGCCGACAAGCTGAGTGAGAACGGGAACGACAGGGAATAGGTATGACAGCGAGCAGAAAAGCGAAAGAGCCAAAATTATTGCCGCAATCGGTTCGGTAATAATAGAAATGATTACAACAAGCGGAGTTATTCTGCCGAAAGCGATAACGTCGATCGGCAAAACCCACAAGCCCGCTGAGATTGAAACCGAAATTAAATTGATAAAAAACATCACCGCTGCTTTCAGCTTTTTGTTTTTAATTTTATTCGAGTATGTTTTGCGCGTCAAGAAGCCGCCAATTTTATCTGCCCAAAGAATAATCCCCATAGTTGCGCTGAAGGACATCAGCAATCCGAGGTCGCCTACAGCGCAGGGGTTGAATATCGTTATAGCCAGCGCCGCAAATCCAAGCGAGTTCAGCGGGTCGCTGTTCCTGAAAATTATTCTGCCGGCTTGATAAATGATTACGGCAATCGCGGCGCGAATAACCGAATAGTTAAAGCCGGTAACAGCCGCGAAGCATATTACAACGATAATCGAGCCGATACAGAGTGGTATTCGGCGTTTTGTGAATTTTTTGATAACGGACGAAACCAGAGCGAGAGCGACAGACAGGTGTAAACCCGATACGACAATCAGGAAGGATGTGCCTGTTTTTCTAAAGCTGTTCAAAACCGAATCGGGCAAGGAGTTTTTATCGCCGAGCAGAATCGCGCTGCTGAGCGAAGCGCTGTCCTTTGTCATAAGTCTGCCGAGCGCCTTTCTCATATCCTTGCGCGCCATAATCGCGTATTTATAAAGCGACGGCTTGCTTTCTCCGCCTGCGGTAATGTCCCCGGGCGATTTTTCATACGCGCGCAAAAGAATCCTGTGACTTATGTTGCGGTCGCTTTTTTCCGCGAACGCCTTGACGTTCAGCGTAACCCTGTCAAACTCCTTAATATCATTTTCCGAATAACCGGTAAATTTAATTTTAGTGTGAACGCTGTTGCCGTTAATCCTCTCTGTTTGAATCAAATATTCCGCGTAGTTATTATTGAAAGTGATTTCCTCGCAGACATATCCCTCGACGCATATTTCCTTATCAGAATAATTATTCACTATTGAATCTATATAATAATTCTGATAAAGAAATATAGCCGAAACCGCGAAGCCAATGGTAACCCCTGAGATTAAAAGGGTTTTGAACATATATCTTTTGCGCCTGATTTTCATAATAACCGCCGCGGCAATAAGCGCAAACGCGGCAAACAGCGCAAAACCAATCAAGACGGGAGATTTAAAATAGAAAACGGCTGTCAGAGTTAAAAGGTACAAAAGACCAATCAATCCAAACAGCCGTTTCATAGCAATCACCAGTTATTCTTTATTATTCATTCTGTAGCACAGCGTCATAAGGCTATCGCTCAGGTGGACGTTTTCAACCACAACATCACTGTATTTAGCGGTTATATCGTAGTGACTGAAGTTCCAGTAATTTCTGATACCGAGGTCATAAAGCCTTTGCAGGACGCTTTCAACATTTCCCTTTGGAATACAAAGTATCGCGGCGTCAACTCTGTTTTCTCCGCAAAATTCTTCAAGCTGAGAATCATCGGAAATTGTCAGCTCGCCCAGCTTAATTCCGAGCTTTTCTTTGTCGCTGTCAAAGCAAGCGACCAGCTCAAAACCGAGCCGCTCAAAATCAAGGTGGTTGGCGATAGCTGAGCCAAAGTTTCCCGCGCCGATTAAGACAGCCTTGTATCGGTTGTTAAGCCCCAGAATTTTTTTGATTTCATCCCTGAGCTGGGCGACGCTGTAGCCGTAGCCCTGCTGACCGAAGCCGCCGAAGCAGTTGAGGTCCTGCCTTACCTGCGACGCCGTAGTATTCATAATTTGAGCAAGCTTGGTAGATGAAATTCTCTCGACATTCTGGTCGTTAAGCTCGCATAAAAACCGGTAATACCGCGGCAGCCGCCTGATAACCGACATCGAAATGCTGTCATTTTTAGACATAGCGAATGATGCTCCTTTGGTGGAATTATAGTGAAGCCGCAAGCCTTGCGTTTACCTCGTCAAGGAAGGTTTCCGTGTTAACCTTCTTTTTGTTCTCAAGGGTAGAGATAAGGTACAGGTCGCCGGTCATAATGCCGTCCTCAATAGTCTTGATTGTGGCGGCTTCAAGCTTGTCTGCAAAGGAGATAAGCTCGGGCAGATTGTCAAGCTCGCCTCTCTTGCGCAAAGCGCCCGTCCACGCAAACAGCGTCGCGACAGAGTTTGTCGAGGTTTCCTCGCCTTTCAAATACTTATAATAATGGCGCTGAACGGTACCGTGAGCCGCTTCAAATTCATAAATGCCGTCGGGAGATACAAGCACGCTTGTCATCATCGCCAGCGAACCGAAGGCGGTCGCAATCATATCGCTCATAACGTCGCCGTCGTAATTTTTGCACGCCCACATATATCCGCCTTCGCTGCGAATAACTCTTGCGACAGCGTCGTCGATGAGGGTGTAGAAGTACTCAATTCCAGCCTCGGCAAATTTATCCTTGTACTCGTTTTCAAAAATCTCGGCAAAAATATCCTTAAAGCGGTGGTCGTAGGTTTTGCTGATAGTGTCCTTTGTGGCAAACCAAACGTCGATTTTCTGATCCAAGGCGTAGTTAAAGCAGCTGCGCGCAAAGGAAGATATACTCTTGTCGATGTTGTGCATACCCTGAATTACACCGTCGGTTTTGAAGTCAAAGATAGTCGATCTTTCCTCGGTACCGTCGGGCTTTGTAACGCAAAGCTCAGCCTTGCTGCTGCCTTCAACGCGCATTTCTGTATTCTTATAAACGTCGCCGTATGCGTGACGCGCGACGCAGATAGGCTTTTTCCAGGTGGGGATGTATGGAACAATGCCCTTAACAAGAATCGGGCTGCGGAAAACCGTACCGTCAAGAATCGCCCTGATAGTGCCGTTCGGGGACTTCCACATATTTTTAAGGTTGTATTCAGTCATCCTTGCGGCGTTGGGGGTGATAGTGGCGCACTTAACGGCAACGCCGTATTTTTTTGTAGCGTTAGCCGCGTCAACCGTAACTTGGTCGTCGGTTTCGTTCCTGTATTTAAGTCCGAGATCGTAGTATTCGGTTTTAAGGTCAACGTATGGAAGAATCAGTTTATCCTTAATTTCTTTCCAGATAATTCTGGTCATTTCGTCTCCGTCCATTTCAACAATGGGCGTAGTCATTTTAATCTTGTCCATCAGCTGTTCTCCTTTGTATAGTCAAGCAGTCCGCCTGCAATAATAATCGCTCTTGTGCGGTCGGAAAGCTCACAGTCGGCTTTTATTGTTTCGCCTGTAGTTTTGTTAACGACCGTAACGTCGGATGCGTTGGCGATTTCTTCCTTAATGCTCGGAAGCTCAAGCATATCGCCGAGCTTAATCTTGTCATAATCTGCGGCGTCCTTGAAGGTAAGGGGAAGAATACCCGCGTTAATCAGGTTGCTCTTGTGGATTCTCGCAAAGCTCTTAACCAAAACAGCCTTAACGCCGAGGTACAGCGGAGCAAGAGCCGCGTGCTCGCGCGACGAACCCTGACCGTAGTTTTCTCCGCCGACAATAATGCTCTTTCCGAGCGCCTTCGCGCGCGCAGGGAACTCCTTGTCGCAAACGGTGAAGCAGTGCTCGGAAATTTTCGGAATATTCGAGCGAAGCGGAAGAATCTTAGCGCCCGCGGGCATAATGTGGTCGGTTGTAATGTTGTCGCCGACCTTGAGCGAGCAGGTAGCCTCGATTGAATCAGTCAGAGGACTTGTCTTGGGATATTCCTTTATGTTCGGACCTCTGAGGATTTCAACCTTGTCCATATCCTCAACGGGAGCGGGGTCAATAACCATATTGTCGTTAATCAGGAACTTTTCGGGAAGCTCAATTTCAGCGGCTTCTCCAAGGCACCTCGGGTCGGTAAATACGCCGTTAATCGCGGAAATCGCCGCGGTTTCGGGAGATACAAGGTAAATCTGACCGTCGGCTGTGCCGCTTCTGCCCTCGAAGTTGCGGTTAAAGGTTCTCAGCGAAATACCGTTGCTGTTTGGCGACTGTCCCATACCGATGCAGGGACCGCACGCGCTTTCAAGTATTCTTGCGCCCGCGGCAATCAAATCGCCCAAAGCGCCGTTGAGCGCGAGCATATTGAATACCTGCTTGCTTCCGGGAGCAATAGCCAAAGAAACATTGTCGGCAACCTTTTTGCCCTTCAAAATGTAAGCGACTCTCATAAGGTCAAGGTAGCTTGAATTTGTGCACGAGCCTATGCAAACCTGGTCAATCTTTTTGCCCTCAAGCTCCTTGATAGTCTTGATGTTGTCGGGCGAGTGGGGGCATGCCGCCAAGGGTTCAAGTGCAGAAAGGTCAATGTCGATAACCTCGTCATATACAGCGTCGGCGTCAGCGGAAAGCTCTCTGTAATCTTCCTCGCGGCCCTGAGCCTTGAGGAACTCTCTTGTGGTTTCGTCAGAGGGGAAAACAGATGTTGTCGCGCCAAGCTCAGCGCCCATATTTGTAATTGTGGCTCTTTCGGGAACGGTCAGGGTTTTAACTCCCTCGCCGCCGTACTCAACAATCTTTCCGACTCCGCCCTTAACGGTCATAACTTTAAGAACAGCCAGAATAATGTCCTTAGCGGAAACCCACGGTCTGAGCTTGCCTGTAAGGTTAACTCTTACCATTTTAGGCATAGTGATGTAGTACGCGCCGCCGCCCATAGCGACAGCAACGTCAAGTCCGCCTGCTCCGATAGCCAGCATACCTATTCCGCCGCCGGTGGGGGTGTGGCTGTCAGAGCCGATTAAGGTTTTGCCGGGCTTGCCGAAGCGTTCAAGGTGAACCTGGTGACAAATTCCGTTGCCGGGACGTGAAAAATAAATGCCGTGCTTTTTGCACACAGACTGAATAAATCTGTGGTCGTCCGCGTTTTCAAAGCCTGTCTGCAGGGTGTTGTGGTCAATATACGCCACGCTTTTTTCTGTTTTAACGCGCGGAATACCCATAGCCTCATACTCAATATACGCCATAGTACCGGTAGCATCCTGAGTAAGCGTCTGGTCAATTTTCAGACCGATGTCGTTTCCGACAACCATTTCTCCGCTGACAAGGTGCTCTTTAATAATTTTTTGAGCAATAGTGTAGCCCATAATATTACCTCCGATTTTTTTGAATTAGAACCCGTCGTAAAATAGTATTACATTTAACGCAGGGCAACTGTGTTAATTATATCTCAATCTTTAGTAGTTGTAAAGGATATTTTAGCTGTAAAAGCACAAAATATTGATTTTTTTGCCGCAATTAGGAAAATGTTTCAAAATATGTTGTCTTAATCGGCAAAAGGTGATGAAAAATACAAATTGAAATTGTTATTACACAGTGGTATAATAAATAATTGTATAAATATCAATTTTATGTTTACGGAGTAATTTTTATGAGTGTAAGAGAAGATTTAAGGAACATCGCGATTATCGCTCACGTTGACCACGGCAAGACAACTTTGGTTGACCAGCTGTTAAAGCAGAGCGGCATTTTCAGAGAGAATGAAAATGTTGAGGAAAGGGTAATGGATTCAAACGACCTTGAGCGCGAGAGAGGAATTACCATTTTGTCAAAGCCCACGGCGGTGCTTTATAACGGAATAAAAATTAATATTGTAGACACCCCGGGTCACGCCGATTTCGGCGGCGAGGTGGAGCGCATACTGCAAATGGTTGACGGCGTGGTATTGCTTGTCGACGCGTTTGAGGGCTGTATGCCCCAGACGAGGTTTGTGCTTAAAAAGGCGCTCGCGCTCGGCAAAAAGCCGCTTGTTGTTCTTAACAAAATCGACCGTCCGGGAGCGCGCCCCGAGGAGGTAGTGGACGAGGTTCTCGACCTTTTCATCGAGCTTGGAGCCGATGACGACCAGCTTGAATTTCCGGTAATCTACGCGTCGGCGCGCGACGGCTACGCAAGCGAGGATTACAATACTCCCGGAACCGATATGAAGCCGCTTTTTGACGCTATTATCAGGGAAATCCCCGCTCCGCAGGGCGACCTTGACGGCGGACTTCAAATTCTTATTTCAAACATAGACGCGGACAATTTTGTCGGCAGAATCGGAGTCGGCAGGGTAGAGAGAGGCAGCGTAAAAAACGGTCAGTCGGTAACGCTGTGCCACGCCGACGGCACAACAAAGGTTGTCAAAGTCGGCAAGCTCTATCAGTTTGAGGGGCTGAAAAGAATTGAGTGCGAGCAAGCCTCTTTGGGAGATATTGTCTGCGTCAGCGGCGTTCAGGATATTAATATCGGCGAAACGCTGTGCGCGAACGATTGTGTTGAGCCGCTTCCTTTTGTAAAGATAGACGAGCCCACCGTAACAATGAATTTTATCGTCAACAATTCTCCCTTTGCGGGCAGAGAGGGCAAGTACGTTACCTCGAGAAATATACGCGACAGACTTTTTAAGGAGACAGAAACAAATATCGCCCTCAGAGTTGAGGAAACAGACAGCGCCGATACCTTTAAGGTTTCGGGAAGGGGAGAGCTTCACCTTTCAATCCTCATTGAAACAATGCGCAGGCAAAACTACGAATTTCAGGTTTCCCGCCCCGAGGTAATCACCAAAACAATAGACGGCAAGCTGTATGAACCTATGGAGTATCTTATTGTAGAGGTTCCGGACAGCTACGTCGGAGCGGTAATGGAAAAGCTCGGCTCGCGCAAGGCTGAGCTTGTAAATATGGGTACCCGCGACGGCGGAGTTTCTCACATTGAATTCAGGATTCCCGCCAGAGGACTGATGGGCTACCGTCCCGAATTTTTGACAGACACAAACGGAAACGGAATTATGAATCACGTGTTTGACGGCTTCGAGCCATGGAAGGGCGAAATTGTAACGCGTCATCAGGGCTCGCTCATCGCCTTTGAAACAGGCGAAACCGTAACCTACGGTCTGTATGCCGCTCAGGAGCGCGGAAGGCTGTTTATCGGAGCGGGCGTTCCCGTGTACGAGGGAATGATTGTCGGCGCGAGCCCTAAATCCGAGGACATCACCGTAAACGTCTGCAAAAAGAAGCATATCACAAACACACGCGCCTCAGGCTCAGACGACGCGCTGAAGCTCACTCCGCCGACGGTAATGTCGCTTGAGCAGTGCCTTGAGTTTATCGCGGACGACGAGCTTGTCGAGGTAACTCCGCAGAATATCAGAATGAGAAAGCGTATACTGTCAAAGGAACAGCGTATGAAGCAGGCTTTTCGTAAAAAATGAGTTACGTAATTCTTGATTTGGAGTGGAACGGCTCCTACAGCAAAACCGCGCAAAAGTTTGTTAACGAGATTATCGAGTTCGGCGCGGTAAAGCTTGATGAAAATTTTAAGGTTGTCGATACCTTTTCCTCGCTGATTTCTCCCAAAATCGGCAAAAAGCTCTCGGGCAGGGTAAGGCAGCTCACAAAAATTTCTTATGACGAGCTTGTTGACGACGGAGTTGACTTTTTTGCGGCGGCAGAAGCCTTTACGGAATTTTTGGGCGACAGCACTATGATGACGTGGGGAACGTCCGACATCCACGCGCTGATAGAAAACTACGCCTTTTATACGGGGGATTTTCACATTCCTTTTTTAAAAAGATACTGCGATTTGCAGGAGTACTGCCAGCGTGCGCTTGACCGCTACGACGCGGCAAATCAAATGGGGCTGGGCGTCTGCGCGGAGCTGTTGGGAATTGAGTTTTCAGAGGACGAGCAGCACAGGGCGGAGGCGGACGCGATTCTCAGCGGAGAATGTCTGGCAAAGCTTGCGGATAAATACCCGCTCAGCAGTTGCGTTATGAAGGCGGACTGCGAGGAATTTTACCGCAGAATGATGTTCAAAAACTACTTTATTACCGACCTCAGCGCGCCCGAGATTAACAAGGCGGACTTAAAATTCAACTGTGACGTCTGCGGCAAAAGGGCGCGGCGCGTAAAAAGCTGGAAGCTTCACAACAAAAACTTTAACGCGGATTTTTATTGCAAAAGCTGCGACCGCAGGTTCAAGGCTCGCGTTTCCTTCAAGCGCAGGTACGACGGCGTAAAGGTCAACAGGCGCATTGTAGAAACCAACACCGAGCGGGAAAACACTGAGCATAACGAGCAAATTCAAACATAAACATACTATGGGCTGCCTTATCAGCCCAGTTTTTTGAAAAAAACATTGTAAACACAAAAACTTTTCAAGCTTATTTCATACAGTTTTCACTTTTGGGAATTATTATTAGTACAACATAAAAAAACAACAGCCAACCGGCTGATTAACCACGGAGGCGTTAATATGAAAGATTTTAACGATTATTACGAGAATCCCAATGAGGACGAAATCAAAAACGAAGAAGCAGTAAAAACTGAGGAAGAAGCAGTAGAAACAGAGAATGATATTTCATCGGCGGAGCCGGAAACGGAAAATACAGCCGGAGAATCCGCAGAATCAGCATCTGACAGCGAGTACGAAAGCTCTTACGAGTGGAACGGCGAGCCGAAAAGCGCTGAATCTAACGAGTATCATTATTCCTATGTGAACGGCAACAACCAAAACGCCGACCACAACCCGAATAATTACGATTCCGCTTATTCCGCAGGCGGCAGCGCCGATTACAGCGCAGCGTACCGCCAGCAGAGCAACGGCTCAACAAATTATTCCTACAACGGCGCGAATAACCCAAATCAGCAGACAAACAACCCGTATTCATCATACGGCTATTCAAGCCCTTACAACAATTATTCGGGCGCTCCGGGTTATTCTTCAAACACCGTTCGGACAAATCCGCAGACCACCCAAAAGGTAAAGAAGAAAAAAGAGAAGAAGCCTGTATCGCGCGGATTTATCGCCGCGATGCTCGCAATCACGATACTCTTTTCCGGGGCGCTCGGCTTCGGCGGCGGAATGTTGGCTAAAAACCTTAGCAGCACAACATCGGGCAACCTTACAATCAATCAGGTTAACTCCTCGGGAGTTTCCAACGCGAGCTCGACCGACGCCGCGGGAACCTCTCAGATTGTAAAGAACACCGCCGACAGCGTTGTTGAAATCGCGACCGAAGGCGTTGTAACAGGCAACTTTGCAC
>CAJOLF010000058.1 GCA_905235295.1 uncultured Ruminococcus sp. | reverse complement strand
GTCAAGGTAGCCCTCGTCCTCCTCGGCAAGGTAACCCTTGCCGCCGTAAACCTCGCCGTAAACCTTCAAACTTGAAATCACAATCACCGAGCGGCTGTTTGACTTAACGGCGAAGTCGAGCACACGCGAGGTTCCGGTCAGGTTCGCGCTGATTGTGCCGACGGGATCGTTTTCAAACTGTATATTGCTCGCCTGGCTCGCGGCGTGAATAATATAATCGGCTTTTTCGCACTCAATAGGCTCGGTTACGTCCTGAACGCAGAGCGACAAATCTTCCCTTGAAAGCAACGCGCCGAACTTTGACTCTGCGCTTTCGCGGTTCCTTACAAGCGCGAATACCTTTATATTATCATTGTATAAATCGTTGCGGATTAGCAAAGCGAGCACAAGGTAAAAGCCGATAAAGCCCTTTGCTCCCGTGATGAGCACCGAGCTGTTTTTGAGCTCCGCCCAGCGGATAAAATCCGCCTGAGCAATTTCGAGCGCGTCGGAATAAAGCGCTGATTTTACGCTGTCCTTAACCTTAAAGTCCATACTTTAACTCTTCCTTGGCAAATTTTTTGTAGTTCTCATAGTAAAACTGCGAACGCAGGGTGATTAAATCCTCGGGAGTAGTAACTTTTATGTTGAACCTCTCTCCCCTGAAAATATGCACGCTCTCGCCCAGCTCGATGAACAGCTCGCTTGAGGAAATCGGGTTTGTAATCCCGCGCTTTTCGGCTTCGGAGTGCGCCCAGAGGATTTTTTCCATTGTGTATCCCTGCGGCGCCTGGGTGATATACATTGTGTTTCTGTCGTAGCTTTTCCGGCAGCTTTCGCCGTCGGTGCTGTAGAGCAGCGAATCTATGCTCGGAGTTACGGGAACGGCGGTTTTGTACTTCTTTGTCTCCTCAATGCAGTTTGTAATAAGCTGTTCGGAGAGCATCGGACGGACGCCGTCGCAGATCAAGATTATATCGTCGGGATTTTCGGAAAACTGAGCCGTAGCGACAACGCCGTTGTGGATTGAGGCGTAGCCAGTTTCTCCGCCCGGGACAATCGCCCTCACCTTTTTGATTGAAAACTTCTGAATAAGGTCTACAAGGTAGTCAATCCAGTCCTCCTTGCAGGCGACTACAATTCCGTCAACAAGGTAATGCTTTGAAAAATGCTCCATTGTGTGGACAATAATCGGCTTTCCGCCAACCTCCAAAAACTGCTTTGGCAGGTCGGACGACTGCATCCTCGCGCCTATTCCGCCGGCAAATAGCATTGCGGTTACCATATTGTAATCCTCCCGAAAAAAGCTTATAAGCAATACCGCGAAAGCCGCGGCGTCGACTATAGTTATACAAATTCACAATAACACCAAACTCGGATTTTGTCAATTTACATTCTTGTAACGGTTCTGTCTTGCAAAACACAATATATTGTGATAAAATATTAATAATACCGCGAAAACGGAAGTGAAATTATGAATAACTATATCCAAAATCCCGCTCCATACAATCCGTACCCGGGCGGCAACCCCTACAATCCGCTTAATCTTATCAGGCAAAATGAACGGAAAAAGCTCAGAAAAACCTCAAACGGGCTTGGGCTTTACGTCCTGTTCTATTTCCTTACAATGCAAATTTCCGCAACAATTATTGTGATAGCTTTTAGGATTGGCGGTATTGACGTCCAAAATCCTACACTGGAATTTACCATGGATATTTTCCTGAGTATATTGTCCGCGTTGATTCCCGGCTTAATCTATCTTTCCGCTTCAGGCTACAGGGTTTCCGATTCCTTCGGCAAATCCCATGTTAAGGCGACGCTGTTGATTCCGCTTGTGCTGATGGGTATGGGCTTTTCCATGCTCGCGAACAACGCGGCGGAGCTCTTTGACCAAAACATCTCAATTTTCGGTCTTGAAAACAGCGCTTCGTTAATGAATGAACAAAACCTGAATGCGTTTCAGATGTTCCTTTACGCTTTCGCCGTTTCGGTTATTCCCGCGCTTGCCGAGGAATTCGGTTTCAGAGGAATTGTGATGGGCAGGCTCAGAAAGTACGGCGACTGCTTCGCGATTATCGCTTCCGCCGTGATGTTCGGTTCTATCCACGGCAACACAACACAGATGATTTTCGCGTTTTTATTAGGACTTATTTTGGGCTTTGTGGACTGCGCGGCGGATTCGATTGTGCCGTCGGTTGTTATTCATTTTGCAAACAACTTCTACGCTGTTGTTATGGACATTCTGCAAAAAAATACAAATATTGAGCAATCAACGTTTATGCTAATCAGCATCGGCAGCACAGCGCTGTTCTGCCTTGCGGGTATTCTTTCCTTTATTTATCTTGCCATAACAGACAAGAGTATATTCAAGTTCAGCTCGATTGTAAAATCCGAATACGAATGCTCGGATTCACTTACCTATAAAGAAAAATTCAAGACGTTTTTCACCTCTCCGGTCGTTATAATCTCATTGGTGCTGTTTTTAACTTCAATGATTTTTTACCTTATTATCGAATAATGGAATATACGGCTGATTATTATATGACCGAGGCTCTCAGGCTGGCGCGAGAAGCCTTTGACGACGGCGAGGTGCCTGTCGGCGCGGTCATAGTACAAAACGGTGAAATAATTTCGGCGGGCAGAAACCGCCGCGAAAAATCAAAAAACGCGCTGCTCCACGCGGAGCTTGACGCGATTAACAACGCCTGCAAAGCTCTCGGCGGATGGCGGCTGTGGAATTGCGAGATTTACGTCACGCTTGAGCCCTGCCCGATGTGCGCCGGAGCGATAATTAACGCGCACATTCCAAAGGTTTATTTCGGCGCTTACGACTTCAAAAACGGCTCGTGCGGAACAATCACAAACCTTTTTGAGCTGCCGTACAGCTTTAAGCCCGAATGCTGCGGCGGAATTATGGAGCAGGAGTGCTCGGGGATTTTGAAGGAATTTTTTAAGAAGCTAAGATAAAGGGTTCAGCCGAAAACTGAACCCTTTTTTCATTGATTTTTCTTTTTTCTGCGATGCATTTTCTCTCCCTTTGGAATACACCTGACCTTAAAAATTATCAGGTAACCCGCGATCAGCGCGAGCATAGTTGTTTGGGTGTAAAAGAAAATGCCCTGATCTGTTGACATATAATTCGGAGGATTTCTGAGCGAGCTGTCGGGAGCGGTTGTGTACAGCGGCACAAAATCGCTGTCCTGAGAAATCACGCTATCGGAATCCGCTTCTTTTGCCGAAGCGCACGGAACAATGCAGAGCAAAACCGCGGCAAAAAGTATTGTTGTAATAATTTTTTTGAGCATAATATCACCTTATTCGCCGATTAGCCTGACAACGGTCGCCGAATGTTTTGTGTGCTGCAAAAAAACCTTCATCAAATCGTCGGTCTTTAGTCTGAGGCTTGAAGTATTAACGCACGGATGACAGCCGATGTACTCGTTTTTGAGCAAATCCTCATCTACAAGAAAGCTCACGCAATTATCGCTGTCGTTCATAAGTCCGAGCGCGCTGACAGCGCCGGGGTTGATGTCGAGGTATTCGAGCATTTTGTCAGAATCGGCAAAGGAAAGCCTTGCCGAACCGATTTGCGAAGAAAGCTCCTTTGTCTTGAAGGGCTTGTCCGCCGGCATAATCAGAAGATAAAACTGAGTTTTCTGCCTGTTGCAAAGGAAAAGGTTTTTGCACATTTCAGCGCCGAGAACCGCGTCAATTGCCCTACAGTCCTCCATTGTTTTCGCTACCCCGTGGTCAACGCGGAGGTATTCAATTTTCAGTGAATCAAGGCAGTCGTAAACCCTGAACTCCCTGTCCTCTCTGCCCGAGGTATCGGTCGGGCGGCCCTTTTTCAGCTCCATAAACGCCTCCGAAAGTCAACTTTTCCTATAACGTTGTAAATATTATAATATATTGAGTATATGTTGTCAAATTAAACAACTAAAAGTTTAGAGAGGTTTGGCGCGTTCTGTTACAAATTTGATAAAATTAGAAAAATCTATTGACAAGCAAAGGCAATAAAGATATAATATATAGGCTGACTTAATTAGAAATGCGCCAATAGCTCAGCTGGATAGAGCAACTGCCTTCTAAGCAGTAGGTCAGGGGTTCGAGTCCCTTTTGGCGCGCCAGATTGCGTCAAAACAAACTATTTTAGTAACCTTGGCGCGATATGGTGGGATTAGCGTAGTTGGTTAACGCGCCAGTTTGTGGCACTGGAGACCACCGGTTCGAATCCGGTATCCCACCCCACTTTGACTCATTAGCTCAGTTGGCAGAGCACTTGACTTTTAATCAAGGTGTCCGGAGTTCGAATCTCCGATGGGTCACCACAGCCGCACAGGTAAATAACTTGTGCGGCTTTTTTATTAAAACAGGGCGAGCAACGCAAATGACGCAAAACTGCGAATTGCAAAGCATTGCCTTTATATATTGGGCTGTCGCCAAGCGGTAAGGCAACGGACTTTGACTCCGTCACGCGTGGGTTCGAATCCCGCCAGCCCAGCCAAAAATAGCTATTCCGAATGGAATAGCTATTTTTGGTTGAAAAGGCGGCGGGATTCGAAGGCGACTGTGCCCGCCGCAGGCGGGTAAAAACGTCACAGTGTGACGTTTTTAAGGAGAGCGCTATACCGACTTATCTCATTAAACACGCCGCATAAAACGAGCTGAACTTAACTCATTCAGCCGACATACGCCAGCTCTTTTTTTTACTGAAAAATGGCATGATTCATTACGCTTTTTCGCTGTCGGGAATTTAACGTTAAATACTACACCGTGCTATCTTCTCGAGTAGCGGTGTCGCCGCCGCGACCGCCAGCCCAGCCAAAAAGGCAGCGTGATTCATTACGCTTTTCTCGTTGTCGGGAATTTAACGTTAAATACTACACCGTGCTATCTACTCGAATTGCGCACCGTCGCAACGGTCGCCGTAGAGAACAGCCAAATATTTATTTTTGTACTCCTGTTCAAACGTAACCTCTCTGATTACCTTGACAAAATCAGGCAGAACATACGGCTGTTCTTCCGATAAAAGCTCAATTTCTAGCGTGGCGCGGTCGTTAAAAAACGGATATACATCCAATTCATAATAGGTTGAATTTTGCGCTATGCAGTACCTGTCCTTGCTGATAACGCCGTCAACATACCGCTTGTTGCCGAGATATGATAAATATTCTTTTTCGGAAATATAACTTTCCACCTCGACGCGCGTAAGCTCGTTGATTTTGTTCTTGACCGTCTTAATGAAAACAGCGTCTTTCCCCTCTCCGCGCTTGCGGATTCTGAATCTTCCCTCGTCGGGAGTGTTGAGGTACGCCTGAGTAATCGGTACTCTGCGGCAGGTTTTCAGAGATTTCAAAAGCTCTAAGTCGGGATACTCAATCAAAAACTTCCTCTCGATTTCAAGCGGCTTGGGAATACCGATTGCCGCCTTGACCTCCGCATACAGCCGCTCAAGCTTTTGCTCAAAGCCCGTGCTGTTGTCAATAATCCTGAGGTGCGGCGCGCCAGTCCAGGCCGCGAGAAGCTCGGCGTCGAGCTTTTTCGCCTGACAGGGGCTTTCTTTCCTCACGGAATTATCGAGATTGTAGCTCTCCTCCGCTCCGTCGGCGGCTGTTACAAGGTGAAATACAGCGTCGTAGGAACACCTTATTTGGTTTTCTCCGAGACCGAATTTTGCCGAGTAGCGCTCAAATTCTTCGCGCGTAACGTAAGCGCGGTTGTCGAGCAGACCTCTGTCGCAGAGAATTACCGCGAGTTCCGCTTTTGAAGCCTGCGCCTTCAACGTCAGTTCCTTTTCTTTATTAAACTGTTTTTCAAACAAACGGCTGTGAAATTCATAGCTTCCGACGGATTCGGGAGTAATTCCGCTGTTCATAAGCTCGCTTGCCGTCTCGTTGAGTATAAAAACCTCTGCTCCGAGCGCTTCAAGACGGTTTTTTAAGTAACCAAGCGCCTGTGATTTTCCTCCGCAGGGACCTCCTGTCAGCGCTGTTTTGAAAATTTTACCCATAAGCACCTTATACTAATACCTAATAAAAAGCAGACAATCTTTGCGGTCTATTTTCCGCAATTCAGGAATTAGTATTAACCTTTTTTGCAAGTTGAATACCGAAATTATGCAGTATTGTCTTTTTAATAAATCAGCACGTCATGCACCGTAAATTGAACGTTGTTAACTTAATATTAATTATATAATGTATTTATATTGTTTTAATTCCAATGAAGAATTAACACAATGAATTAAAGTGATAGAATAAAAAAGGAAAAATTCATTTTTACTAATTTATTAAAATTTTCTTAATCTATTTTTGAAAGGAAGTTGTATTATGGCAAAGCAAAATATTGACTGGTCAAACCTCGGTTTTAGTTATATACCGACCGGACAGCGTTATGTGTCAAACTACAAGGACGGCAAGTGGGACGACGGCATAATGACAACGGACGATATGATTACAATAAGCGAGTGCGCGGGAGTTTTGCAGTATGCCCAAACCGTTTTTGAGGGACTTAAAGCGTACACCACCCAGGACGGAAAAATTGTTGTGTTCCGCCCCGACCTCAACGCGAAGCGTTTGATTGACAGCTGTAAGCGCATCGAAATCCCCGTTATTTCCGAGGAAAAGTTCCTTGACGCTATTGAAAAGGTTGTTAAGGCTAACGCCGACTTTGTTCCGCCCTACGGAACAGGCGCGACGCTTTATATCCGTCCGTATGTGTTCGGAAGCAGCGCTGTTATCGGCGTAAGTCCCGCCGAGGAATATCAGTTCAGAGTATTCACTACCCCTGTAGGTCCCTACTTTAAGGGCGGCGCGAAGCCGATTACAATTAAGGTTTCTGATTTGGACAGAGCGGCTCCGCACGGCACCGGCAACATCAAGGCAGGTCTTAACTACGCAATGAGCCTGCACGCGATTGTTACCGCTCACGAGGAAGGCTTTGACGAGAATATGTACCTTGACGCGGCAACGCGCACCAAGGTTGAGGAAACAGGCGGCGCAAACTTCCTGTTCATCACAAAGGACGGCAAGGTTGTTACCCCCAAATCCAACAGCATCCTCCCCTCTATCACCAGACGTTCGCTGATGTATGTTGCAGAGCATTACCTCGGTCTTGAGGTTGAGCAGCGCGAGGTTTACTTTGACGAGGTCAAGGACTTTGCGGAGTGCGGACTTTGCGGAACAGCTGCGGTAATCTCCCCTGTCGGCAAGATTTATGACCACGGCAAAGAGATTTGCTTCCCGAGCGGTATGGACGAAATGGGACCGGTTACTAAGAAGCTGTATGACACGCTTACCGGTATTCAGATGGGCAGAATTGAAGCTCCCGAAGGTTGGATTAAGGTAATTGAAGGTTAAAATCTATCATTTATAAACCAAAACCTCCGATTTTATCGGAGGTTTTCTCTTTTTAGTAATAATGGCAGCCGGAGCAAATCCGACTGCCATTATTATTCTGATATAGAATTATCTTCTGTTTCTTCCGCCGTTACCCCTGGGGCGTCTGGGGCGGGAATGTTTGTCGTCTCCGCCGTTATCCTCGGGAGTAAGTCCGTCAACGTCAATGAGAACCTGACGGCGGCTGAGGTTAAGTCTGCCCTTGTCGTCAATCTCGGTTACCATTACGCGGATAATGTCGCCTACGTTCACAACGTCGGTTACGTTCTCGGTGCGCTTAACGTCGAGCTGAGAAACGTGAACAAGACCTTCCTTGCCGGGAGCGATTTCTACAAACGCGCCGAAGTCCATAATCCTTGTTACCTTGCCGAGGTACATTGCGCCCGGCTCGGGATCGGAAGCGATAGTCTGGACAATCTCAACGGCTCTCTTGCACTTTTCGGTGTCAAGTCCGGAAACAAATACCTGTCCGACCTCGCCGTCCTCTTCAATGTCAATCTTGACCTCGCACTCAGCCTGAATTTCCTTGATGACCTTGCCGCTCTTGCCGATAACCTCGCTGATTTTGTCAGCAGGGATTGTTGTAGTAAACATCTTGGGAGCGTAGGGTGAAAGCTCTTCTCTGGGCTGTGCGATAGCCTTGAGCATAACCTCATCGAGAATAAACAGACGCGCCTTGTGTGTCTTTTCAAGCGCTTCCTTAACCATCTCGGGTGTAAGACCGCTGATCTTAAGATCCATCTGAATAGCTGTGATACCCTCGTGAGTACCCGCTACCTTAAAGTCCATATCGCCGAAAAAGTCCTCGAGCCCCTGAATGTCAACCATTGTCATCCAGCGCTCACCCTCGGTGATAAGTCCGCAGGAAATACCGGCTACGGGAGCCTTAATCGGAACACCCGCGTCCATAAGGGCAAGCGTTGAGCCGCAGATTGAGCCCTGCGAGGTTGAACCGTTTGAGGAAAGAACCTCTGATACAAGCCTGAGCGCGTAAGGGAACTCCTCAACCGAAGGAATTACAGGTACAAGAGCGCGCTCCGCGAGCGCTCCGTGACCGATTTCACGTCTGCCGGGACCGCGGCTGGGCTTTGTCTCGCCGACCGAATAGCTCGGGAAATTGTAGTGGTGAATATATCTTTTCTCTGTCTCGCCGTCAATGCCGTCAAGCAGCTGCTTGTCCGACACGGGACCGAGGGTTGCGACTGTGAGAACCTGAGTCTGTCCTCTGGTGAACATACCCGAACCGTGAACTCTGGGAAGTACAGCCACCTCGCTCGCGAGAGGACGGATATCATCCATTCCTCTGCCGTCAACGCGCTTCTGCTCATCAAGCAGCCAGCGGCGGACGATGAACTTCTGAGTTTTGTAGAGGCACTCGTCAATGGCTGCCTCCTGCTCGGGATAAATCTCGTCAAACTTTTCGTGAACAGCCTCGTAGATGGGCTTTAAGCGCTCGTCGCGGACTGTCTTGTCGTCGGTATCAAGAGCAACCTTAACGTCCTCCTCGGCAAACGCCTTGATAGCCTCGAACATCTCGTGGTCGGGCTCCAGGCTTTCAAACTCGAATTTGGGCTTGCCGATTTCGTCCTTAATCTCGTTGATGAACTTGATAATGCTCTGGTTTGCCTCGTGTCCCGCCATAATCGCGTTGTACATATCCTCGTCGGATACACAGTCGGCGCCTGCCTCAATCATAGCAATACGCTCGCTTGTTGAAGCGACGGTCGTTGCCATTTTGCTGAGCTTTCTCTGCTCCTCGTTGGGGTTGATGATGAACTCTCCGTCAATCATACCTACCGAACAGCCTGAAATCGGACCGTTCCACGGAACGTCGGAGATTGAAATTGCGATTGAAGCGCCGATCATAGCGATAATCTCGGGCTGGCAGTCGGGATCAACGCTCAGCACCGTGCAGACGATAGAAACGTCGTTGCGCATACTCTTGTCAAAAAGAGGACGAATCGGACGGTCGATTACACGGCTTGTCAGGATTGCGTGCTCGGAGGGTCTGCCCTCTCTTTTGAGGTAAGAGCCGGGGATTCTGCCAACGGAGTAGAGCTTCTCCTCATAATCTACCGACAGAGGGAAAAAGTCTACGCCTTCTCTGGGCTTTGCGGATGCTGTTACGGCAACGTGAACTGTTGTTTCGCCGTAGGTTACAAGACAAGCGCCGTTCGCGAGCTGAGTCATCTTGCCTGTTTCAACCTTAAGAGGTCTGCCGGCAAACTCAGTTTCGAACACTCTGTACTTGTCAAATGTCATAAAACTGTTCATTGTAAAATCCTTTCCGAAGCTTTGCTTCATTTAATTTATATAGACGGGATTTCACACTGATTTAGCAATAAAAACATAGCGCAGAGGGTTTTTGCGCCATCTTTTTACCGCTAAATAGAGTGAGTGAATAATCCCGTTATATTTGAATTTAGGGCAAGAGAGCTTTTGCTCCGCTTGCCCTTGTTTTGTAAAAATTACTTACGGATACCGAGTCTTGAGATAATTGAACGGTATCTCTCGATGTCAACCTTCTTGAGGTAGCCGAGAAGGCTTCTTCTCTGTCCAACCATCATAAGAAGGCCGCGTCTGCTGTGGTGATCCTTTTTGTGAACCTTGAGGTGCTCGGTGAGGTCGTTGATTCTCTTTGTGAGAAGTGCAATCTGAACCTCGGGAGAACCTGTGTCGCCCTCATGGAGAGCGTACTCGGCAATTATTGCCTGCTTTTCTTCCTTTAACATTTTAATTCCACCTTTTAATTTTATTTGCCTGAATCTCAGATAAGGGCTGTGAAACTCCGCGTTGCGGCTTAATCCCAAATCCGTGAAACAGGTCAACTGTTATATTTTAGCACAATTCAGCGCCAAAGTAAAGACTTTTTTTAATTATTTTGAATTTTCAGTGCGTTTTCTCAACTGAGAAAGGAGCTTTTCCTGATCCTGTTCGGAAAGAAGGTTGAATAATTGAAGCAGCTCGCTTGCCTTTTGATTATCCTTGACGCTGTCGCTTAATGTTTCCGAATCATCGCTGTCAGACAGCAGATAGTTGAGATCGACGCCGAAAATCTCCGAAAGCTTCCTGAGATAAGACACGTTCGGCTCGGTTACTCCTGTCTCGTATTTTGTATAGGTAGTGCGGTCAATTTTGAGAATATCCGCAACGTCCTTTTGCGTCAATCCGGCGTTTTTTCTGAGAGTTTCGAGCTTTTTGCTGAGTATATTTTTGTTCGTTTCCATAATCTCACCGCCATTTGCATCCATTATATATTATATATTATCGGCGGCGTTAAATTCAACTATTGTGAAAATATTTCTCATAGTGAAGCAAAAGAAAAAGCAGGAAACTTTAAGTTTCAAATTAAGCGTTAGTTTTGTAAATAAATAAAGAGCACACTTAGGTACTCTTTATTTATGGAGCTGAAGATGTGTGTTGTGTTCAAAGTTTTTTGTTTCTGCTCGTTTTAT
>CAJOLF010000057.1 GCA_905235295.1 uncultured Ruminococcus sp. | reverse complement strand
GAGCACGGACTGACGGTTGAGGATACAATCAAGGGCAGGGAAGAGCTTTACATTTCTAAATGCTATACGGCAAAGCCAAAGGATAAATCGTTTGAGATTACCTTCCTTGAATTTGACGAGTATTCACAAAACTTCGGGCTGTTCTCGGCAGCGGAGACCGCCGGAAAGTTCCTAAACGAAGTCCGTTCACAGCCGAGGCAGAAAACCGTCTACACGTCGCAGGACTTAGGCTTTAACCAGTTCTACACAGAGAGCACAGACAACCACTACGCCTATGTTTCGCTCAACGAGTACAGCGTAATATATTTTGACGCGCCTATTGAATCCAAAGATGATGTTACACAGGCGCTGAGAGATATGGTGTTGACAAAGCCGTATCAATTAACAAAAAGAAGCTACTAAAAAATCGTCATCCGAATTTTCGGGTGACGATTCTTATTTTATATGATAGCGGTCGTAAACAGTCGGGAGTCCGCGTTGGATGAACTCACCGATTTATATTCTCGAACCTTATGCAACGTCGCGTTGTTACATCTCGGTTACGATTTCGTTGACGGTTTTTCCGGGAGGAATCATCGGCAAAACGTTGTCGTCGGGATTGATGCGGCAGTCGATAACAACCGTTGTGTTCAGCTCGACCGCTTTTTTTAGCGTGCTTTCAATCTCCTCGCTTTTTGTGATTCTCATTCCCGTAACGCCGAACGCCTCCGCAAGCTTTACAAAGTCAGTGGCTCTGTGGGGATCCGTCTGAGAAAAGCGGTTGCCGTAAAACAGCTTTTGCCATTGCCTAACCATACCGAGCACGGTGTTGTTCATAATCAAAATGATAATCGGAAGTCCGTAGGATTTCATCGTAACAAGCTCGTTTAGGTTCATGTGGAAGCTGCCGTCGCCCGTGAAAAGGAAAACGCGCTTGTCGGGGTTCGCTACCTGCGCGCCGATTGACGCGCCTGTTCCGAAGCCCATTGTACCCATGCCGCCTGAGGTCAGCAGGGTTCTTTCAATTTCAAATTTTCCGTTCTGCGCAACCCACATCTGGTGCTGTCCTACGTCGGTTGCAATGATGTCGTCGTCGGCTTTGATTTTGTTTACAGCGTCAATAATCTCTTCGGGCAGCGGATATTCACTCTCGGGCAGGGCGGCGCTGTCAAATTTATGCTTCCAGACCTCAATTTTTGCGAGCCATTCGGAATGGTTTTGCTGTTCAAGCTCGTCCAGAAGTGCTGTCAAAAACGCCTTTACGTCGCCGAGCGCGTACTCGTCAACGGCAACGTTTTTGTTAATCTCGTTTTTATCAATGTCGCACTGAACAATCTTTGCCTGTTCGCCGAATTTTTCCCTGTCGCCGGCAACGCGGTCGGAAAAACGCGCTCCGCAGGCGATGATAAGGTCACATTCGGCGGTTACCATTCCTGTTTCGTATCCGCCGTGCATACCGATGTTGCCGATACACAGCGGATGACTTGCCGGAATACAGCCGAGCCCCATAAGCGAGCAGCAAACAGGAGCGTCAATCAGCTCGGCGAACCTTTTGAATTCCTCGCACGCTTCGGAGCTGATAATTCCGCCGCCGGCGTAAATCATCGGGCGCTTTGAGTTTCGGATAAGCTCCGCGATTCTCTTAATGCAGTCGGGATTTTTAAGTCCTTCTGTCCGGGGAGCCTCCGGAGATACGGGGGTATATTCCGCTGCGGCCGCGGTAACATCCTTAGGAACGTCAACGAGCACGGGACCTTTTCTGCCCGAATTGGCAAGCGCGAAGGCTTTGCGGATTGTCGGCGCGAGGTCGGTTACGTCCTTTACCAGATAGCTGCCCTTTGTAATCGGCTTGACAATGTTTACAATGTCAACCTCCTGAAAGCTGTCGCGTCCGAGCTGGTCGGTGTTGACGTTGCCTGTAATAGCGACAATGGGGATAGAGTCGATATTCGCGGTTGCGATACCGGTCACGATGTTGGTCGCTCCGGGACCCGAGGTGGTGATTACCACGCCTGTTTTGCCTGTTGAGCGCGCGTAGCCGTCCGCCGCGTGAGAAGCGCCCTGTTCGTGCGCTGTCAGTATGTGCGTAATCCTGTCGCTGTACTTATACAGCGCGTCGTATGTATTAAGAGCGGCTCCGCCCGGGTATCCGAACACCGTGTCAACTCCCTGCTCAATAAGACATTCACAAATGATATCTGCACCTGTAAGCTTCATATTTATTCCCCTTAAATGTAAAAGTTCAAAAAAAGTCTAACTATCATTTTATCGCAACAAAGCGCCGTTGTCAATAGCGGCGCCGCGTTTTTCGTCAAACCCTGCCGCCTGGGAGCGGCCGCCGAAAAGGAACCCTCGGAAAGCGCGCGCAAAAACGCGCTGACGGATTTTGTAAACGGTATTTCCGAGTGAAAATCCCCGCGTTTGTTGCTTATTAATATTCAGTGATAAAGCCGTCGATTACCTTGACGGTCTTTTCTGCGGCAGAAACGCAGAAGCGCTCAAAGTCAACGCCCTTGTTCTCGTCAAGGTCGTCGGAAATTGCCCTGAGCACCGCGAAGGGAACCTTGCAGCAGCGGCACGCGTGACCGATTGCCGCGCCCTCCATTTCGCAGGCAACGGCGTTGAAGCGGTCGTTAATTAAAAGCCTTTTGCGCCTGTCGGATATAAAAATATCTCCGCTGGCGACAATGCCTTCGGCTACCCTTGTGTTTTCAAGCTTATTCGCGCAGGCGGCGAGCAGTCCGCGCGCGTTTTTGTCGCACTCAAAGTACATAATCTTTCCGTCGGGCATGGAAACCTCGCCCTGCTTGTCGCCAAGGGCGGTTAGGTTCATATCGTGCTCAACCGTCTTTGATGCGATTACAATGTCGCCGATGCTGACAACCGAGGACAGCGCGCCCGCCACGCCGCAGTTGATTACAATATCGGGCTTGTAGCTGTTAATCATTGTGGCGGCGCACACCGCGGCGTTGACCTTGCCTACTCCGCAGACTACAACCACCGCGTCCTTGCCGTGAATTTTACAGCGGCAAAAGCTCATTGAGTTTATTGAGTCAAAAATTTTTTCTTCGGCGAGGGCAAGAATTCCGTCCGCCTCAAGCTGCATTGCGCAAATAATTCCAATCATATTTTACCTCCGTTTATTTTAGCTGAAATTATCAGTCTGGTACATAATTATCGAAAGCGCCGCCAGCGGCGCGGTCTCGGCCCTGAGAATCCGCCTGCCGAGCGTTGCCCTGTTTGCGCCGAACGAAGCCGCGAGCTCTGCCTCCGATTCCTCAAAGCCGCCCTCGCTGCCGATAAACATTCCTATGGTTTTCGGCTTTTCGGTGAGAATCTCTTTTACGGGTTGTCCGCCGAGCTCGTAAAAGAACAGGTTTTTTTCGTTATCTTCCGAAAGCTTTGCGGCTTGCTCAAAGCTTACGCAGCCGCTTACCTCGGGGATGATACCGCGGCGGCTCTGCATTGCCGCCTGCAGCGCGATTTTCTGCCAGCGCTTTTGCTTTTTTTCAAGGGATTTTTTGTCGGGACGTGAAACGCAGCGGGCGGAAATCACGGGCACAATCCTGCTGATTCCCAGCTCGACGCACTTTTGAACAATATAGTCCATTTTCTCGCCCTTTGGCAGCGCCTGGTACAGCGTGACAAAAACGTCGGGCTCGTTTCGGCACGGAGCGCTGTTTTTAATTTCAACCTCTGCCGTATCGTTGTCAAAACAAACCAGCTCGCAGTCGTGCTGCACTCCCGACGGGGTAACAAGCGTGAGCGCTTCGCCGCGCTTCATTCTGAGCACCTTGATGTGCTTTGCGTTTTCGCCTGTGATTATGTATTTTTCGGAGCGTATCTCTTCCTCCGTGAAAAACCAAGCAGCCATAACATTCCTCGCAATAATAATGATAATACATTATAATATAAAATTTAAGTAATTGCAATAAATAATATATAGTGGTACAATAGGCTTGAGGTGAATTTTATGGTTACATTGACAGATGTAGATATAATACAGTTACTCAGAAAAAACAATCTTAATCAGGATACCTTTCAGGAGGATACGGTCGCGATGCTGAGAGAACGCGGATTAAAGGCGGCAACGGCGGAAAGCTGCACTGGCGGACTTGTCAGCGAGCGCATTACCCGCGTAAGCGGCGCCAGCGAGGTGTTTGAGTGCGGAGTATGCAGTTACTCAAACGAGATAAAGGAAAAGCTGCTCGGCGTTAATTCCGAAACCCTGGCGGTGCTCGGAGCCGTGTCGGCGGAAACCGCGATACAGATGGCGGAGGGAGTAAAAAAGCTTTCGGGCGCGGACATCGCAGTCAGCCTCACGGGAATTGCGGGTCCGACCGGCGGAACAAAGGAAAAGCCTGTGGGGCTTGTATATATGGGCGTCTGCACGGCTGAAAAAACATACGCAGTAAAGCTTATGCTCGGAGGAACAAATAACATTGTAAATTCACGCGATTACATCAGGAAGCTCGCGAGCGACGCTGCGCTGTTCACGATGCTTTCCGAGTGTCATTCGGTAAAAAACAATAGCTAACAAGGAGGTTAAGCGATGATTCCGTGTCCAACCTGCGCGGCGGGGCTGAGGTTTGATATAGCAAGCCAAAAAATGGTTTGCGATTACTGCAAAAACAGCTTTGATCCCGCGTCGCTCAGCGACAACAGCGCGACCGACGACGCAAAAACAGAAAAATACTTTGACGGCTATATTTATATTTGTCCGTCCTGCGGAGCCGAGATTATCACAACCGACAAAAACGACGCGGTAGGCTTTTGCCAGTACTGCGGCGGCGCGTCGATGATTTTTGACAAAATCCGCAAGGAGTGGCGGCCGGATGTTATCGCTCCGTTTAAGGTTACAAAGGAGCAGTGCAAGGAGCTGTATCTCAAGGAAATCCGCAAAAACCCGTTTATAGGCGGCAAGTACCGCAACCCTCAGACTATTGACGGCTTCAGGGGAATATATATGCCGTACTGGAGCTATCACGCCGAGCTCAGCGGTCCGTTCAGGGTAAGGGCGGTCTCGGGCAGAGAGCACGTCGGCGGAAATATATATCATATATATCATTTTGATATTGACGGAGTTTCGGATTACAGAATCAACGGCTATTCCCACGACGCGTCTGTCAGCTTTGACGACGACCTCAGCGAGGGTATCGCGCCGTTCGATTCAAGCGGACAGGTGCGGTTTATTCCGGCGTATCTGAGCGGCTTTTACGCTGAAACCGGCGACACCGATCCGCAGCATTATAATGACGATATAACAGGTGAAATTGTCGAGGACGCGCAAAAGCTTTATAAAAACGATCCCGCCGTAACAAAGGTATTGTCCGACCGCAGGCTTAATCTGTCGGAGAGCGAAAGCGCGCTGCCCGCGCGGATAAAGTCCGTCAGCAGGGCGATGAACCCCGTGTGGTTTATGAGCTGCCGCGGCAAAAAAGACATCACCTATGCCGCCGTCAACGGTCAAACGGGCAAGGTCGCGGCTGATTTGCCGCTCAGCCCGGTCAGAATTTTGATTGCGGCGCTCGGAATTTCCGCGGTTATTTTCGGTCTGATTTTCGGCGCTATGTCATTTTTGCCTTCGATAAAGGCGAATATGACGCTCGCGCTCTGCACGCTGCTCGCCGTTACCGGAATGTACTTTATGCAGCGTTCGTTTAACTATACGGTAGATAAAAATATGAGCGTTCTGGGAAAAAGCAAAACCGGCGTGTTATGCGGCGGATTACACAAGTTTGCCACGGTAATCACCTTTTTGTCAATCTTCGCGATTGCCGTTGACGGCTCCTATAAGGGCGATATCCGCTTCTTAGGACAGATAGGCGCGCTGGTTGGTTCAATCATTATCGTAATTGCCTGCGCGGCGCAGTTTTCCGATTCAAGAAAAATACAGAAGATGAAAATTAATCAAATGTCACAGCTCAGGGTTCGAATCACCGAAGAAGCGCGCTGGTTCTCAAAAAGCGTGCTTTGGCTCAAGATTGTTATGATAGCGAGTATCGCGGTTTCGCTTGCGCTTGTGCTCCTGGACCCGGCGAACAACGCGGTTTCCTACGGCGCGTGCTTTTTGCTTGCCGCCGAGCTGTTCGGACTTGCGATTTACCACATCAGCTTCCAGACAAGAGTCGCCAAAAGACCCTTGCCGCAGTTTAAAAAGGAAGGAGCGTATTATGACAGGCAACAGTAAGCTCGGGAAAATAATCGCTCCGGTTTTAGCGGCGGCGGTCATAATCGGCGTTTCGGTTTTTACCTCTTTCGCGGCGGAAAAAAGCTTTGACTTGGCGCAGTACACCAACTCGGACACGGGCTTCCGCGTTATTATCTCGGACGACGCGGATTTGCTCACCGACGATGAGGAGCAAAAGCTCATTAAGGATATGGCACCGAACACGGAGTACGGAAACGTGATTTTTTGGTCGACCGAAGAATACGCGAATGATGAAATCGACCAGGCGCGTCAGGCGCGGCTTGCCTGCTGCGGATATGACAGCGCGAGCATTTTCGCCGTAAATATGAAAAACCGCAAGCTGACAATTCAGTCCTACGGAACAATGTACAAATACGTTGACGACTCAAAGGCGCGCTCGATTACAGACAACGCGAGCCGCTTTGCCACAAACAAGGAATACTACAAATGCGCCGAGGAAGTGTTTTCTCAGATATACACAACCGTCAGCGGAGAAAAAATCGCCGAACCGATGAAGTACGCAAGCTACGTTGTAATCTCGCTTATGCTCGGCGTTATTATCGCGCTGTCGGTCGCCTTTTCAAAGCGGTTCAATCCGCTCAGAAAGCCTGTTGAGCGCGCGCAGACAGTCGGCAACGGAGTTCTTGTTCAAGGCGGAGTAGGCGTTAATCTTGTACGCACCGAAACAATCATAGTAGAAACCTCGTCACACAGCGGCGGAGGCTTCGGTGGCGGAGGCGGAAGCGGAAGCGGAAGCGGCTGCGGAGGCGGAGGAGGCGGCTGCGGCGGAGGCGGAAGCTCCTCGTTCTGATTATGGAAAAAAGCTTTGTTTTTCAGTGGCACATAACCCACCGCTGCAACCTGCGGTGCAGTCACTGCTATCAGGAGGATTACTCAGCCTTTGAAAGCAGGGAAAGCCTGCTTAGGGTTCTCGGTCAGCTTGAAGAGCTTAAAGCAGCTTACGGCTTTAAGTGTCACATTAATGTGACCGGCGGAGAGCCGCTGCTGCACCCGGATTTTTATTGGCTTTTGGGCGAAGCGGCAGACAGGGGATTTTCAACAGCCGTTCTGACAAACGGCACCCTGCTTGACGTCCGCGCCGCGAAAAGGCTGAAAAAGCTCGGCGTCGACTATGTTCAGGTCAGCCTGGACGGCTGCAAAAGGGTTCACGATAAAATCCGCGGGAAAGGCTCGTTCAGAAAGGCACTCGGCGGAATTTACGCGCTTAAATCCTGCGGGATTTACACCGACGTTTCTTTCACCGCCCAAAGCAAAAACAAAGGCGAGTTGAAAAGGCTTGCCGGAATCTGCTCCGATTTAGGGGTTGACAAGCTGTGGTTCGACAGGGTTGTGATTCCCGCGGACGGGGACAGGCGCGGACTTTCGCTCGGTGCGGAAGAGTACCGCAGGCTTTGTAAGCAGGCGGCTGCGCTCAACAAAAAGGGTATGGTTTCCTGCGCGAGGGCGCTGCAGTTTTTGCCCTGCGCGGATAAGAGCGTGTACCGCTGTACAGCGGGAGATACCCTGCTCGCCATGCTTGCCGACGGAACCGTTATGCCGTGCCGCAGGCTTCCGGTTGCTGCCGGAAACATAAACGACAACAGCCTTTTGGAAATTTACCGTGACAGTCCCCTGCTTAAACGGCTGAGGGAGCCGTCTATACCCGAGGGCTGCGGAGGATGTGAATACAGTGGACTTTGCCACGGCGGAGCCAAGTGCGTCGCCTACGCTGAGACCGGCAGCTTTAACGCAAAAGACCCCGACTGCCTTGTTAACAATTAATAAAAAATTCCGGTTCATTTCTTTTGGGGATTTGAGCCGGATTTTTTCGATTTTGTATAATACTATTATTTGCTTTTCAATCAGATAATAGTATAAAATAAACAGCCAATTAGTTTAAAATACTTGAAAACGCTGTTGGTTTGTGTTAAAATAAAAACTGATATTATGGGCTTTTGGTGTAAATATGCGCAAAGCCTGTAAAAAAACTTAATATCCGTCAGAATGGAGTTGATTTTATGGCAAGAAGCGCGGGAATTCTTTTATCAATAACTTCGCTTCCTTCCCCCTACGGTATCGGCACCATCGGCAAAGAGGCGAGAAAGTTCGCGGATTTTTTGAAAAAATCCGGTCAGACTGTCTGGCAAATTCTTCCCGTTGGACCGACAAGCTACGGCGATTCGCCGTACCAGTCATTTTCGACCTACGCAGGAAACCCATACTTGATTGACCTTGACACCCTCGCCGACGAGGGCTTGGTTACCAAAAAACAGCTTAAAAGCTTTGACTGGGGTTCAAACGACGCCGAGGTTGACTATGAGAAGATTTACAACAGCAGATTTCAGGTTCTTAAGATTGCTTATGACAACTTCAAGTCCTGCGATCAAAAGGCGTTCCGCTCCTTTAAGCGCAAAAACAGCAAGTGGCTCAAAAACTACGCGCTGTATATGGCTGTAAAAAAGAGCTTTGATATGGTATCCTGGACAGAGTGGCCCGAGGATATTAAAATGCGCGACGAAAAGGCGGTGAAGCGCTATGAGCGCAAGCTTAAAGAGGACGTTGATTTTTGGAAGTTCGTTCAGTTTAAGTTTTATGAGCAGTGGGAGAGCTTCCGCGCTTATGTAAACGGACTGGGCATTAAGATTTTGGGAGATATGCCGATTTACGTTGCTATGGACAGCGCGGATACATGGGCAAATCCCGAGATTTTCCAGCTTTATGATGACGGAGATCCAATCGCGGTCGCGGGCTGTCCGCCCGATTATTTCTCGGAGACAGGCCAGCTTTGGGGAAATCCGCTCTACGATTGGGATTATCTTGAGCAAACCGACTACGAGTGGTGGTTTGAGCGCATAAAGGCGGCTTCAAAGCTTTATGACATCACAAGAATCGACCACTTCCGCGCGTTTGCGAGCTACTACTCAATCCCCTATCCCGCGGAAAACGCCGTCAACGGCGAATGGATTGAGGGACCGAGGATTAAGTTCTTTGAAATGATGGAAGAGGCGTGCGGCAAGATTGAAATTGTCGCCGAGGATTTGGGAACTCTTACTCCCGACGTAACCGAGCTTATGGAGCAGACCGGGTACCCGGGAATGAAGGTTCTTGAATTTGCCTTTGACAGCGGCGAAGGAAATGATTATTTGCCGCATAAATACACTAATAATTGTGTAGTATACACAGGAACCCACGATAACGACACCGTAATGGGCTGGATTGAAACAGCCAATCCAAGCGACATAGCCTTCGCGAGGGAGTATTGCGAAATGTCCGAGGACGAGCCGTTTAACTGGGGATTAATTCGCACGGCTTACGAGAGCAAGGCGGATATGGCGATTGTTCCGATGCAGGATATTCTCGGTCTCGGCAAAGAGGCAAGGATGAATACTCCGTCAACTCTCGGCAACAACTGGACATGGAGAGTCAGCGCCGGCGCTTTGACAAGTAAGCTTGCGAAGAAATTAAAAACAATGTCTGTCGAAACAGGACGATTGGAGGACTAACACAATGGGTAATATTATGGAAAAACTTGAGCTTACCGCACAGTCAATGTACTGTAAAACGATTAAGGAGCTTACTCCTTCCGAACTGCACCTTGCGCTCGGCAAGGCGGTAATGGGAGAGATTGCTCCCAACTGGGAAAAGAGCAAGGCTAAACACGACAGCGAGAGAAGAGCTTACTATTTCTCGGCGGAATTCCTTATGGGCAGAATGATGTACAACAACCTCTACTGCCTCGGTATTCTTGACGACGTAACAAAGCTCCTCAAGAAAAAGGGCGTCGACATCAACGTGTTTGAGGAAATCGACGACGCGGCTTTGGGTAACGGCGGTCTCGGACGTCTTGCGGCGTGCTACCTTGATTCGGCGGCTACTCATGAGGTTCCGCTCGACGGCTACGGAATCCGCTACAAGTACGGCCTTTTCAAGCAGCTTATCGAGGACGGTTATCAGGTAGAGGTTGCCGACAACTGGCAGCGCTTTGAGGATCCCTGGTGCATCCGCAGAGAGGACGAGGCTGTATTGGTTTCGTTTAAGGATCAGACGGTCAAGGCTGTTCCGTACGATATGGCTGTTATCGGCTGCAAAACCGACAACATCAACACCCTTCGCCTTTGGCAGGCAGAGGCTGTTAATGAATTTGACTTTACCGCGTTTAACAATTCAGAGTATGACAAGGCGGTTAAGGAGAAGAACGACGCCGAGAATATCTCCAAGGTTCTTTATCCTAACGATAACAAGTATGAGGGCAAGGTGCTCAGACTTAAACAGCAGTATTTCTTCTGCTCCGCGTCGCTTCAGGACATTATGCGCCGCTACAAGGCAAAGCACGGCAACGATTTCAGCCACTTCGCCGAGGAGAACGCAATTCAGCTTAACGACACGCATCCCGTTTCATGCGTACCCGAGCTTGTAAGACTTTTAGAGCTTGAGGGAATGAGCTTTGACGAGGCGTTCGAGATTGCCCGCAAGACCTGCTCATACACCAACCACACCGTGCTCAGCGAAGCGCTTGAAAAATGGAGCGCCGACCTGATGACTCAGGTTATTCCGGAAATTTACGACATCATCTGCCTGATTGCCAACAAGTGTCAGGAAGAGCTTTTGGCAATGAACGTCAGCGGAGATATGCGCGCTAAGATGCGTATTATCGACGGCAACTCGGTACACATGGCAAGGCTTGCGACCTACGCGAGCACATACGTAAACGGCGTTGCCCAGCTTCATACCGATATTCTCAAGAGGGATGTGCTCAAGGAGTGGTATCAGATTTATCCCGACAGATTCCTCAACAAGACAAACGGTATCACACAGCGCCGCTGGCTCGGTCTTTGCAATCCCGAGCTTTCTGAGCTTATTACTGAAAAGGTTGGCTACGAGTGGCTTACCGACCTTTCAAAGCTTTCCGTTCTTAACGATTGCCTCGACGCGAGAACAATCAACAAGTTCAACAAGATTAAAGCCAAAAAGAAGGTTCAGCTCGCGGAGTACATCAAGAAGATGGACGGCTTTGACGTTAATCCCGACACAATCTTTGACGTTCAGGTAAAAAGACTTCATGAGTATAAAAGACAGCTTCTCAACGCGTTCTCGATTATGGCAATTTACTTCCGCATCAAGGAAGGAAAGCTTCCCGACTGGGAGCCCACAACCTTTATCTTCGGCGCGAAGGCGGCTCCCGGCTACGCAAGAGCCAAGGCTATCATCAAATACATCACGGAAATCGCCAACCTTGTAAACAACGATCCCGATACAAAGGATAAGCTTCAGGTTTACTTTATCTCCAACTACAACGTATCTTACGCCGAGAAGATTGTTGTTGCCGCCGATATTTCGGAGCAGACTTCAACAGCGGGTCTTGAGGCTTCGGGTACAGGTAATATGAAGTTTATGCTCAACGGTGCCGTAACCCTCGGTACATGGGACGGCGCTAACATCGAGATTGCAGAGTGCGCCGGCGAGGAGAACGAGTACATCTTCGGCGCAAGGGTTGAGGATATCGAAAGAATTAAGAAGGAAGGATACAATCCCGCGGCTCTGCTCGAGCAGAATCCCGAAATCAAGAGAGTTATCGACACCCTTATCGACGGCACCTTTGACGACGACGGCGCTACAGGCGAGGGCAGCTTCCGCGAGCTTCACCACGCTCTTACCAAGGGTACTCACTGGCACGATCCCGACCATTACTTCATTATTCTTGATCTTCCCGATTATATCGAGACCAAGATTCGCGCTAACGCAGACTACGCCGACCGCAAGGAATTCGGCAAGAAGTGCCTGCTCAACGTTGCGAACGCAGGCAAGTTCTCGTCAGACAGAGCAATCCTCGAGTACGCAAACGAAATCTGGCACGTCAGCCATAAATAAAAAAGTTAAAAGTTATGAGTTGAGAGTTGAGAGTTTTCTCAGCTCTCACTTTTTTGTTTTAAAATCCTTTAAAGCCTCCCCCGTCACTTGTTACGGGGAAGGTGGCACGCCGCCAATGCGGCGTGACGGAGGGGGCGGCGTTTCCTCTAACGCAGTGTATTTCATATCAATCGTGTAGGGGCGGACCTGTGTGTCCGCCCGCGGAAACGTCAACCGCATTTACAGCAAAATCCGTTTTATTCGCGATAAACGGACGTTTAATTCAGCACACAAAAACACATCTGAATTAAAACGTTGTGTTCCTGTTCATCGGGCGGACACACGGGTCCGCCCCTACGGAATAATTTGATGCCGTGCACTGCATTTGTTACGGCAAATATTGTTTTCTGCTTTCCTCTGTACAAAACCAACAAAAACTCAGTTAAATTTTTGGATTGCGAAAATTCTCCGATTATGGTAAGATAAAAGAGCCAAACAAATCTGAATAATTTAGTTTTTTAAACTCACAATAAGTGTGTATTTTTCTGTTGTAAAAATACAGGCTCTATTTACGCACACTTTAATGTGAGTTATATGGATTTGTTTGGCGACGATTCGGAGCTATGTGTTTTTTGACGTACGGCTTTCGGGTCGTACGTCTTTTTATTTTTAAATTTCAAGGAGGAAAGAAAATGAAAAAAACTTGTAAAAAAACTATCAGTTTATTGCTTGCGTTGATTATTGCGGCGGCGGTATTTACTGCCGTGCCGTTTACCGTAAGCGCGGCGGAAAACGCCGAAACAGCAGAGGTTGGCGCATCAAGCGGCACAACAGGCAGTTGTTCATGGAGACTTGATGATAGTGGTACGCTTACAATCAGCGGCAGCGGCGCTATGGAAGACTATATTTATGAAGATTCTCCATGGATAGATGATTCGGAAAATATAGAAAATATTGTAATTCAGAATGGTATTATACATATCGGTGAACGTGCTTTTAAATGGTGTGATAATGTAACAAGTGTTATTATTCCAAACAGCGTGACGAGCATCGGTGGATATGCGTTTGGCGGATGTATCGGTCTTGCAAATATTTCTATCCCTGACAGTGTTACAAGCATTGGGTATGACGCGTTCGCCAATACCGAGTGGTATTACAATCAGCCGGATGGGTTGGTATATGCCGGCAAAGTAGCATATAAATACAAGGGAACAATGGCGGAAGATACTTCTATTGTATTAAAAGACGGAACAAAAGGAATTGCTGAAGAGGCGTTTTACGGTTATCAGGATTTAAAAAGTGTTACAATTCCCAACGGCGTTACAAATATAGGCTCCGCAACGTTTAGTCATTGCAAAGGCTTGGAGAGTATTGTTATTCCCGATAGTGTGACGAGTATCGGCGCTGCTGCGTTTGAAACCTGCAGATTCTTGAAAAGCATTGATATTCCCAATAACGTTAAAATTATCGAAGATTACACGTTTATCGGATGTTCCAGTTTGGAGAGCATATCTATACCTAAAAGTGTGACAAGTATCGGCGATTTTGTTTTTCAAGAATGCCATACTTTAACAAGTGTAACTATTCCCGACAGCGTAACAAGTATCGGCGAAGCAGCGTTTTACGATTGCAGCGGCTTGACGAGCGTAGAAATTCCTGAGAGCGTAACAAGTATTGGTTATGAAGCGTTTGGATATATGTATGGTTTCAAAGAAAAAAAGGTAGAAGGCTTTACAATTTACGGAAAAAAGGGAAGCGCGGCTGAACAATACGCTAAAGATAACGGCTTTACCTTTGTTGATAAGAGCAGTGCAGCTTCAATTACCGGCGACGTTAACGGCGACGAAAACGTTGACATTCTCGACGCGACAATGGTTCAAAAGCACGCGACGGGAAAATCCGATTTGACTGATGAACAACGCGCAGCCGCCGACGTTAACGCCGACGGAGTTGTGGATATTCTCGACGCAATAATGATA
>CAJOLF010000056.1 GCA_905235295.1 uncultured Ruminococcus sp. | reverse complement strand
TCAGCAGCAAGATTAACGTCCGTTTTTACAATTAAATTTGCGGTAATCTTGTGGGCGGACACGCAGGTCCGCCCCTACAGTGATAAGGAAAAGTTTTAATTAAAAAACGATGTTTTCTTAATAATAAAAGTCAGCACCGTATTAATTCAGTCGGGTATAAAACGTATTAATTCCCGCAAAGTTAATTCGGGGCTATCGCTCACCTTGCGACAGCCCCGTTGTAGGATTTTCAAACTATATGCGTTTTATATGCGCTAAAGGCGTTTATTCAATGGGCTCAAAGTCCGCAACGCCGTGCTTGCACAGCGGACAGATGAAGTCCTCGGGAAGCTCCTCACCCTCATAGATGTATCCGCAAACCTTGCAAACCCAGCCTTTTTTGCCTTCGGTTTGGGGCTTGGGCTTAACGTTGTTCTGGTAGTAGGTGTAGGTCATTGTTTCCCTGTCGGAGAGCACTCTTGCCTCGGTAACGCTGCAGATGAACATTCCGTGTGTGTCGAGGTCAATGTACTGCTCGACCTTGAGCGACATAAACGAATTGATATATTTGGGCAGGAACACAAGTCCGTTGTCGGATTTCAGCGTTTCGCAGTCCTTGAACTTGTCAACATTTCTTCCGCTCTGGAAGCCGAAGGTTTCGAATACACTGAACGGAGCGTCAACAGAAAGGCAGTTTACGTTCATAACGCCCGTCTGTTTGATAACGTGGTGCGAGTAGTTCTGCTTGTTGATGCAAACGGCAATTCTGTTCGGAGAGTTTGTAACCTGAGAAACGGTGTTAACAATCAGTCCGTTGTCCTTTTTGCCGTCGTTGGAGGTGACAACATACAGTCCGTAGCCGATGTTGAACAGTGCGGTGAGGTCGTTTTTGTCGGCGGTGTCGCTGTTCTGAGCCATATAGTCCATACACAGCTCGTCGGCGAGCTTGTCAAGCTGCTCTCTGCTTTCGTCGTTGAGCGCGGACATAATCCTTACGGTGGTGTCGGTAAAGGTGATGTTCTTGCAGCCCTCGAGCATTTTTTTCATTGTTTTCGCGGCGAGGGGAGCCCACGAGCCGTTCTCGATAAGACCGATAGTTTTGTTTTGGAAGTTGCGCTCGGTGAGGTGGTTGATAAATTCGCGCATAAAGGGGAAAATCTCGGCGTTATAGGTTGTCGTGGCGAGCACGATTCTTCCGTAGCGGAAGGCGTCCTCGACGCACTCGGCCATATCCTCGCGCGCAAGGTCGTTGACAACAACCTTGGGGCAGCCCCTGCTTTTTAGCTTTTCGGCAAGCTGCATAACGGCGTTTTTGGTGTTGCCGTAAACCGAGGTATAGGCAATCATAATTCCGTCGGTTTCAACGGAGTATGACGACCAGGTGTTGTAAAGGCCGATGTAGTATCCGAGGTTTTCGGTGAGAATCGGACCGTGAAGCGGACAGATAGTTTCGATGTCAAGGCTCGACGCCTTTTTGAGCAGGTTTTGAACCTGAGCGCCGTACTTTCCGACGATACCGATGTAGTAGCGTCTTGCCTCGCACGCCCAGTCCTCGTCAACGTCAAGCGCGCCGAATTTTCCGAAGCCGTCGGCGGAGAAAAGCACCTTGTCCTTGCTGTCGTAGGTAACGATAACCTCGGGCCAGTGAACCATGGGAGCGCCTACAAAGCTGAGTGTGTGAGCGCCGAGCTCAAGGGAATCGCCCTCCTTAACAACAATCTGCCTGTCGGGAAAATCCGTTCCGAAAAAGTTTTTCATCATCGCAAAAGCCTTTTGCGAGGAAACAATTTTTGCTTCGGGATAAATTTCCGTAAAGTTTTTGATGTTGGCGCTGTGGTCGGGCTCCATGTGCTGAACAACCAAATAGTCGGGCTTTCTGCCGCCCAGCGCGTCCTCGAGGTTGTTTAGCCACTCGTGCTTGAAGTTGCGGTCAACGGTGTCCATAACCGCAATTTTGTCGTCAAGGATAACGTAGGAGTTGTACGCCATACCGTTCGGCACGTCGTACTGACCTTCAAACAGGTCGATTTTGTGGTCGTTAACGCCGATATACTTAATATCGTTTGTGATGTTCATAGCTTGTCCTCCTAAAATTTTTTGCTGATATTTGACAGTTTGATTATATCAAAAATTAATATGGTAATCAAGGGGTATTTTGAGAATCCGCGATAATCTCCCTGATTTCCTCCTCGGCTTGCTCAACCTCTTTCAAAAACGCGCCTGACGGAACTCTGAGCGCGCCGTTGCCGAGTATAATAAGCTGCTCCATTCCGTCGGAGGTCACAACTCTTACTCTGTGCTTTTCGGCAAGCTTCAGCGAGGCTTTTTCAATGTACATATCGGCGGTTTCCGCTTCCTTCGTATATACAATCGTAATTCCGTCAACCTTTTCAATCTCGCGGTCGCCGGGCACGCGGTACGCGTCAAAAACCAAAATCAGCTCGCATTTTTTGTAGCCCTGAAAGTTGCAGAGAATGTTGACGAGCGCGGTCCGCGCGGCGTCGATTCCGTCACCGCCGAGCTTTTTGAGCCTGTCCCAGGAAAATATAACGTTGTAGCCGTCAACAAGGACGTACTCGGTTCCGTCAAAGCGTTGGGGCTTGGGATATTTTTTTGATTTTTGCGGGATTTTTTCCGCCTTAAAGTGCCGTTTGACCTCGCTTTCCCCGCGCTTTTTTACGGGGCCGTAGGTTTGCTCGAAAATCTTTACAAGCTCCTTGTCGAGCGCGAAGATGTCAGCTCGATTTTTGTACCTGTCAAGCGGTCGGCTGACTTCTGCGGAGTAGGGGATTTCCTCGGATTTTTTCGCGCCGTCAAGCGCCGAGGGCAGGTGCATATAATCCCGCACCTTATCCCATTTTACCGTGTGTCCCGCGCCGTGAGAGCAAAATACAGAATCGCAGGGGTTGTTCACGTCGCTGTCGGGGTCGTAGCCCGCTTGCGCGATAATCTCGTCCGCGTTTCGGCACGGCTCGTAGCCGCTTAACGAGCAGAAAAGCCTGCCCTTGCCCTTTGTGTATCCGTTGAGCTCGCGCGAATATCCGCGCATTTGCGACACGGGAGCCCTGCCTGTAATAACCGCGAGCTCGCCGTCTTGATTGGGAGCGTCAAAGCTTCCGCCCATATTCTGAATATCGGTCATCGCCCTGCCCACGCAGTCAAACGGAAGCTCGAGCGTAAAGGCGTAAACGGGCTCGAGCAAAACGCTTTTCGCGCTTCTCAGCCCCTGGCGGACAGCGCGGTAGGTCGCCTCGCGAAAGTCGCCGCCCTCGGTGTGCTTTGTATGCGCCCTGCCCGACGCGAGGGTGATTTCAATATCCGTAACAGGCGAGCCGGTGAGCACGCCGACGTGGGTTTTCTCGTAAAGGTGGGTGAGGATAAGCCGCTGCCAGTTTTTGTCAAGAGAATCCTCGCGGCAGTCGGTTTTGAACACCAGTCCGCTGCCGCGTTTGAGCGGCTTTAAAATCAGGTGAACCTCGGCGTAGTGGCGGAGCGGTTCAAAATGCCCTACGCCCTCGACGGTGTTTTCAATCGTTTCCTTGTAAATTATATTTCCTTCTCCGAAATTCGCTTCAAAGCCGAACCGCTCTTTAATTATGCTCTGCAAAACCTCGAGCTGGATTTCTCCCATAAGCTGAACCAGAATTTCTCCGCGCTCGCTGAGAATTACGTTGAGCGTCGGGTCCTCGGCTTCAAGAATTTTCATTTTTTGCAGAGCCGTGTGCTCGTCAATTTCCCCGGGGAGCTCAAGGCGGTAGGTCAGCACAGGCTCGAGCAGCGGCAGCGAGGAGTCCTTTTCAATTCCCAGCCCGTCGCCCGGACGCGCGAAGCTGATTCCCGTTACGGCGCACACCGTTCCAGCTTCGGCGCAGTCGGTTTGGGTGAACCTTTCTCCCGAGTAAATCCTGATTTGCCCGACCTTCTCGTTTTTCTCGTTTTTATCGCTTTGCAAAACGTCCCTGACCTTCAGCGAGCCGCCGGTAATCTTCAAAAAGGTGAGGCGCGCGCCCTTGCTGTCCTCGGAAATTTTGTACACCTTAGCGCCGAAGGCTTCGGGGTATTTGGGCTGCAGGGTGTAGCGGTCGAGCGTTCGGAGAAATTCCTCAACGCCCGAAAGCTTCAGCGCCGAGCCGAACATACAGGGGAAAAGCGAGCGGCTTTTTATCGCTTCGCTTATGCTTTTATCGCTCAGGCTGCCGCTGTCGTAATATTCGCCCAGCAGCTCGTCCGAGCACAGCGCCGCGTCCTCATAAAACCTCTCGCCCCTTTGAACGTCAAAATCCACGCAGCGTTCGCTGAGCTTGCTTTTGAGCTGATTAAGAACCTCGTCCCTGTCGGCGCCGTCCAAGTCCATTTTGTTGACAAAAATAAAGCACGGTACGCTGTACTTTTTCAGAAGCTTCCACAGCGTTCGGGTGTGGCTTTGAACTCCGTCGGTGCCGCTGATTACAAGCACGGCGTAGTCAAGAACCCTCAGCGCGCGTTCCGTCTCGGCGGAAAAGTCCACGTGCCCGGGGGTGTCGAGCAGATAAAATTCAGTGTTGTCAAAGCCGAAAACTGCCTGTTTGGAAAATATTGTAATTCCCCTTGAGCGCTCGAGCGCGAAGGTGTCCAAAAAGGAATTTCCGTGGTCAACTCTGCCGGGTCTTTGAATGGTTCCCGAGCAGTAGAGCATAGCCTCGGAAAGCGTTGTTTTGCCGGAGTCAACGTGAGCCAAAATTCCGGTTACAATCCGTTTTTTCATAATTATTTTTTATCCTCGGCGGGCTTGCCGCATTTGTATGCCGACGGACAGCTTTTGCAGTCGCACCCGCAGCCGCAGCCCCTGCCGCGGCGTTTGTTTTTTATTATCATAATTACCGCCAAAACCGCAATAGCGGCGATTACGGCGATAATCGCTATGTCCCAAAAATTCATATTACGCTCCGATTAAAAGCCTCATAATCAGGTTTACCAGCACCGCCGCTGCCCACGCGATGAAGCACTGCCACACAACAACGCCGGCTGCCCACTTCGCGCCCAGCTCGCGCTTGATAGAGGTAATCGCGGCAACGCACGGGGTGTAGAGCAAAGAGAACACCAGCATTGACGCGGCGGAAGCGGCGCTCAGCACCGCCGATACGTTCTCCCCGAACAGCACGGTGAAGGTGGAAACCACGCTTTCCTTAGCCATAAATCCGCTGATGAGCGAGGTGCAGATTTTCCAGTCGCCCAAGCCCGCGGGCGTCATCACAGGCACAAGCAGGCTTGAAATTTTAGCTAAAATACTGTCCTCGGGGCTGCTGACGAGGTTGAAGCGGAAGTCAAAGCTCTGCAGCAGCCAAATAACAATCGTCGCGACCAAAATGACCGTGAACGCCCTTGATAAAAAGTCCTTTGCCTTTTCCCACAAAAGCTGCAAAACATTCCTCGCGCCCGGCAGGCGGTAGTTCGGAAGCTCCATAACGAACGGAACGGCTCCGCCCTTGAACAGCGTGCCCTTGAACACAAGCGCCATCGCTATTCCCAGAACAATTCCCAAAACGTAAAGCCCTATCATAATCAGCCACTTGTAGCTTGAAAAGAAGTTGTCTACAAAAAACGCGTAAATCGGCATTTTTGCCGAACAGCTCATAAACGGTGTCAGCAGAATTGTCATTTTTCTGTCGCGGTCGCTGGGGAGAGTACGGGTGGACATCACCGCGGGCACGGTGCAGCCGAAGCCTATCAGCATCGGCACAATGCTCCTGCCCGAAAGTCCGATTTTCCGGAGCAGTTTGTCCATAAAAAACGCTACCCTGGCAATATATCCGCTGTCCTCAAGCAGCGACAAAAAGAAGAACATCGTGACGATAATCGGCAAAAAGCTCAAAACGCTGCCGACGCCCTTGAAAATTCCGTCAATCACAAGCCCGTGAATAACCTCGTTTACTCCCGCCTGTGTAAGCGCGCCGTCAACAACGTTCGTCAGGCTGTCTATTCCCAGCTCCATAAGGCGCTGCAGGCTTCCGCCGAAAAAAGAACACCAAACCCATAATCAAAATAAACATCGGGATAGCGGTGTATTTGCCTGTCAAAATCCTGTCGATTTTCTCGCTTCTTAGGCTCTCCTTGCTTACGCGCGGCTTTTTTACGGTGCTTTCGCTGACCTTTTGGATAAAGCTGTAGCGCATATCCGCAATCGCGGCGGCGCGGTCAAGTCCGCGCTCCTTTTCCATTTGGCGGACGATGTGCTCAATCATATCCTTTTCGTTCTGCTCAAGCTGCAGCATATTGACAATAATCTCGTCGCCCTCAATCACCTTGCTCGCCGCAAACCGCACGGGAATCCCCGCCTTTTGGGCGTGGTCCTCAATCAAATGGCTTATCGCGTGCAGACAGCGGTGAACCGCTCCGCCGTTGTGGTCAGCGTCGCAAAAGTCCTGACGCACAGGCTTTTCACGGTAATGCGCGATGTGCACGGCGTGGCGCACAAGCTCGTCAATTCCCTCGTTTTTGACAGCGGAAATCGGCACAACGGGCACGCCGAGCATATCCTCCATTCCGTTAACGTCAATCGAGCCGCCGTTTGAGGTGACCTCGTCCATCATATTCATCGCCACTACCATCGGAATGTCCATCTCGAGAAGCTGCATTGTCAGGTAGAGGTTGCGTTCAATATTCGTAGCGTCAACAATATTTATAATCGCCTTGGGCTTTTCCTCAAGCACAAAATTCCTCGACACAATTTCCTCGCTGCTGTACGGCGACATCGAGTAAATTCCGGGCAGGTCGGTGACAAGCGTGTCGGGGTTATCCCTGATTACGCCGTCCTTGCGGTCAACGGTAACGCCCGGGAAGTTGCCGACGTGCTGGTTTGAACCCGTAAGCTGGTTAAACAGCGTGGTTTTGCCGCAGTTTTGGTTGCCGACAAGCGCAAAGGTGAGCTTTGTGCCGTCGGGCAGGGGATTGCCGCTGCCCTTTGGGTGGTACTTTCCGCCTTCGCCGAGTCCCGGGTGAGCGGTGCTGTTGGCTCTGGTTCTTTTTTTATCCTGAGCTTTTTTCCGCGGTACCGGCTCAACCTCGATTTTTTCCGCGTCATCGGTTCTGAGGGTCAGCTTGTATCCGTGAATCAAAAGCTCAACGGGATCGCCCATCGGCGCGTATTTTACGACGGTGATTTCCGCTCCGGGGATTACGCCCATATCCAAAAAGTGCTGCCTCAGCGCGCCCTCTCCGTTGAGCTTAACAACCCTGACGGTCTCTCCGATTTTAGTATCCTTTAATGTGCTCATAAATACTCCTGAATTTTTTTAGGCAACACCGCGCAATTCGCGGCGCGCGCATATAATATATTATAAGGTTAGCTTAGACTAATGTTAACACATTTTGCGGCAATAATCAACATACTTTTTAAAAGCTTTGATTCAATTAGAAGTGAAGCGGTATTTATTTATATAAATTTATTTTGCAAATTGACATTTGTGCGGTTAAGTGGTAAAATATATTCATAAAATAACAAGCGAGGTGAGTTAAGTGACTAACAGCGACAGTTGCGGAGGGCGAATACGGAAGTACAATTATACACGATATGCGCGTCGCGGCGGGCTGTTTGTCAGCTTAACCGTCAGTCGCGTCTAATTGTATTGCCGTATTACCCTGACAAACGCGTCAGGGATTTTTTTCGCCCCAAACCGTTGCATTAAATTTTTATTCAAAACGGAGGGGAATTATGGCAAATGAAAAAGAAAACACCGATGTACTCGAAAACGTTTCGGTAGAAAAACCAAATTACGAGAGCGAGATTATCCGCGTAATCAAGGGCAACTACTCGCCCAAGGCGGCGCTTTCCAAGCTCGAGGATTACCACGGAAGCGACATCGCACAGGCTATGGACAGCCTTACGCTGCAGGAGCGTAAAAAGTTATACCGAATTCTATCCGCCGACACGCTGTCGGACGCGCTCGAAAGGCTCGACGATGAAGAAGCCGGCGCGTATCTGAACGAGATGGATTTGAAAAAGGCGGCTCAGGTTGTCTCGAACCTCGAAACCGACGCCGCCGCCGATATTCTGAAGGAAATCAGCAAGGAAAAGCGGCTCCTGATTATTGATGAGCTAAAGCCCGAAGTCAAGGAGAACATCAGGCTTATCGCTTCCTTTGACGACGACGAAATCGGAAGCAGGATGACCGCCAACTGTATTGTTATCCGCGAGAACCTGACCGTTAAGCAGGCTATGAGCCGCCTAATCGCTCAGGCAAAGCATAACGACAACATCGCGACGATATTTGTCGTTGACGAAAACAACGAATACTACGGCGCGATTGATTTGAAGGATTTGATTACGGCGGACAGCACTACGCCGCTTGACGATTTGATTGTAACTTCGTTTCCGTACGTTTACGCGCACGAGAACATCGACGACTGTATAGAAAAACTAAAGGACTATTCCGAGGCTTCAATCCCCGTGCTCGACAACTCAAATTCGCTTCTCGGCGTAATCACCGCCCAAAGCGTAATCGAGGTTGTTGATGACGAAATGGGAGAGGACTACGCGCGTTTGGCAGGTCTTACCGCCGAGGAGGACTTGAAGGAGCCGCTGGGTATGAGCCTAAAAAAGCGTATGCCGTGGCTGCTCGCTCTGCTCGCGCTCGGTATTTTTGTTTCGACCGTCGTCGGTTCGTTTGAGCGTGTGGTTGAAACGCTGCCGCTGATAATGGCGTTCCAGTCGCTGATTTTGGATATGGCGGGTAACGTGGGCACACAGTCGCTCGCCGTAACAATCAGAGTGCTCACCGACGAAAATCTCAGCTTCTCGCAAAAGCTCAGGCTTGTCGTCAAGGAAACGCGGATAGGTATGTTCAACGGACTTATTCTCGGATTAATCTCCGTTGTTTTCGTAGGACTGTATATAATGCTGATAAAGCGTCAGGACTTTTTGTTCTCGTTCGCGGTATCGGGCTGCGTCGGTATCGCCCTGCTGGTTGCGATGACGGTTTCAAGCACAATCGGCACGCTGATTCCGCTGTTCTTCAAAAAAATAAACGTAGATCCCGCGGTAGCGTCGGGTCCGTTGATTACAACAATAAACGACCTTGTCGCGGTTATTGTGTATTACGGATTAAGCTGGGTGCTGCTCATTCAGGTTCTTCAGTTAGCGTAGAAAAGCAAGGCGAAAAGCCTTGCTTTTCTTAGTTGAAAGGAATAAGGAATAAGTTTAAAGTTGAAAAGTTGAAAGTGTTTGTCGGGAAGAGAGATTGTAAGAAAAACAGCCGCGCGTTCCCGACTGATTTATTATGGTGTTGAATTTATTATTTGTATTAAAAACATTGTTTCCTATATTAAAACTTTTCCTTCTCTCTGTAGGGGCGGACCCGTGTATCCGCCAGCAAGATTACCGCAAATTTAATTGTAAAAACGGACGTTAATCTTGCTGCTGATTTGTCGGGCAACCTACAATATCTACAACGCCGATGTATCTCCTCGAGTAGCGCACCGTCGCAACGGTCGGGAATAAAACGCATTAATTATTGCAATTTATCTTCTCGAGTAGCGGTGTCGCCGCCGCGACCGCCGCCGCGACTGCCGCGGCCGCTTTAGTGATTTAAAACAAACAAGCGTTAAAGTTTACGTACACTTTTCACAAAGATATTTTACAACCGCTTATTTTACTTGACATTTATATTAAAAAGTGAGATATTATTATAGTCGAAAAATGCGATTATAACTATATATTTATAACAGAAAAGGAAGACGAATATGCCAATTACCGAACTACTCACCAGAAACGCGACCTATTTTAAGGACGACATCGCGCTGGTAGAGATTAATCCCGAGGTGGAAAATATCCCTCACGTCACCTGGCGCGAATACTCGCTGATTGAGTCGGCTCGCGGAGGCGCTTTCAGGAAGCAGCTCTCATGGGGCGAATTTGACGAAAGAGCCAACCGCTTTGCCAACCTGCTTTTGTCGCGGGGAGTTAAAAAGGGCGAAAAGGTAGCGATTTTGCTTATGAACTGCCTTGACTGGCTGCCAATTTACTTTGGAATTCTCAAATCCGGCGCTGTCGCGGTTCCGCTTAACTACCGCTACACCGCCGATGAAATCAAGTACTGCGTTGAGCAGTCGGACTCCGATTTTCTGATTTTCGGTCCCGAATTTATCGGCAGAGTTGAGGAAATTCACGACAGACTGCCGAGAGTCAAGGACTATTTCTACGTGGGCGACGAATGTCCGACGTTTGCCGACAGCTATGAGGAAATGATTTCTTACTGCTCAAGCCACGCGCCGAGCGTTTACATTACCGACGATGACAACGCGGCAATCTACTTTTCCTCGGGCACAACGGGCTTTCCAAAGGCGATTTTGCACGCGCACAGAAGCCTTGTTCACTCCGCCAAGGTCGAGCAGGCTCACCACGGTCAGCAAAAGGACGACGTGTTCCTCTGTATTCCGCCGCTTTACCATACAGGCGCGAAAATGCACTGGTTCGGAAGCCTTTACTCCGCGAGCAAGGCGGTTCTGCTCCGAGGCGTCAGCCCCGAGTGGATTATCCGCTGCGTAAGCGAGGAAAGATGTACAATCGTTTGGCTGCTTGTGCCGTGGGCTCAGGATATTCTTGACGCGATTGAAAGCGGAAAAATCGACCTTAACAAATACGAGCTTTCTCAGTGGAGGCTTATGCACATCGGCGCTCAGCCTGTGCCGCCGACCTTGATTAAGCGCTGGAAAGCGGTATTTCCCAACCACGACTACGACACCAACTACGGTCTGAGCGAATCAATCGGTCCCGGCTGCGTTCACCTGGGCGTTGAGAACACCCACAAGGTAGGCGCAATCGGCGTTGCGGGCTACGGCTGGGAGGTCAAAATTGTTGACAGCGACAGGAACCCTGTTGAAAACGGCGTCGGCGAGCTTGCGGTCAAGGGTCCCGGCGTTATGAAGTGCTACTACAAGGACGCAAAGGCGACCGACGAGGTGCTCGACAGCGAGGGCTGGCTCTACACCGGAGATATGGCGGAGCGCGACGAGGACGGCTTTATCTACCTTGTTGACCGCAAAAAGGACGTTATCATCACCGGCGGCGAGAACATTTATCCCGTTCAGATTGAGGACTTCCTGCGCGCCAACGACGCGATTAAGGACGTAGCGGTTATCGGACTTCCCGACCCGAGGCTCGGAGAAATCGCGACCGCCGTTATCGAGGTTAAGGAGGGAAAAACCCTCAGCGAGGACGAGGTCAAAGACTTCTGCCTTGATTTGCCGAGATACAAGCGCCCGAGAAAGATTATCTTTGCCGAGGTTCCGCGCAACCCGACAGGCAAAATTGAAAAGCCCGTGCTCCGCAAAAGATACTGCGGCGAGAGCGTTGTGGCTCAGCAAAACGAAATTAACTCGGCTAAGCTGAGTTAAAATAAAAACAAATAAAAAATTTTGGGGGTATTAATCAAAATGTTTCTGAAAATTCTTTTGCTTGTGCTGTTTTTCGGCGTAATGGTTGCGGTCGGAATTTACTGCCGCAAGCACGCGACCGATGTTAACGGCTTTGTACTCGGCGGAAGAAACGTAGGTCCCTGGCTTACGGCGTTCGCCTACGGAACCTCGTACTTTTCGGCGGTAATCTTTATCGGCTACGCCGGACAGTTCGGCTGGAAGTACGGTATCGCCTCAACGTGGATCGGTATCGGCAACGCGGTTATCGGCTCGTTTTTGGCGTGGGCGATTCTCGGCAGACGCACGAGAATTATGACTCAGCACCTTAATTCAGCCACTATGCCCGAGTTCTTCGGCAAGCGCTTTGACAGCAAAGGGCTTAAAATCGGCGCGTCAATCATCGTGTTCATCTTCCTGATTCCCTACACCGCCTCGCTTTACAACGGACTTTCAAGGCTGTTTGAGATGGCGTTCGGAATCCCCTACATCTGGTGCATTATCGCAATGAGCGTACTGACGGGAATTTACGTTATCGCAGGCGGATATATGGCGACCGCGATTAACGACTTTATCCAGGGAATTATTATGCTGATTGGTATTGTCGCTGTTATCGCCGCTGTACTTGTTAATAACGGCGGTTTTGTGGAGGCGCTTAACGGTCTCGCAGAGGTCACGGACGAGAGCGTAAGCACCACTCCGGGCGTGTTCAACTCCTTCTTCGGTCCCGATCCGCTCAACCTGCTCGGCGTTATCATTTTGACCTCTCTGGGCACATGGGGACTTCCTCAGATGGTTCAGAAGTTCTACGCTATCAAGAACGAAAATGACATCCGCAAGGGCACGGTAATCTCAACACTGTTCGCTCTTGTTGTTGCGGGCGGATGCTACTTCCTCGGCGGCTTCGGAAGACTGTACTCCGCTCAGGTTGACGTCGCTGCTGACGGCTATGACGCTATTATCCCGACAATGCTCTCAACACTTCCCGATATTCTTATCGCGATTGTTGTAATTCTTGTTTTGTCGGCTTCAATGTCAACCCTTTCCTCGCTTGTAATCGCTTCAAGCTCAACGCTTACAATCGACTTCCTCAAGGATAACTTTATTAAGAAGATGAGCGAGAAAAAGCAGGTTATCTTAATCAGAATTTTCATTGTTGTATTCATCGCCATTTCGGCGTTTATCGCGATTTATCAGACCCAGAGCCAAAACGAGAGCGTTAAGTTCATCGCTCAGCTTATGGGCGTTTCGTGGGGCGCACTCGCGGGAGCCTTCCTCGCTCCGTTCCTCTACGGTCTTTACTGGAAAAAGACAACAAAGGCAGCCTGCTGGGTCAGCTTCATTTTCGGCGCGGGAATTATGCTGCTCAACCTTTTCTTCCGCTCCAGCTTCCCGACGATTTTGCAGTCACCCATCAACTGCGGTGCGTTCGCAATGCTCGCTGGACTGATTATCGTTCCTGTTGTCAGCCTGCTTACGCCCAAGCCGAAAAAGGAACTGGTAGACGACACATTCGCCTGCTACGACAAAACCGTTTCGGCTAAGCAGAAAAATTCACTGGATTAAAGGCAACAGCTAAAGTGTTCCTTCGGCTGTTGACTTTTTTGAAATTGTAGTATATAATAAATGTAGAGAAACGGCATTGGCTGTTTCGCAGTTTAAGATTTTTTATTCAATCAACCGCTTGTGTGCCAGCACAGGCGGTTATTTCTTTACTATGGAAAGCGTAATAAAAAACGCAAAAATAACGATAACCGCTATATACTCCATCGTATCACCTCCTTTTCAGAGGTGCTGAAACAGCCGCCGCCATTCCTCTACGGGAATATAATATCATATATTTTTACAAAAATCAACATATTTCTATTAACGAAAAAAAGCGGCTGCTAATTACAGCCGTTTTTTGAACTTTAAACCTTATCCCTTATCCCTTATTCCTTATTACTTAATTCCTCTCCCCGCGTTCTTAAAAATAACCTTGTAAATCCGCTGAGCGTCGTACCACGTGCGGAAATGCGAGGTGCCGTTTTCGCCAAAATAGACAGCCTGAATCCAGACCTCTTTTATTGGGATTGAAAGCTTTGTCAGCTCAATCAAAACCCGCATTTCATACTCGTAGCGCTCGCCCTCGATTTCGCACATCAGCTCAACAAGGGAGCTGTCGAACGCGCGAAGTCCGCTTTGGGTGTCGTACACCGTCACGGGCGTCAGGGCGTGCAGCACGGTTCTGGTAATCGCGTTACCGCTGCGGCTGCGGTACGGAGCGTCCTTGCCGAGCCTGCGGCTGCCGATTACAAGGGTTTCGGAATTGCTTTGAGCGGCTCTTGTCACCGTCAGAATGTCGCCGGTTTTGTGCTGTCCGTCGGCGTCAACGGTGGCAACGACGTACGGCTTTTCAAAATTATCGCGCACAAAAGCAAGCCCCGTTTTCAGGGCGCAGCCCTTCCCGAGGTTCTTTGGGTGATTTATTATTTTGTCGGCGAGTACAGCGCTCTCAAAAAGCTCGTCGTATTCACTGTCGCTGCCGTCGTTCACAATGACGACCGCGTAGCCGTGAAGCTTCAGTGAGCTTAACACATCAAGCATTTTTGAGTCAGGATTATACGCGGGAATAACCGCGATTTTTGACGCGTAAGGCGGCATATCGGTTCCTCTGTCTTGCACTTTTATTTGTTGTTTTAACTTGCGGCAAAGCCCGCTGCAAGCTTGCGTAACATCTGCGCTTGATTATATTATACATTTAAAATAAGATTATTTCAATAATAAATTTAAATAAAAGACTTTATACTATTATCAAATAAAAACGGAATAAAAAACACCGCTATAGCTTCAAGGCAGAAACCATAGCGATGTTTTGATTTTATTTTACCTTTTTTTACTGTATAGGAAATTCCTGCATTTTGATCCCGCCGTTACAGAAACTTTGCCGCGTGTTCATACTTTTCAAAGGCGGGCGAGAGTGCCCACCGGCACTTTTTTACTCGTCAATTTTTTCAAGCTCCTTATCCGTTACCTTGCGAAGCTCCTTTTTGTTGAAGATGTCGTAGATTACGGGGACAATGTAGAGCGTCATAAAGGTTGCGTAGAGAAGTCCGCCGATGCACACAATCGCGAGCGGCTGCATCATCTCGGCTCCTGTTCCGATTCCGAGAGCCATAACCGAGAGTCCGAGCACCGTAGTGAGCGCCGTAATGAAAATCGGTCTCATTCTGGTTCTTCCCGCTTCAACTATCGCTTCAGTTCTTTCCTTGCCGTCAAGCCTTAGGCGGTTGATGTAGTCAACAAGCACAATGCCGTTGTTTACAATGATACCGCAGAGCATAATAAAGCCGATAAGCGCGACTATGCTGATGTCAAAGCCCGTGATAAGCAGTCCGATGAAGCCGCCTGTGAAGGCAAGCGGAATTGTGAACATTATGATAAACGGAGATTTTAGGCTCTGGAACTGCGCCACCATAATCAGGTAAATCATAATTACGCCGAGCAGAAGCATCAGCATAAGCTGACTTACCGCTTCCATTGTCGCGGCGTTGGAGCCCGCGAACTCGGTAGAAAAGCCGTCGGGCAAATCGTAATCATCAATCAGCGCCTGCGCGTCGGAATTAGCGCGCGTCAGCGTATAGCCGTCCTTTACCGTTCCTGTAATCTCTACATAGCGCTTCATTCCGCGGCGGCTGATAACGTCCATTGATTCGGATTCCGAGATTTCCGCCACAGTTGAAAGCGAGGTCTTTTTCTCGTTACCCTCTTTGTCGGTGTAGGTCAGGTTGATTGCGCCGACCTTGTCGGGAGCGGTCTTTTGCGCTTCGTCCTTTATTACAACCACGTCAAGGCTTTTTCCGCCGTCGGTTTTGAGGGTTGTGGAGGTCTTTTCGTCAGCTACAGCCTCGGCTACCTGCTGGAATACCTGAGCCACGGTGAGTCCCTTTTCCGCCGCCTTTTGCCTGTTGACCGTAACCTTGATCTCGGGCGAGGTTTCTTGGGCGTCGCTTTTTACCTCGTCAATGCTGTCGAGGTCGGAAAGCTTTGCGGAAACATCGTCGGCGCTTGTTTTAAGCTCCTTTAGGTCGTCGCCGTAAAGGTAAATCTGAACCACGTCGTCGCCGATAAGGGTTGACATTGAGGTCATTGCCGAACCGACCGTGACTTCGCCGTCAATATCGGAAAGCCTGTCGCTGAGCTCCTCGCCGATTTTATCGCCCTGCTTGACATAATCGTCCTTGAGCACGCCGTAAGCGGTAATCGAACCCGCCGAAGCAGACGTCGAGCCCCCGCCGATTCCGAGAAGCGAGTTAGTGCTGCCGACAAGCACGCCGACGGTCTCAAATTCTTCGCGGTCGTTAAAATCTCCGCTTATCCTCTCGGCTACCTTGACGGTATCCTCAAAGCTCGGATTATCGTTTAGCGCGACGGTGATTTGAACCTGAGTGTCGCTCATCTGCGGCATAAAGCTAAAGCCGCGCGCAAGCTCCAAAAGTCCCGTTGACACAAGCAGCAAAACTACGACTATAATAGTTACGATTTTGTGCCTGAGCACAAAGCGCAGCGAACGGTCGTAAGCGCCCATAAGCTTTCCGCTGCCTGCTTTCGGCTGTCTGATTTTTCTTAGCATTCTTTGGCTGAGCGCGGGAATAAGCGTCAGCGCGATAATAAGGCTCGCGATAAGCGAATAAGCGATTGTCAGCGCCATATCCACAAACAGCTGGCGGGTGATTCCCTCTACAAATACAATCGGCACAAACACGCTGATTGTCGTCAGCGTTGACGCGGTAATCGCGCCTGCGACCTGACGCGCGCCGTTGACCGCGGCGGAAACGGCGGAATAGCCCAAGCCGCGCAGTCGGTAGGTGTTCTCGATTACCACAACCGAGTTATCAACCAGCATACCTACGCCGATTGCCAAGCCCGAAAGTGAAATCATATTGAGCGTAATGCCGCTGAAATACATCATTACAACCGCGAAGATTACGCTGACGGGGATTGAGCAGGCGATGATTACGGTCGGCTTAATATCCCTAAGGAACAAAAGCAGAAGGATAATTGCCAAGCCCGCGCCCATAAGCAGGTTTTGGAGCACGCTGCCGATTATTATGCTGATGTAATCGCCCTGGTTGTAAAGGTTGGTAAAGCTGAGCCCGTCGTAGTCTTCCTCAAGAGCGGCAAGCTCGCTGTTAATATTTTCGCAAACGGTTGAGGTGGCGATGTCGCTCTGCTTTGTAAAGCTCAAAATAACGCCGTCCTCGCCGTTGATTTTCGCGTATATATCCTCGCTGTTGTCAGACACAAACGCGTCGGCAACGTCGCTTAGCCTGATTACACCGATTCCGTCAATTTTACTGTCAAAAAGCGCGAGACCCGAAAGCTCTTTTTCGCTTTTAACCTCGTCGCCCACGCGAACCATAAAGCGGTTATCGCTGTCGTCGCTGACATATCCCGCGGGCATAGAGAAGCTTTGAGCGGTCAAAATCGCCGCTACGCTTTCGATTGTTACGGCGGAGTTCATATCCGCCTTTGACTTAGCGTTTTTCTTTTCGTTGCTGACGGTTTCGAGCGAGCTGTCAAGCTCTGCTTTGGCGGCGTCAAGCTGTGAAGAAGCCGCGTTAATCTCGCTCTGCTTGGCGGCGAGAGCCGCGTTCGCCGAGGAAAGCTTGAAGTCCGCGCTCGACTGCTGCTGAGATATTGTCGCAAGCGCCTGGTTTACGCTCACGCTGTTGTCGTCAAGTCCCTTGACCGCCGCGTCAATTTCGCCCGTGAGCGGATCCATCATCATGGCCTGGCGCATGGGCGGCAGGCTCGCTCTGTCCTTC
>CAJOLF010000055.1 GCA_905235295.1 uncultured Ruminococcus sp. | reverse complement strand
GTAACACCCTCCTGCTCAGCAAGCTGATTTACCAACAGAGAATGCATTTCCTCCGCTTCTTCGTTGATGTCGGCAAGGTGGTCGATCAGCTTGCAGGATGTCAGCAGATTGTAGTAGAGAATCTTGTGGTGTTCTTTAAGGTAACGCCTGCGACGCTGTCCCCAGATACCGATCTCTCTCGGCGCTTGTTCCGGTAACTTGAGATTAGGCAGATAGTAGTCGCCCTGTTTCGTATAAGTGATCTTAGCGCTCATGGTTGAACCTCCTTAATGCGTACTCTTTTGATCTTTGCTTTTGTGAGTAGAATTATGATTTCATCGATTGCGTCGGTATAGTGTCCTGTTCTAATCAACTCATTTTTCATATCAATTAGACAATCCAGTATAACTCTACGCTCATCGGCGGTTAGATACAGATGGTATTTCTTTTTCATTCGATTTCCTCCTTTGATTTGGTAATCCTATTATATAAAGGAAGGGAACAGAAGTCGAATGTGCGGATTTCAAGACAAAAAGAAAATGCCACCTTAGATAAACTAAGATGACATTACTTCTTGTATCAGAACCACACCGTTACTGCAAATCCTCCGCAGAAGAAGTAGGTGTTCGTCCAATACTTGTTTGGTGGACCATAGGGGGATCGAACCCCTGACCTCCAGATTGCGAACCTGGCGCTCTCCCAGCTGAGCTAATGGCCCTTGTGATTTATTAAAGCAAGAAGGTAAAACGCTCAAAATCTGAGCTTCATACCCGCAACGCTGTATATTATATCACAAATATTTTTTTATTTCAATATCTTGAGCAAAAATTTACTTTGGAAATTTCGATATTTTTCAATCTAATTGCGTTTTGCTCTGTAATCTTCGTGCAGCTTTTTAATATTATCCGTAAGCTGAGCGGCGTTGTCAATCGCAAAGGCGTATGTATCGGCGCCAACGTCGATAAGGACGTGGTTGTCAAGATTGTTTACGCGGTCAATTTGATTGTAATCAAAATCGACAGCCTTCCTTACGCGGTAAAGCTTGTTGCTGCCCATACCGTATATTCCCACCTCGGTGACGTTCATAACTGTGGCGTTAAGCGTCGCTTTTTGACGTATCAGCAGAATAAATAGACTAACCGAAACAACCGACAATACAAAAAAACAAATCCCAAAGACTTCATATACCATTGACGGTTCAAGAAATAAATAATCGCTACCGCCAACTCAAGAACAAATGAGAGTATTGAAAATACAAGTGAGCGAGTCAGCTTTTTGCTCAGCTTTTCGCTTGCGCGCGCGCTGTAAAGAACGGGATAGCTCTTGGGGTCATTAGCGCGACCGCCGTAGTTTACTTTAGGCTGAGCGTTAGGCTGCGGCGCGGGTTGGGGCGCAGTCTGTGGCATAGGCTGAGGCGCAGGCTGTGGATTTGGCTGAGAATTAAATCCTGCAGCGTTGGCTTGTCCTGTGTTTGGATTACAGCGTTGGTCTTTTCCGCAGGAGCTGCAGAAAATAGTATCGTCCGGCAAAGGTTGTCCGCAATATCGGCAAAACATAAAATACCGCCTTTCATTTTTTATTTTTTATAAATATAAATCACAAATTCAATTTCGGTTGTCAGCGCGTCAAGCTCCTGCGACCGCCGCATACCCTCGGAGGGCGTGTGGTAATAATAGGGCGTCATCTTGAATAGCGCGGAAATATCCTCCTGCGACGGCAGTTCAATCTCTCCGCGCACGCGAACAGTGTCTGCAAGACGCAAACCGTCAGCGGCAGGCGGCTGTTCGTCATTGAAGTAGGGCGTGTCATACAGTACGCGCTTGAGCCCAAAGAGGTGGTTTTTGCCCGCAACGGCGGTAATTATCACGCCGTCGTCGGCAATCACGCGTGAAAACTCAGCCGCGTGAAAAGGCGCGAACAGGTGGAACGCCGCCTTAACCGAGCCGCTTTTCAGCGGAATGGATGTGTTGTTTGCCACAAAGAAGCGCGCACCGCAGCGCCGTTTTGCCGCCAACCGCACCATACTTTTTGACAAATCAAAGCCGTAGTATTGACGGTCGAGCTGCCGTGACAGAAAATCGGTGTAATATCCCTCGCCGCAACAGACGTCAAGCACGCTGTCACCGTCGGCTGAATACCGATTTACCAGATCGCACACCGCCTCGGCAAGCGGAGCAAAGTAGCCCTTGTCAAGAAAATCCCGCCTTGACCGCGCCATTGTTCGGTTGTCGCCGGTAGCATCTCCGCTCTTGTTCGAGGACAGCAGATTGACGTAGCCTTCCTTGGCAATGTCAAAGCTGTGACCGCGTTCGCAGCGGAAAACCCTCTCGTGACAGTCAAGCGCCTGCCCGCAAACAGGGCAGATAAAAATACCCATTTTCCACCTCAAAAAATTTTAATGCAAAGTGCTTTGCTTTAACCTTGTTGTTATACCGCAATTTTCAACCGGAAGCTGTTGTCCGTTTGAAATCCGCAGTATTAATCTCTGCATTTCTGACAGGAGAAGGTTAATCTGACTCGCCTGTTTTAAGTGTAATCCTAAGAATATTTTTGTTGTCCTTATAAATGTAAGAGTATTCGTCAGCTAAACTGAAGGTCACAAAACGTCCCAGTCCTCCGACGCTGTGTTCATAGTCGTAATCCTCAATATTCAGTAACTGCTTGGTCGGGTCAAAGGGCTTTCCGCTGTCGATAAAGGTTATGGTTACCGTTTCGGGAGAAATATCCAGCTTTACGGTGGCTTCACTTGTTTTATCGGGATACGCGTAAGAGCAGATGTTAATAAACATTTCTTCCGCTATCAGGTTTAAATTATATTTCAGTTCCTCGGGTATAGCCGAATCGTTTGTTATCATATCGTCCAAAGCGACGAGGTTTTCAGCCTTTGCCGGTACGCACAGCTCTCTGTGCAGGGGCTTCGGCAAAACCTTCATAGTTATTATAGTAGTGTCGTCGCTCTGCGGCGCTCCGTCAACAAATGTATGAATCTTATTAAGTACGTCGCTTATTATATTGTCCGTATCGGCTCCGATATGAACGCGCAGCTCATCTTTGAGCGCTTCGTCGCCGAAAAAGCTTCCCTGATTATTCTCTGCTTCGACAACGCCGTCGGTGTACATAAAGACAACATCGCCGTCCTTTAAGGTTAAGGAAATCTCATCGTATTCCAAATTTGGGAAAATACCCGCCGCCGTACCTTTGGCTCCGTCAAGCTCAATAAGCTTATCGGAGATGATATACGGATAATTATGCCCTGCGTTCGAGTATATAAGTTCATTTGTTTCAGGATTGTATAACGCGACAAAGGCGGTGATGAACAGATTATTTGGATTTTGCGCGGCGAGTGTGTTGTTGAATACCGCCAAAATCTGCGCGGGAGAATAACCCAAACGCGCGTACTGCTTCAGTAGAGTAATCGCGCGCGACATAAACAGAGCGGCGGAGATTCCTTTACCGGACACATCCGCAATCGCGATATATATTCTGCCGTCATCGAGGATAGTGTAGTCGTACAGGTCGCCGCCGATGTCCCTGGCGGCAAGAATATAGGCATTGACTTCAAAGTTTTGGTTGCGGAATGAAGGCGGCTCCAATAAACCTTCCTGGATTTTATGCGCGATATTCAGCTCCGCGTCTCTGGTGTGCTTTTCTTTAGTTAGTTTTTCGATGTCCTTGATATATGTGTCAATACCCCCCGCCATAATATTGAAGGAATTAGACATTTCACTAAGCTCGTCGGTGCCTTTGATTGGGAGCTTTTCAAATTCTTTATCGCGGTCCGATACAAAGCTATTCATTCTGCCGCTGATTTTTTTGATGGGTCTGGATACTCTGAAGTACAAAAGCATATCAAAAGTAAAAATAATCAGAAAGGTTACGATTATAGTCAGCGCGGCGAGTTTGAAAAAATTGTTTTGAAATTCAGTAACAACTATGGAAATGTCTATTTCCGCGCCGATAATAAGAGGATTCTCCAGTTTAACAGTATTTGTTTTACCGGTTTGGGCGTCTTTTGTGGTATACTCGGTTAAAGGAAGATAACAGATGAGCGTATTACCGAATTGATTGGATTCATGGCGGATAACGCCGCTGTCGTCACCGTTATAAACAGCGATTAAATCAGGATTCAAAGTTCCGTTGACGACATAACCGGGGTATCTGGATTTTTTTGCTTCTTCGGAAGCGTCTTTGCCAAAGCCGAGAACAAAGTACTGTTCGGTGCTGCGTTCAACATCAATATTGACTGCGTACATATATTTTGCGTCGAGAATGTTGCAAAGCGAAGTAAATGAGTTTGAGACTGCCTGAACATCCTTTTGACTGTCGGGATAGTTGCACTTCAACAATTCCGCTCCGATTTTCGCGGCTTCTTGGACGTGTTTAGTGTTGGAATCAAAAGCGTAGTAGTATGTAAATTCATAAATAAAAACCAATATCGCCGCGTTCAGCAAAAGGACGATAGGAAGAAGAATTAACGAGAATTTAATAAATATAGTTTTTTTCATAGCGTACCTCTGCGGTAAAGAAATTAATTGATAATAGTGTAAAAACCGCGTCCGAAGCGGAGACCAGGATAATGTGAAAGATATTTTTCCGATAATAAAAAACGGTACAGACGGCCGCTGTGTAAATAAAAAGGTACAACATAGTAATAAGGTTGAAAGTCGTCCGTTTCTACACGATCAATCTGTACTGTTTCTTCACGGTAGTGTTTGAATAACTTGCCGTTTTCATCAATGCCTAAGTAAGGGAATAAGTAAATATGTATAGGTGAGCCGCAACAGAACCACGGATTGCCCGTTGTGACCTGTCCGCTTCAAAGCTTTCGGACAGGGTAATCGGGAACGGCGAATTTACGGCGGTACAGCCCAAATAGATTATTCCTCAATATTAAGCTGTTTGTCAAATCCCGTAAGGGTGATAATGGTTTTGACGTTTTTGTTCAGTCCCTTGAGAATAAGACCGTCCTTATTGCTCATAGCGCGGTGCGCGACGATAAGCGCCCTTAATCCGGCGGAGGAAATGTACTGCACTTCGGTCATATCAAAAATAATCTTATCCGCTTTCGGCTCAATATCGTTAAATATGTTCTCCAGTTCGGGAGCTGTCAGGGTATCTATTCTGCCGCTGATTGTGACAGTGCAAACTTTTCCTTCAAAATTTACGGTTGTATCCATAGCAATTTCTCCTTTGGAATATATGTATCTATATTATAACGTGTTTTTTTCGTTTTTACAACACCTAAATTAACATATTTTCAAAAAATACTGCAAAATACAATCGCGCCTGTCACATAATTACATTGAATCAGCCTGCTTGTTCAATAGTCAGGCGCAGGAGGCTTTTATTTTCCGGAGAATAGGGGAGGAGTTGTTGATTTTTTGTGCGCGGAGTGTTAGAATTATAACAAAGGCGGTAACAAGGCTTTTGAGAGAGAAAAAGCGCGGATTACCGTTGACCGAAAGGGGAATAAATATGAAAATAATAACTATAGAAGAACACTGCGCCGATAAACGAATCCTTGACGCGACAGCAAAATACGGAGCTCCGTCCTATCTGACGGAGTTGCCCGAGAAGGTGCGCGGAGCCTACAATTCAATGCGCTTTACGGGCGAAAAGCTGACTGACGTCGATACCGTTCGATTTGATTTTATGCGGGAGCAGAAGGTAGATGTACAGGTGCTCAGCTATACCACACCTGTGCCCGACACCGTGCCTGCTGAGGATGCCGTGAGGATTTGCGGAGAGGCGAACGATATTCTCGCGGGTATAGTGAAGAAGTACCCCGACCGTTTTGCCGCGTTCGCGACGCTTCCTATGGCGGCTCCCGAAGAGGCGGCGAGGGAGCTTGAGCGCTGCGTTAAAGAATACGGCTTTGTCGGCGCGCTGATTTCGGGCACATGGCAGGGCAAATTCTATGACGATCCGGCGTTCTTCCCGATTTTTGAGAAAGCGGCTGAGCTTGATGTGCCCATATCCTGGCACCCCGAATTCCCAGACGCGAAGATTCAAAAGCATTATTATTTATCGGGCAACTACCCGGCTGCCGTTGGAATGCAGTTCGCGACTGCGGGCTTCGGTTGGCATTTGGATGTCGGTCTGCACATTACCAGACTTGTCTTGTCCGGGATTTTTGACAAGCTGCCAAATCTGAAATTTATCTCGGGACACTGGGGAGAAACCATTCCGTCAATGCTTGACCGTATGGATCAGATTATGCGCCCTCAGACGACAGGACTGAACAAGAAGATTTCAACCTATTTTCACGAGAATATCTGGTACACGCCCAGCGGCATTTTGTCTAAGATTCAACTGGAATATACGGTCAGGGAGTTCGGCGCGGACCACGTTATTTGGGCGCTTGATTATCCGTATGTGCCGTTCGATACCTGCAGCGCGGATTTCCTTTTGAAAGCCAATCTGACAGATGAAGAAAAGGAGCTTATTGCTCATCGAAACGCGGAGCGCATATTTAAGCTTAATTAAGCGTGAACAGCGAAGCCGAAATAATCGGCGCTCAACGAAGATGCGGTAACATTGACATCGGCGCTTTGTTGTGATAACATAAACTTATTAATCAGGTAGGTAATATAAATACTGCACAACCGATATTTAGTGTTTTGCAGTATTTATTTTTCGAAAAGGGGAGAAATATGCTCAATCAATTTTCAAGAACACAGCTTGTGCTCGGAAAAGAAGCTATGGATATTCTTGCAAATTCCCGTGTCGCGGTTTTCGGAATCGGCGGAGTAGGCGGATACACGGTCGAAGCGCTTGCGCGTTCCGGCGTAGGGAAGCTGGATTTAATTGATGACGACAGGGTTTGCATAACCAACGTTAACCGCCAGATTTTGGCGACTACAAAAACAGTCGGGCAGTATAAGGTTGACGTTGCCGAGGAACGTGTTCACGACATCAACCCCGACTGCGAGGTAAAAACCTACAAAACCTTTTATATGCCTGATACAAAGGATGAATTTGATTTTACTCAGTACGATTATATAGTGGACGCGATTGATACGGTAAAGGGCAAGCTGGAGCTTGTTATGAACGCGAAAGCGGCAGACACGCCGATTATCAGTTCTATGGGCGCGGGCAACAAGCTGGACGCCTCCGCTTTTGAGGTGGCGGATATTTACAGCACTTCGGTTTGTCCTCTTGCCAGGGTTATGCGCTACGAGTGCCGCCGCCGCGGTATCAAAAAGCTCAAGGTGGTTTATTCAAAAGAAAAGCCGATAAGACCTTATGAGGATATGTCAATCAGCTGCCGCAGGCACTGCGTTTGTCCTCCGGGAGCCCGCAAATGCACGGTGCGCAGAGATATACCCGGCTCGACCGCGTTTGTTCCTTCCGTAGTCGGACTGATTATCGCGGGAGAAGTGGTTAAGGACTTAACCCGCTTTGACAGAGGCAACAGATGATTAAAGGTAACACAACCCAAGCTTTCTGAGTTATGCGTGAAAGGATAAGAGATATATGAAAAAGTTTAGAAAATATACGGCAATTATTATAGCTGCGTTATTTATTACCTCCTGCCTGAGCGCGTGCGGCAGCAAGGATACTGCAAGCTCAGAGACTTCTGCCGTTACTGCCGCGGAGACTGCCGCGGAAGCGACAGCCAAGGAAGCTTCAAAAGCGTTGGAGGAAAATACAAGCGAGAGTAAAGAGGGAAATGAAATGACAAATCAAAGCGCGGCGCAGGATACAGAGCTAAAGCGCGACGGTGAGGAGCACGAAGAAATGACGGAGGTCAACAATGTCCGTCTTTCCGTAAAAGAAGCAGGAAGCGGACGGGATATGATTCTCATTCACGGACGGACTCTTTCCAAGGAAGATATGGATCCGCTGTTTCAGCGCTACAAGAATCAGTACAACGTTGTGAGCTATGACGTCCGCGGACACGGAAAAACGGAATCAAGCGGTGAGTTTACGCTGGATGATTTGTCTGACGACCTTGTAGGGCTGATGTCTGTTTATCATCTGGAAAATCCAATCGTGATTGGCTTTTCTATGGGCTCCTATATTGCTCTCAGGACGGCGGAAAGAAATCCGAACCTTTTTTCGGGAATCGTGTTGATTGGAACGCGCGGAGGCAGAACCTCCTCGCAATGGTCCGCGACGGACGAGGTGGGCAGAGCTCTGGAAAGCTACGATAATATGACAGACGCGCCGAAGGCGACGTTGCCGGTTCTCGTTCTGACGGGGGAAAACGATACAATCAATCCGCCGGATGAAGGAAAAAAGGTGGCAGACGCCCTGCCCAACGCCGTCTATAAGGTCGTACCCGGCGCTGAACACATGGCGTATGAAGGAAATCCTGATTTTGTTTTTGAGCAAATCGACGAATTTTTGGAACGTCTGAACTAACGATAAAGTAACGCCTGAACTTGCGTGGAAAAGCTTTGAAAACGCCGGGCTTTACGCGAATTATACGGCAGAGAATGTCCTGCAGCAAACCGCAAACTGTATATTTAAACGAAAGAAAAAGAGGCTGCGCTCAGTTCACATTTGACTGAGCGCAGCCTTCGTTAATTATGGATAAGTTTCCCAGTGTGCGCCGTTATAGATTTTATTTATTCCCTCAAGTCTTATGTCAGAGGTCTGACTGCTTCCGTTATTAAAGATAATATATTGTGCTTCTGCCGGAATCTCAATTCTGTAGATATTATTACCGCAGTTTTCCATGGGAATTCCCGGCCACCTCGTCATTGAAGTATTTGAATCGCTCCAATAATACGCATTTACTGTGCTCCAGTTATTTGAGTTACGGTAATAAACATAGTTGCCTGTGACAGCAGGAACTGTAGTAGGTTGTGCGGGCTGTTGCGTAGCAGGTTCTGTTGCCGGGGCTTACAAGCCATGAGTTTTCAACGGTAGACTTAAAGAACATATCTGCGGTAACTTTATTTTGGAATACACCTGTTGTAAAGTTACCGTCCATACCGTTATTATATCTTGAACGGTTAAAGCTATGAACCGTTACATCGTTTGGTATTGAGAGAAGTATATCGCCGGAGGTTACCTCTACCGGCTAAAGGCTGAACTTCTGACGGTAAACTGATTTGTCCGGATGTGCTTGTTTGAAAGAGAAAATGCTGCGTGAAGCAGTGTAGTTATTTTTGAGACATAATAAGTTATTTAGTTGTCAAATGTGTTGTTTTGTGCTATAGTTATATCCGGCATAAGGACATCATCTAAATAGAAGGAACACAAACACAAATACGATGTTAATAAAACGGAGGAATTTTTATGCTGGATTTCAAAACAGGCTTTTATGAAAAGCTGTTTCAATCTTTGGATAACAACGCCGTTATGATGCGCGTTTCGCCCGACGGCTCCTACGAGCCAATCTGGTGTACCAGAGAATTCGCGGAAATGATGGAGGGTACCGAAGAGGAATGTATCCGCGTGGAGAACGGCTCCATGAGCACCATTCACCCCAGTGACCGCGACGAGGTCGCCTATCTGTTTAAGCACCACACAACGCGCAGCGGCGTCAACAATTTGACGATTCGCAAATATACGATGAAAGGCAACCTGATTTGGGTTAACCTCCACTACGCGTTTATCGAAGAGGAGGGGGTGCTGTACGCCTACTGCAACTACACGAACGTGACCAAAATCAAAGAGAGCCAGGCAAAAGCGGAGGCGATGTATGAAAGCACCCGCGCGGATTTAGAGAGCCTTTCCAACGGCGCGCTGAGCTTTTTGCGCGTCAATCTCACCCGCGATATTCTGGAGGACATCAGAGGCTCCGACCCGTTTCAGTTTGACCCGACCCCGGGCGCGGATCACGTTGCGGAATGGCAGCAGTATCTGCCGCTGGAATCGGACAGAAAACGCTTTGCGGAGCGTATTTCCGCCGAAAGCCTGATCAACACCTTCAACAGCGGCGTCAACCATCTCACGGATTATTTCTTTACGCAGCGGCTCGACGGCAGAAAGTGCTTTGTTAAGATTACCGAGAATATTCGTCAGGATCCCACTACAGGCGACATTATCTCCTTCTTTACGGAATACGATTATAACAACGAAATGGTAAACAAAACCATTCTGAACAAGGCGCTTGTAGAGCAGTACGATATGATTACTTCACTGATAGACGGTGAATACTCTGTGGTAATCGGCGACCCCGAGCATATTCAGGGCGGCAGCATTTTTCCTAAGGAAAGCAGAGGGAATTACAGCAAATATATTGAAGAACAGGTCGTTCCTGTTCTCTCGGGTAACGAGGAAGAAAAGACCGCGATGGCAGAATCCCTGCGTCACGAAACATTGGTCAGAGAGCTTAACAAGAACGATTTTTACGAAGCGGACATAGTGTGCGAGCTTGACGGAAAAACCTGCTACAAGCGTTTCGTGTTTTATGTTGTCAACCGCGAGGCAAAATTCTACATCCTGCTGAAATCCGACATTACCGAGGTCATCCGCGAGCAGAGGGAGCGTAACGAGCTGCTTGCAAACGCCCTCAAAGGAGCGCAGCAGGCAAACGCCGCCAAGACCGCTTTCCTCAGCAGTATGAGCCACGAAATCCGCACGCCTATGAACGCTATCATCGGACTGGACAAAATCGCTCTCAGCGATCCGGAGCTGCCGGAGAAAACCAGAGAACAGCTGGTCAAAATCGACTCCAGCGCAAAGCATCTGCTGAGCCTTATCAACGATATTCTTGATATGAGCCGCATAGAGAGCGGACGTATGACATTGAAGAACGAGGAGTTCTCTTTCCGCCAAATGCTGGAGCAAATCAACACCATGATCGGCGGTCAGTGCGAGGCAAAGGGGCTTAAATATGATTGCCGAATCAACGGCAGGGTAGACGATTACTATATCGGCGACGATATGAAGCTCAAGCAGGTTATTATAAATATCCTGGGCAACGCGGTAAAGTTCACGCCTGAGGGCGGCACGGTGACGTTTAACATTGAGCAAACCGCGCGCTTCGCAGACAAGTCAACGCTGCGGTTCACAATAAAGGACACCGGCGTCGGTATGGACAAAGACTTTTTGCCAAAGATTTTTGAAGCGTTCAGCCAGGAGGACGAGAACAAGTCAAATAAGTACGGCAGTACGGGACTCGGAATGGCAATCACGAAAAGTATAGTCGAGATGATGAACGGCAATATCAAGGTTGACAGCGAGAAGGGCGTCGGCTCAACGTTCACGGTTAATGTGACGTTGAAATCCAGCGATAAAAAGGAAAGCAAGGCAACCGAATCGAACCCGCAGGAATTGAAGGCACAGCAGGAATCCGTCAACACTGTCGAGGGCAGTCAGTCGGCTGACGGTGAAGCCGCAGGTAAAGCGGATT